>JBEKIU010000028.1:0-28989 GCA_050011635.1 Acidimicrobiales bacterium
GGTTGCTCGAGATCCTGCTCCGCCGGGCCCCCTCGATCGTCACCCGGCGGTCCATGGCACTTCACGTCTGGGACAACGAGGCGGACGCCGTGGGATCGAACACCATCGACGTCCATGTGGGCCGACTTCGGGCCAAGATCGCCGACAGCAACGCCAAGATCGAGACGGTCCGTGGTGCGGGGTATCGGCTGGTGACCCGGTGAACACCGGCCGGTCCCGGCGCCTCCACGCGGCCAGGGTGGCGACGGTGGCGACCGCGGTGGTCATGGCCTGCTACGTCGTGGCCGTGCTCTCGTTGAATCTGCTCGTCGCCCGCCGCCTCACGGAACAGGCCGACGCCCGGCTCGCCGTCCGGCTGTCGCAGACCGCGAGAGAGACACCTCAGGCCCTTCGCACCGCGCCGGGTTCGGCGACCGGGGATGGAGACCTCGACGACGTGCCGATCTTCTTGTGGACCGCCACGCCATCCGGTTCGTCGACGGCCCTGTCTCCCGGGTCTCCCCGTCTTCCGCATCTGGCCATGACCGGTGCCCCGACCACGGTCAGCGCCGGCGGCACGCTCTTTCGGGTCAGCGCCGTCAAGTTCGGGTCGGGTTGGCTCATCGCCGGGGAGAGCCTGGCCCAACTGGACCGGGTGAGGAACGCCCTGCTGGCTCCCGAGATCCTGTTCGGGGTGGCGGTGCTGGTCGTGGTGTACGGAGGATCCCTCGTCGTGGGCCTTCGCGCATCGGCCCCGTTGGAGATCGTGCAACGGCGCCAGGCCGAGTTCACGGCCGACGCCTCGCACGAATTGCGAACGCCACTGAGCGTGATCGAGGCCGAGGTCGAGTTGTCATTGAGTCGTTCGCGAACTCCTGAGGAGTATCGGTCGGTGCTCAGCCGGATCTCGCAAGAGGGCCACAGGCTCCGGCACATCATCGATGAGCTGTTGTGGCTGGCGCGGGCCGACGACGAGGGAACAAATGCACAACGCGAGCAACGCACCAACATCGCCACCGCGGCACGAGTGTGCGGCGAGCGGTTCCAACCGGTGGCCACCGGGCGCGGGGTGGTCCTGGTCGTCGACATCGAGGGTACGGATCCGTATTGGATCCAGGCCAACGCAAGCTGGATCGACCGATTGGTTGGCGTGCTCGTCGACAACGCCTGCAAGTACGCGGGCACCGGGGGGTACGTGCGGGTCGGGGTTCGAGGGACCGGCAGTCGCGTCTTCCTCCAGGTCGACGATACCGGGCCGGGGATCCCAGTCTCGCAACGGTCGCTCGTCTTCGACCGGTTCCACCGCGGGACGGACGCACCGGGTGGTGTCGGGCTCGGCCTCGCCATCGCCGACTCGGTGGTCAGGGCATCCGGTGGGACGTGGTCGGTGACGAGTGCACCGTCCGGTGGCGCACGAATGGAGGTGTCGTGGCGGAGGTCTTCGGGGCGCGGATCGAACGGCGCTCCGACGACCCGGCCAGCCGAACCGGCTCCCCTCGATGCCGGTCAGACAGACCCGTCGCTCTGTTGACCGACGGCGAAAAGGCCTGGAACCGATCTTCCATTCGAACTTCACGCAACCGTCAGGAACGGAGCGTACGGTGAGACCAATGGACGCCGACGATGGCTCTCGACGAGCAGTCGCCCACGGGCCCGGCGACGGATACGCCGTCGCGCCGCCCCGTGGGGAGGGATCCGGTCCGTCATCGACGGCTCGTGACACGAAAAACGTAGCTCCTTGACCGATACGGCAACGCGGACCGATGTCCGACGGCCCCCCGCGCGCCGAGCCGGCGGAGGGGACAGACGTCCGAGCAGGTCCCGGTTCCTTCGTCGCCGGATCGTGGCCCTCGTGCTGGCCGGATTCCTGATCTGGCTGGCTGTTTCCTTGGGCGGGGCATTGACCGATCCGTCCCTGGGCGCATCGGTGAGCGCCCGTTTCGCCGAGTGGGCCCGAGAACACGGCGGGGCCAGCACCGTCAACTGGATCGAGAACGAATGGTACACACACCACCCGCCGGCCCGGGGAGGGAAGCCCCCCGCCGGTGCCATCCGTGTGCCGAAGCGGGCTCCGGCCGTGGTGAGCACCGGCCCCGCGCACCTCCCACCGCCGGCCCCGATCGTCCCCGTCGCCAGCCCGCCCATCGCCGGTGAAGGGCAGTGGTCGCCGGCCGGTCGCCTGATCGCCGGGATCCCCGCGGTCTACGAGACCACGTTGCGGCCCGATCCCGTCCACACCAGTTATGTCGTCGGCGTGGCCTGGATGGATACCAAGCTGCTGAAGGCAACCCTGTACTCCGGGAGCATCATCCCGGGAGGCGGACCGTTCAGCCACTCCGCTCCCATCAGCAGCAGTGCAGCCGGCTCCCTCGTCGCCGCGTTCAACGCCGGCTTCCTGATGACTGCGGCGAATGGCGGCTACTACACCGACGCCCGGACGATTGTTCCCCTGAGGACCGGAGCCGCCTCCTTCGTTGTCTATGCCAACGGCTCGGCGACGGTCGGGGCGTGGGGATCCGACGTGGCCATGAGCCCGTCTGTGGTCTCGGTGCGCCAGAACCTGGACCTGCTCGTCGACGGCGGCCAACCTGTCGCCGGTCTCGACGCCACGGACACGACGAGGTGGGGCGCGACGCTCGGCGACTCGGTCTACGTCTGGCGCTCGGGGGTCGGGATCACTGCCGATGGGGCCCTCGTCTACGTCGGGGGCCCCGGGCTCAATATCACCGATCTGGCTGATCTCCTGGTCCGGGCGGGGGCGGTCCGGGCCATGGAGCTGGACATCAACACCGACTGGGTCAACTTCTCCGTCTACAGCCCGAGCGCTCCCTTGGGGCCGGCCACGCCTTCCGACGGGACAGAGCTCCTGCCGGGCATGGTCGGCACGCCGGGCAGGTACTTCGAGCCCTGGTGGGCCCGCGACTTCATCACCATGTCGTCGCGGGCCGGAACCTGACGAAATTCTCCCACCACTTCATGTTGCCGTCACGTAGGGGTCATACCATGCACCGGTACGCCGTGGCCGATCTCGCCTCAGCGACGGAGAGGAGTTACCTGTGAGCCCGCAACCCACAGCATTCGAAGAAGCGCTGCACTGGGCTCGCGTCGATCTCGCGCCCAGACACCGGCAGCCTTCGGCGGTGATGGTCCTGGTGGCCTCGGTGGCTTCGATCGTCGGCTCGTTGGCCGCGGATGCGGCGTTGGTGGCCATCGGCACCGCCGTGTTCCCGTCGACCAAGGGATACGTGCACTTCCGGTTCTCTGACTATTCCAAGCTCACGTTCATCGGCGTGGTCATCGCCTGCGTGGGGTGGCCGATCATCACCCGCATAAGCTCCGCGCCTCGGTGGTTGTACCTGCGCCTGGCCGTCCTGGTCACCATCGTCCTGTTCGCGCCGGACGTGTGGATCCTCCTCAACGGCGCACCGGCAAAGGCCGTCGCCGTACTGATGACGATGCATCTGGCCATCGCGCTGGTGACCTACAACTGCATGGTCCGGATCGCACCAGTCCGTGAGGCAAGGAACCGGCAGGGCCGAAATTCGTGACGCAACCCGTCACGGTACGGGCCGGACCCGTTCCAGCAGCGTCTTGCGTTGGAGCTCCTGGCGGTCTCGGACCTCTCGGACGAACTCCGCCCGGCTGGTGAGGTCGTTCCACCAGGTCATGTCATCGAGCACCCGGAGCATGGAACCGTTGGCCGTCATGGGCGCACCTGCCAGCACGGCCAGATTGAGGGCGTCACTCGGCCTGGCGTCGGTCTCCCGGACCCCGACCGGCGTCTCCACCACCACCGTGGCCAGGAAGATGTACTCGGCCAGCTCGCTGATCCGTACCTCGACGACCCGGCCCCCACACGCCTCCAACAAGCTCGCAGCCAGCTGGTATGTCATCGGACGGGGCATCTCCACGTTCTCGAGACTGAAGGCCAGTGCGGTCGCTTCCGGGAGGCCGATGAAGATGGGCAGGTGACGCGAGGCGTCCGCGCTCTCCAGCAGCACGATCCCGAACCGGTCCGCACCGTTGTGGGTGGTCGAGCGCACGTCCGAGATGTGCACGGGAACGAAGTCGTCGGTGGGTTGCACTGGTACCTCCGTGGTTCGTAGGTCGGCGAGCATATGGCTGAGTTTCAGCCGACCCTGGTGGAGCCGGGCTTTGACGGCGTTGACCGA
Source organism: Acidimicrobiales bacterium (assembly GCA_050011635.1). GTDB lineage: Bacteria > Actinomycetota > Acidimicrobiia > Acidimicrobiales > RAAP-2 > Bog-756. The sequence goes on from JBEKIU010000028.1 coordinate 4,152, forward strand.
GACCCCGAGCTCCTGAGCGGCCTCCCGATGGGTGAGGCCGCTCAGGTAGAAGAGGTAGACGGCCTCTCTCTGTCCCCGGGGCAGTTCGCTCACGGCCGAGTGCACCCGGGTCCTCAACTCCGCCGTCTCCGCGTCATTCTCGGGCGATGCCGCATCCGGGGGCCTGTCGGCACGTGCGGCCCGTCGCGCCTCGGACAGTGACCTGCGGAGCGACTGACGGGCGGCGTTGAGGGCGATCCCGCTGAGCCAGGGACCGAAACGATCGCGACGGCGGAGCCGGTCGAGGTTGAGCCACGCGGCCAGCGTCGCCTCCTGCACGGCGTCCCGCGCCGCCTCGGCGTTCCCCAGGAGCCGGCGACACACCTTGTCTGCCGATGGCTGGTGGCGGTGAACGAGCTCGGAGAACGCCTCGCGGTCGCCCACCAGCGCCAGTTCGACCAGGGATCGGTCACTGAGTGCGGAGTCCTCCGTCGGCATCACTCCATAGTGTCAACCACGGAGCTGAAGGTTAGTTTCGACGGAGCTGATGGTTCGTCCGAGCGGTAGGCTCAAACGTTCCGTCGGAGGTCTCCGGGGCGTCGCCGTCACAGATCGAGGACACGGCCCGGACCAGCCGTCGGAATTCCGCGCCGGTGAACCTGCAGGGGACCTGGCAGTTCTTGTAGCACCGATCGCACCGGTACCTGGAGCGCAACAGCACGGCGACGTGCTCCGATGTCTCCGATGCCGAGCGGGCCTCCATGGGTGAGGCATCGGCAGGTCGGTTTGGACACTTGATGGGCACTTTCCTCCTCCAACCCGCCATCGGGGGGACCCGTGGGTCGCACCGTTGGGCCATACTGGCGGAGACCGGCGACCCCGAGGTGCACATCATGATCGGTCCGGCGAGATCCACGATGCAGAAGCCACTCCGACCGACGTCTCCATCAGCCGGGCAGGTCGAGGCCGACCGGTCGTGAGCATCGCCGTTACCCTGACGGCAGCGACGATCGTGGTCGCGGTGGTGATGGTCGCCGTCGCTCGGCGGATCCGGTCCCGGCGCCCACCGTCGGCCGCCCATCGGATCGAGCCGGCGGGCGCTCGGGCGTCCGACGGCCGAGGCTTCTATGCCCCGGCTTTCATTCTCGACCCGGGCCACTGTTTCCGACTGTGCCGGGACCCCGCCACGGGGACCGCCCATGCCTGCCCCGGCCCGGTGGAGGGAAGCGGTGAGTTCGCCGACCACCGTGGCAACCTGGTCGAGGTGGAGGCATGCAGCGTGCACATGATCGATCTCGGCAATTGGCGGTTCAAGACGGTCGACGGCTGAGTTCGTCGGTTTATCCGGCCGATGGGAGAGCTCGAGCGGGACGTCGACCGAGGTCGTGCCCGCCCGCACAGGACACGATCAGAGCAGGTCCGAAGGCAAATCCGACCTCATCGGACCGTCCCGGCGTCACCGCACCCGGGCTGGGAGCATCTTTCGACCCAGACCGGGTCGCACCTTCAAATCACCTATTGAGGAGGGTCGGGGGCCGGAACTAGCCTTGTCGGGGGCTGTGACAGGGTGTCGGATCCGGTCTGACCGCGACGAAGGAGCTGCATGGCACGAACCATCTGGAAGGGCTCGCTCAACTTCGGGCTGGTCAACGTCCCGGTGGGGCTCTATCCCGCCACGCAGGACAAGGCCATCCACTTCAACCAGCTGGAAGCTGGGACCTCGGACCGTATCCGCTACAAGAAGGTCAACGAGCGGACCGGCAAGGAAGTGGATGCCGGCCGGATCGTCAAGGGGTTCGATCTGGGTGGGGGCGAATACGTGATCCTGACCGACGACGAGCTGGCCGCCGCAGAGCCGGAGCGGTCGCGGCTGATCGAGATCACCGATTTCGTCGATCTGGACGAGATCGACCCGGTCTTCTACCGCTCGACCTACTACCTGGCTCCTGAAGGGGAGGCAGCCGGCAAGGCCTACGCCCTACTCCGCCAAGTCATGCGGGAATCGCACAAGGTGGCCATCGGCACGCTGGTGATGCGGAACAAGGAGTACCCAGTGGCGATTCGTCCCGACGACGAAGTGCTCAAACTGGAGACGATGTACTTCTCCGACGAGATCCGGTCGCCCACGAAGGAGCTGCCTGACCTCCCCGGCGCCGGTGAAGTGAGCGAACGGGAGATCGCGATGGCCAAGCTCCTGCTCGAGTCCATGGAATCCGAATGGGATCCGAGCCGGTATCACGACACCCACCGCCAGAAGGTGGAGGAGCTGGTCGAGGCCAAGCAACAGGGAAACGAGATCGTCCTCGGGTCGACCGAGCCGGCGGCGACGAACGTCGCCGACCTCATGGATGTCCTGAGTGCCAGCATCAAATCGATCAAGGACGGAGGCGGTCAGGCCACGCATCCGACGACGGGCTCGAAGCCCTCGATCCCGAAGAAGAGGGCTCCGGTGAAGAAGCCGGCGCCAGCCCGCAAAGCTGCGAGCGCGAAGTCCCCGACCAGTATCACGTCCAAGACCGGGGCCAAAGCACCGGGTCGCCGGAAGGCGTCGTAGCAGCACACCGCAACGAGCCGGTCGACGACGTGGTCATCGGCACTGCGGGGCCGCGAGATGCCCGGGGAGCCGCACGCGGTCAGGCGACCACCTCGACCGGCGAGGTGGTCAGTGGCCTGCCACCTCGCCAGCTGACAAGCTCGATGGAACTCCAGACCGCGAGGAGGGCGAACGTCCACAGGGGTAACAGCGCCTCGAGGGCGTCGGCTTGGGCCCCGGATGCAAACCACCAGTACGGACTCACGATCGTTATGGCCACGAGGGCCCAGAGCATGGTTCGGATGGCAGAAGGGATCGTCGCCGCCCCGTGGCCGATGATGATCGGTGGGATCAGGAGTACCCACACCCAATGGTGCGTCCAGGAGATCGGACTGACGAGCAGCCCAGCCAGGGCGATCGAGAGCAGCCCGAGGGACTGTCTCCCGGCGACGGCACATCTCCAGGCGACGAAGACGGCCAAGCCGACCGTGAGAATCGAGACCAGGAACCAGAGCCCAGCAGATCCCCCAGCCGGAAACGGGGCTCGATGGAGAATGGCGTACCACGACTGGTTGCTGGCAAAGCCGACGGGCCCGACCCTCGACGGCCTGACCACGTCGTGATCCCAGAACGCACTCGACAGCCCGGGCCAGAGCGCCCAGGCGAGGAGCGTGCAGAACACGAACGAAGCCAGGGCCCGGGCGGTCGACTTCCAGTCTCGTTCGACGAGGAGGACGGCGATGAAGATGAGTGGCGTGAGCTTGATGGCGGCGGCGATGCCGATCAGCAGGCCCCGGTAGGGGCCGGGCACCACGGTCACATCGGCCACGACGATGAACATCAGAACGAATTCGATCTGCCCGTAGTCGATACCGCTCCGAGCCGGCTCGAGTAGGAGGACGGCGGCGCAAACCCAGGTGAATGCTCCCAGCCAGAGGCGGATGTGGCTCCTCTGTCCTCGATCCCGCATGACCAGCACGACCGATACGGTGGCCACGGCGATGCTCGTTCCCCACAGCGCCCACTGGGTCACGCTGAACGAGGCCAAGGTGAGGACGGCGAGGGACGGGAGGGCGAACGGCGGGTAGGTGAACGGGAGTCCGTATCGGGTGAACGAGGCAAAGTACGGATCATGGCCGGCATTCCAGTTGCTCACCGAAGCCCGGTAGACCCGGAGGTCCAGACCGTACCGATGTCCCCAGTGCACCAGATAGGCGATGACAGCAGCGGCCGCCACCGCGGCGGCGGCGACCGGCCACGCGAGGGAGGTTCTGGCGGGCAACATCCCGTGGACACTGGCTTCGGGTGCTGCTGGAGGTGAACTGGCCACGAGCCCTTGGGACTCCTTTCTCCGTCGATGCGAGACTCAGGACCGTGGTCCGATTGGCTCGAACCACCGAACCACCGAACCACCGAACCACCGAACCATCGGACCGGGGTGCCGTGGTTCTCCCGGTGGGAGCAACTCTACGTGCCCCGTCCAGGGTAAACGAGGTTCGAAGCCACGCTGTCTCGGCGGACCTCCGACTCAGGCGTCCTGCGGGAGCGTCTTCAGAAAGGACGCTGTGCTGGCGTATCGCCCGACGAGCATTCGGTTGAGCCAGTCCGGCATGTGCGAGGCCAATCCGTCGCGCACCCGCGACACGATCTCGGACTCGGTGGTGGCAATCCGTCCCAGGCGTCGAGACGCCCGCACCACCATCCGAACCCGGCGGAGCCGGACGGCCTCGTACTCGGCGAGCGCACTCGAGACGTCTCGGCCCTTGGACAAACAGGCTGCCAGCACGACTGCATCTTCGATCGCCTGACAGGCGCCCTGGCCGAGATCAGGGGTCATGGGATGGGCGGCGTCTCCCAGCGCGACGATACGGTCACGGAACAGATGTCTCGGGACCGAGTCGAAGACGTCGGCGATCACGAGCTCGTCCTCGTCGGTGCGTTCGATGAGCTCGCAGATGGGATCGTGCCACTGGGAGAAATTGCGGAGAAGGAACTCCTTCCTGCCGACCATCGCCTCGTTGACCCCCTCGGGAAGACCGACATCCGCTGCCCAATACACCAGGTTGCCTTCGAGGCTGCTGGCAATGAACTGCTTCCCCTGTCCTGTCGTGAGACAGGCACCGGAGACGAGCTGCGAAGCGCCGTCGAGTACGGCCCGCCAACTGGTCCTGCCGGTGAACCGTGGTCGTGGATTGCCCATTGCCGGTCGGGCCACGGACCTGATGCCGTCGCAGGCCAGCACCAAGGGGGCATGGAGGATTTCACCGCTGGATGTCGTCACCGCACCTCCGGCCGCATCCGAGGCGACTCTTGACACCGTGGTGTGCATGGCGATCGGTATGCGAGACGCAGCGTCGAGCAGAAGCTGTTGGAGCCGTCCCCGGTGGACAACCAAGGTCGGTGTGCCGAGGTTCTGAGAGAGGCGGGTCTGATCGAGGTTGACGATCTCCCGACCGGTCCAATCGCGGATGGTCCCGCCCGGTTCCTCGACCCCGATGTCGGAGAGAGCGGCGGACAGTCCTAGTTCCGAGAGGGCGGCCAGCGCGTTGGGCCACAGCGAGAGTGCCGTGCCCGCCTGGGTCAGGGCCGTGGCGCGTTCAAGAATTCGTGCGCGCAGACCGACTCGTTCGAGGGCGATGGCCGCGGTCAGACCGGCAATTCCTCCTCCGATCACAAGGGCGTCGTAGCCGGGTCTCGCCTCCATGGCCGCTCCTTCGACACTCAGATCTTACGGTGCGACGGTGCCCGAGGCGACAACCCCGGCGACCACCCCTGCCGCGATTGACACAGACGAGGCGGCCACGTCGTCAGCCGGGGACCATTAGGAGTACGGCGGTGCCGGTCGCTCATCGAGACGGAGCTGAAGGAGGACGAGGTCGCACCAACGACCCAGCTTCGCACCCGTCTCGGGCATGCGGGCCACCTCAACGAAGCCGAGTCGCTCGTGGAACCGAATCGACACCTCGTTGGTGGCATCGATGGCGGCAACCATGGTGTGTTTGCCGCTCGTCCGTGCCTTGTCGATGAGTGCGCTCATGAGGTCCCGGCCCACTCCCGAACCCCATCTGTCCTCGTGCACGTGGATCGTGTTCTCGATGGTGAACCGGTAGCCCGGCCGTTTGACAACGTCCCGGAACCACCCGAACGCGGCCACCCCGACGACCTCGTTGCTCTCCTCGGCCACCAACACCGTCTCATGCTCGTCCAGCCAACCCAGGACGCTGTGTGATGTGTGCGGTGTATCGGTCCACTCGATCGTCGTCGTGGCCAGGTGCGCGTTGAGGAGAGAGGCAATCGATTCGGCGTCCTGGGCTCCGGCGGGTCTGACGATCACTTCCCCGATTCTCGCAGAACCGGTTCAGCGTCCCCGGGGATCCGGCCCGGCACAGGCGCGAGGGGCCGGCGATCGGGTGGCCGGGGAGCACATTCGCCTGTCAGCCCGATCGGCCCGCTCCGATGATGTCTACAGGAATTCCGGTGACAATTCGGTGACAAACGCGGGAGCCATCTCTCCGCTCTACCCTGGCAGTCGTGAAGCACTCTGGCGACCCGGTACGGGCGGAACCGGAAATCCGGCGGCGGATGGTGAGTCGGGGGCCGGACGATCGGTTCGGCTCCCCCGCCGACGGCACCGAGCCCATTCGGACAGGCGCGAAATGAGGAAGATGCCCGAGTCTGAAAAGACTTCGAGACTCGATCTTCAGAAGCTCCCGTTGAAGAACGGGAACCTCAGCTTCGTTGTCCCGGAGCTGGCCCAGGTCTCACTGGGCACAAAGGAGCCGGGGGTGCTCTGGATCCTCTTCAACAATGGGACATGGCCTGTCTCGCTCTTCGATTTGGAGGTGTTCCCCGGCTTCCTGTGCGAGGTGCGTCCGAACAAGGAGATGATCTTTCCCTCGGATCAGCACACCGGGATCAAGATTTTTGCGACACTCTCGTGGCCAACCGATTCCGGGGACTCGGTGAGCCGCTAGCTGATCTGCCGCCGGAATCGGAGTTGCTGCCGGTACACCCACATGTTCCGGTCTGGCAGACTGCACGCTGTGCTGCCAACCCAGCTCAACATCGGGTAGCGGATTGTCATCCTCATTGGACTCGGTGTCGGCCTGTACTTCTTTGGCGACTGGATAACGACCCGAGGTCAGACACCATTCGGCTGGGTCGCCTACGCCCCATTGTCTCGCACAGTCAATTCTGGAGATTTCAACGCCTCGGGGCCTTCATCCCTGGGTGCAGCTCGTCATCTGGTTGGCGCTGACGGTCTTCCGGGGTCCTCATCGCGCTCTTCCTGTTGCGAACACCGTCTCCAGCGCATTCCAGTGAATCGGACGGGCCGCCAGACTGATCACCCGGCCCTTCGCCGGCCAGGTGACCGACGGGGTCAGGTCGACCCCAACCCACCGTCTGTTGCCAGGGAGCGCCTTCAGCACGAAGGGTCTCACGAACCTTTCTCCGGCGCCGTGCGTCATACTGAACTGTGGGGTCACTACGAACGGGATTCGTCGGAGTCATCGTGGGGGCAGCTCTCATTGCCTCGTGCTCGAGCCCGCCGACCTCCCAACAGGCTGGACACATCGCGCTGTCGGTATCGGATACGGCGACCGGATCCTGCGGGCATCATCGAGCTGCCCAGGGCCTGATTGCGGAAACCCGGTCGGGCAAGGTTGTGCAGATCGACGCCAGCACGCTGGCGATCCATACGGTCGCCACGGGAACTGTCCCCCATGGAGGTGTGGCGCAACGAACGGCCTGGAACCAGCTCTACGCCACGGCATCTGGTGCCAACGGACTCCCGTCGATCTGGGAGGTTCCACTGGCAACCTGCAGACCCCAGGCGCGGCTGGTCGAGACTCGGGCCGAACTGCCGTCAGTGAGTCCCGATGGTGGCTACCTCGGTTACGTGACCGTTGACGGGCGTGGCCGGCAGACAGGCGTGTCGATCGTGAGGCTGGCCGAAAACGGCGAACCAACCGGTGACGTCCAACGACTGGCGGCAGCCACGCTGCCTCCGCCACTCCCGATCCGAGGAATCGCCGTCGGCGTCAACGATCGCACGCTCGCGGTCTGGGGTGGGTTTGTCGACCCCTACCTGGGTCGGCACCACCCCACCGTCGGGACGCTCGAGCCCGCCGCCTCCCGATCACTGCGATCCCTTGCCGCGGTCTTCGACGCGCAAGGCATATCGATACCGGCCAGACCGGGTCGAACTGTGCAGAGCCCAAAAGCGTGGCAGGCGGCTCCGTCCTACCTGGCCAACGGGGAGTTCCTCGTGTGGAACGTCGGGGATGAGATTGTCATGCCCTTCACCGTCCAGACCCCTGGCGAAAGCGGTGGTGGCTTCCGCAACATTGAACGAGTTTCCGGTGAGGTGGTGTCACTCGCTGCTGGTCCGGACGGCGAACTTGCCTGGGTCGGCCCCGGTGGCAACCTCGAGATCGCAACGGGTGCCATCGACCTTCCCTTCGGCCCAGCAGCGAACGCCCCACCTCCGACGAGCCCTCCAGTTCTCAGGCGGGTGAAGGGCGGCTACGCGAGCGTGGCGTGGAGCACCGGTACATCGCCGCAGTCGAGAACACCACCACCAGTGTTCACGGTGATCGATCACTTGCCGAACGTGGTCGGTCTGACAGAAGCGAAGGCTGAGATGGTCATGGCCCATCTGGCGCTGCCGGTGTTCGTCGGTCATAGAACGGCCGATGCGAACGTGCCCCCTGGCACCGTGATTGCCCAAGATCCCCCGGCCGGAGCCGGTGTCGCGTGTCAATGCTCCATCACGCTGACCGTAGCAACCCAGACCTGACCGAGGCCTGCCGTCGTCGGTGGAGCAGCCGCACGGCAGATGCGGCCGCAAAAGAGTCGTCAGGACTTCTGGGCCGAGGGCTGGGTGTGGACCGTGTCGTGGATGAGCATCAACCGCATCGACCAGTACCCAGGTCGTGGCTCGGGAAGGTCGTGCCGGGACCAGAAGAACCCGGCCAACGTAACGGCTGCAGTGGCGAGCCACATGATCACCCCGATGACCAGGACCCACGGTGTGGATCCCAACGACATCACGATGATGCCGGCAATGGCGACAGCCAGCCCCACGTACCCCACTCGGAGGGCCCAGACAGCCATCCTCCAGTGTCCGTTGCCGGGCAGCTCCGGCGGCTCGTCCATCCCAGGGATTGTTCCACGCTTGACGACCAGGGGCGTTCGTCCTCCGGGTCGGTCCGACATCCAGCACTGGGCCGGCGACCGATTGATGGGGCGGACCATCCGGGAATGCCGGCGGAAACGCCGGGCTCCATGGGAAGCGGCCGGTTACGACGAGGCCAGATGAGCGAGATGAGCCTTGTATCCCGCACCGTAGGGAGTCGGATTGCCGCTGGCGTTGAGGAGGTAGGGCCCGTCGCACGGTCCGGAGTTGAAGGCCCAGGCGAGGTAAGACACGCCGTGGGCGTCGGCCCAGCTCATGTAGGTGTCGATGAACGTCGAGGTGCAGTTCGTTTCGCCCAACTCGCCCGTCACCAAGGGCACCTTGGCAAGCAATCCCATCTGAACCCATTTGCTCCAGGTGGATGGAACTCCCGCTCCGTTGAAGCTATAGACGTGCACCGAGATGGCCAGCTGACCGAGTGGGTCGTGCGGCATGATCGTCTTGAATCCAGTGGGGTTGGCGGCGAAATCGGTACCGGCCACCATGATGACGTTGGTCGCTCCGGTCGAGCGTACGTCGGAGATCAGCTGGTTGTAGCCAGCCACCTGCACACCATCCACGACACAGCCCCCATCGACCAGACAGGCGAAGGAAAGGTGTCGGGGCTCGTTGAAGAGGTCGAAGACCACCCCCTGATGGCCCTTGAAGGTTGCGGCCACCGACGACCAGAATTTCGGCGAGTGGTCCTCGTCGGCCATGACCTCCCCACCCGTTGCCAGCTGACGGCCGGGCGCACCCCAGTGGAGGTCGAGAATCACCGCTAATCCGGCGGCGTTGAGGTCGTCCACGTAATTGACGATGGCTGACCGGTAGGCGGCCCCTCCGAACTGGGGGTAGGTAAGGTTGATGCCGAGCCAGCAATCCTCGTTCAGGGGGAGCCGGACGGAGTTGATCTTCCAGCTCTTCAAGGAGGCGATCAGCTTTGGCGTGCCACCGTTGTCGCCTGGGATGCCGAACCCGTCACCGGCCACACACGCCGACTCGGCACCGGCTTGGTCGACCCCGATCAGTCGGATCGGGGCACCACTTCCGCTCACCAGATGGTTGCCGGAGACACGCACGACCGGAGGCCCCGCGAACGCGACCGTGGCTGACGCAGGTGTCGCCCTGATCGGATCGAGCCCGAGTTGCACGATGGCGAGTGCGATCAGTACCACCCCCACCTGCAGTACTCGGGCCCAGCTCCGGCCCCATTTCGGCGACGTCGGGCGAGTGGATGTGGTCATCGGCGTCTCTCCTCGGTCGAATCGAAGATCACGGAGGCCGCCCCGACCACGCCGGCCACGGCGAACAACGCCACTACCTTGGGTCCGGATCTCATCGTGCTGCCTCCTCGGGCAATAGTTCCTGTCGCCGGGAGTATCAGCAGAGATGCCCCTTTGGTGTGTCACATGCCGTCACTTCGCGTACGAAATGCCGTCACGTACCCCTAGAAACGATCGGCGGGCCTGGGCGTTACACGAAAAGGCCTGTCGGTTCTACTCCTGCGGCGTCATCGATTGCGCCGGTAGCCTACCCGCATGGGCAGGCCACTGTGTCGTGCCCGAGGTGTCTGATCGAGCCGCGAGGTGGTTTGGGGGCCATCGTGGCCGAAGCTCCGGTCAGCCACGGTCGATACCCGCCGCTGACCGGGCAGCGATAGGGGCAGGGCGCCACAAGCGGGGACGACGCCGATCCTTGTACCCACTTTCCATCGCCCCGCCCGTTGCCGCACTCCATCACGCCTTGAACAGGCTGCATCACACCTTGAACACGCTGCCCCGGACCAATGTGAGGTGGTGAGCCTTCGTGACACAGAACTTCCCTGAGGCAGCGTCCCCCACCTTTATCACCGAGGCCGCACTTCCAGTGACAGCAGTGACGACGTCTGAGGCGTCGTACTCCTTCGACCCAGTGGCGCAGATCCCTCGACCAGGACTCGTGACGGAACCCGACAGCGAGACCGATCCCGGGTGCTTCCCTGCCCAGCTGATCGCCCCACCGGTAGCAAGCGAGGTGCCCACCGCATTCCCTTTCCCAAACGGGGTGCTGCATCCCTTGAAGTGAACGGTGCCCATAAGCGACCCGGAAACCACGGCGCACCTCACCGGAGATGCCGCTCCGGCTGTGCCGGACGCTCCGACGATCCCTACCGTCGCCGCCGACATCGGAATCGACAATGCTGCTACTGCCAAGATGACTCGACGCATATGGCGCCTCCAATCGTGGTCGGGCCGCGCGTGCCACGCAGCATCCCACCTCAGCCAACGCAATTGGGTTGCTGAACGTTACTGGCCGTGGATGGCAAGTCGCCGGCGAACCCGCGTCCGACCGCCGCATCGATGGGCCACTGGACGTGGTCAGCGGGCCAGGTCTTCGGCCGGGAGTAACGCTCTAGGCGGCGACCTCGGCCAGCAGGGCGTCGATCTGGGACATGCACGCCTGCATGCCTTCGGCCGCGCCCATGGCGATCGCTTGCTCCATCCCTTCGAGCGAGTCGAAATGCGTGGTGAGGATCATCCGCGTCGTGTCGCCCGCCGATTCGATGTCGATCTCCATGCGAGTCATGGAGTTGCCGTCGCTCGGCGTTCCGTCATCTTCGACGATGGCGTCTTCGACCACGAGCCTGGTCGGAGCGGCGACCTCGACCACGTTCCACGTGCCGTCGAACCTTTCGCCGCGGTCGGGGCCGGACATGAAGTAGGTGATCGTGCCGCCCGGCGTGAGGTCGTGATGGTCGAAGGTGGCCGGGAATCCTGGCGGACCCCACCACCGCTCGAGCAGGCGCGGGTCGGCCCACAGCTGCCACACGTTGGTGATGGACGTCTTGAACTCCGCAGTGATGACCATTGTCTTGGCCTCTGCGTTCTTGTCGACATTCCAGACGGTCATTCGCTTTCCTTCCCAGTGGTTTCGTTGAGGACGTCTTCGAAGCGTTCGAGGCGGGCCCGCCACATCGTCTCGAGTTCATCGAGGAGTTCGTGGGCGCGGCCAAGCTGGTCGACCTCGCCGCGCACGAGTTGTTCCCGTCCGCTCCGGTGCTTTGAGACCAGACCGGCGTCGACCAGGACCTCGACGTGCTTCTGCACCGCGGTGAGGCTGATCGGATACAGCCGGCCCAGCTCGCTGACCGAGCGCTCCCGGTCGAGCGTCCGCGTGACGATGTCGCGCCGAGTCGCATCGCTGAGCGCGAAAAACAACCGGTCGGTCTGTCTCTCGCCCTCCAGAGTATCTACAACCATATGGTTGTAGATTACACCTCCGGCCGACGATGTCAATCGGGCAGCGCTGACGGTGTTCGCCAGGGAGGGTTGTGTTGCGCAGGTCCGTGACCGATGCGACGCGAGAGTGGGACATCGTGCGGGACCGACCATCCGGGGTGCGAACTGCGGGAGCTGCGGAGCGTGGCTACGAGCACCTTCTGCGTCGGGCTGCCGGGATTTGAACCCGGGACCTCTTGACCCCCAGTCAAGCGCGCTAACCAAGCTGCGCCACAGCCCGTCTGCCCCGGACCCCTGGTCAGAAGCCAGAAATGTGGCCGCGACGTCGGAACCGGAACGGATTGGCCATGGTAGTCGACGACGAGGACCCCCCCACCATCCGGCGGCGTCCTCTCTGAGCGGGCTCGAACGAGCGGGTCGGATGACCGCCGCCGGGCGACCACTTGCGAGACGAACATACGTTCGATACGGTGCCTTCATGCACTTCGAGGTCGATGTGGTCGTTCAGCACCCGCTCGACGAGCGCTCGGAGCGGTTCCTGGCCGATGTGCAACGGTCGGCCAACCGGGTGCTCAGGTTCCGCGGTGACGACCGGACGATCACGGTGACCGTCGAGGCACACGCCTACGACAAGGACGGCGCCGTCCGATCAGCCGTTGCCGAGGTGGCCCGGATCTATCCGATGGCCAGCTTCCAGCCGGAGGGCAAACCCCGTCCGACGACGTGAGTGCGGGAGGTGGTAATCGTCGGCCGGTCAGCGAGGCGGCCGGTTACCAGGTCACGCCGGTGACGTTGGCACCCGACAGGTCGGCGCCCGAAAGATTGGCGTCGGTGAGGACGGCGCCCGACAGTTCCGCATCGGTCAGATTGGCCTTGCCCAGATTGGCGTCGGTCATGATGGTTCCGGTGAGGTCGGCCCCGGTGAGGTCGGCCCCGGTCAATTTGGCGCCCGTAAGATCGGCCCCCGACAGGTCGACATCGGTCAGGTTGACCTTGCCCAGGTCCGCATTGGACAGGTCGGCACCGGAGAGGTCGGCATCGCTCAGATTGGCCTTGCCCAGATCGGCATCGGACAGGTCGGCATCGGTGAGGTTGGCCTTGCCCAGGTTGGCACCGGTCAGGTCTGCTCCGGACAGGTCGACTTCGGTCAGATCCACCTTGCCCAGATTGGCGTCGGTGAGGTTGGTTCCGGAAAGGTTCGCATCGGAGAGATTGGCCTTGCCCAGGTCGGCATCGGACAGGTCGGCGTCGGTGAGGTCGGCACCGATCAGGTAGGCACCCGACAGGTTGGCATGGGCCAGGTTGGCCCCGGTCAGGTCGGCACGACTCAGATCCGTGCCGCTCAGCCGGGCGTGCCTCAGGTCCGCTCCCGACAGGTTGGCCTCGCTCAGATCAGCGCCGGACAGATCGGCGTCGGTCAACACGGCACCCACCAACGTCGTGTGAGTCAGGTCGCGGTCGCGCAACTTCGCATTGCACAGTCCCGCCCCGGTCAGGTCGGCCCCGGTCAGCTCCGTGCCCGTCAGATACGCGCCGGTCAGATCGGCGTCGGTCAGATCGGTGCCGCGGAGGTTGGCACCGGTCAGGTCCGCACCGGTCAGCGCGGCACCGGCCAGGTTCCTGCCCTGGAGGTCAACCCCGGCGAGGTTGGCGTCGCTGAGATCGACACCCCGCAGGTCTACCGCTGATGACATCGTGGCCCGGCCGTCATGGCCTCGATCATAGGTAGTCCGGACCCGGCACACTCAATTCCGGTGGCCCGTTGCGCCCGCCGGCAGCTGGTCAGACGTGATGGACCACCCAGGTGACCCCCTGGAAGGTCCGGTATCCCAGGTAGATGACGCTGGCCACCAGCATGAACTTGAAGTACCAGGGAGACTTCCGGTGCTCGAGGGGCTCCGATCCACAGTCCGGGCACGCGCCGTCCTCGGTCAGTTCGTCGTCTTCGAGGCGCTGGTCGCACTCCTCACACCAGGGCACGGATCGTCCTCCCCCCCAAGGCACCGGGTACGGAGGCCGCCCTCGTATCCACGGTCCCGAGGTCCATGCGCCGAAGACGGACCGGGTTCATCGCCGTCGACCCCCACCACCGTTCGCACCTTTGGCCCGGACCCGCAGCTTGATCGGTGTGGGGCCCAACTCGAATCGCTCGCGGAGTCCGCGCTCGACATAGCGGAGATAGGTGGGCTGCAGCCGTCCGTTGGTGAAGAGCGTGAACGTCGGCGGGTCGTTGGCCCCTTGGACTCCGTATTGGATCTTGGCCCCGACGGGCGGATGGGCCATCTGGATCGACTTCAGGGCGCGGTTGAGCTCACCGGTGGGGATACGCGAGTGGTACGCCTCCTCGGCCGCGGCCACCGCGGGCAGGATGTTGTGGACTCCCAACCCGGACAGCGCGCTGATCTTGAGGACCGGCGCCTCGCCGAGGAACGCGAGGCGGTCGCCGATATCGACCAGGATGTCGTTGCGATCCTCGGTGGCGATCAGCTCCCACTTGTTGAGCACCACAACGGTCGGGCATCCGGCGGCACCGATCCGTTCGGCCAGACGTTGGTCCTGATGGGTGACTCCGGCCGTGGCGTCGATGACGAGCAGGGCGATGTCGGCCCGGTCGAGGGCATCGAGGGCCCGCAGGACCGAGAAGTACTCGGTCCCGCGTTCGGTCCGCGACTTGCGACGCATGCCGGCGGTGTCGACGAAGCACACCGTTCCTTCGGGCGTCTCGACCACGGTGTCCACCGCGTCCCGCGTCGTGCCGGGAGCGTCGTGGGTGACCGAACGCTCGTCGCCGACCAGCCGGTTGAAGAGGGTCGACTTCCCGACGTTGGGTCGGCCCACCAGGGCCACCCTCGGGACGGACTCGGCTCCCGGAGGACCCCCGTCGCCCGCCTCACCCGTGTTGGGGCCGTCGTCGGCGATGCTCGGCTCGGGCAGGAGACGTACGACATCGTCGAGCAGGTCCCCGGTCCCCCGCCCGTGAAGGGCACTGACGGGCCAGGGTTCCCCGAGCCCGAGTGACATGGCGTCCCAGGCATCCGCCTCCCGCTGGGAGGAGTCCACCTTGTTGACCACCACCCGCACCGGCCGGCCCGACCGCTTGAGCACGCGGGCGACGGCCATGTCCTCGTCGATGACACCGACGGTCACGTCCACCACCAACAGGACCACGTCGGCTTCGGCGATGGCCCGCTCGGCCTGGGCGGTCACCTGGGCGTCCAAGGGATCGACGGAAGAGAGCCACCCACCGGTGTCGACCACCGTAAAGGAACGCCCGCACCATTCAGCGTCGAGCTCCTTGCGGTCGCGGGTGACCCCGGGTCGTTCCTCGACCACGGCCGCACGCCGACCGACGATGCGGTTGACGAGGGTCGACTTCCCGACATTGGGTCGTCCGGCGATGACGACCAGCGGTCGGTCACGCCTGTCGGGGACCGGCACGGCCAGGTCCGCGGTCATCGGGAGGCTCCAAGGGCCACCGGCACCCGGTCGGCAGCCCCCGGCAGCCGGCCGTCGAGTGCGCGGCGGAGGGAGAGGCCGTCGGTGGGGACCACCTCGACGGGTCGGGGCAGATCGGCGACGGTCAGGTCGTCGAGGAACCGCCCCTCCGACAGGCAGGAATCCGGCAGCAGGTATCGATGGCCTTCGGGCTGCTCCGAGAGCACGGCGACAAGGTCGGTACCGGTGAGCAGGCCCGACACGCCGATGTTGCCGCCGAAGAAATGGTTCACCACCGGCACCAGCCGGATGTCGTCCCGGGGCAGGGAGTCCACCAGCGGACCGAGCACCCTCGCTCCGTACTCCCCGGTGAGGATGGCGATCGGTGCCGCAGATGGAGCTGCCCGGGGCGCCTTGGCCGACCGGGGGGACCGATAGCCGGCCGCGGGAGCACCGTCCACGGCGGCGAAGAACCCGGGCCTGACCCCGAGGGCGGCCTGTTCGTCCCCACCGAAGGCGGCCTCGAAGGCGCGGGCCATGCCGAGCCCGTTCTCGTGCTGGGGGAACCCCTCGTAGGTGTGTGCCGGCGGGAAGGGACGTTCGGCCATGAGGTAGTACTCGTCGGCCGCGAACACCATCCGCCTCCCGATGGCGGTGACGAAGGTGTCCTGCCACATCTCCACCGCGTCGCACACTGCAGCCGCCTCCTCGCAGGTGTGGGGGCGCATGGCAGCCTCGTGGGAGAACCGGCTCACCCCGAGGGGCACGCAGGCCACCGTGGCCAGGGTGGGATAGCGGTCGAGCACACCGGCCAGTGTGTCGTGCAGGACGGCTCCGTCGTTGCGACCCGGGCACACGACGACCTGCCCGTGCACTTCTATCCCCCCGTCGAGCAGGGCTCCCAACCACCGCAGGCTGGTCGCCCCGCGGCGGTTGCGCAACAGGTCGGCCCGGATGTCCGGATCGGTGGAATGGATGGAGACGAACAGCGGGCTGAGGTGCTCGGTGAGCACTCGCTCGAGATCCATCTCCGTGAAGCGGGTCAGGGTGGTGAAGTTGCCGTAGAGGAAGGAGAGCCGGTAGTCGTCGTCCTTCAGCGACAGGCTGCGCCGCATCCCTTTCGGGAGCTGATGGATGAAGCAGAACTCACAGTGATTGTCGCACGTCCGGACCCGGTCGAAGACGGCCGACGACACTTCGGCGCCGAGGGGTTGGCCCGCCTCTTTGACCACACGGATAGCGAAGGGCTCGTCGATGCCACGGCGGCGGACGACCAGGTCGAGGTCGGGCTCGTCCACCAGCAGGCTGTACTCGATCACGTCACGCGGCGACCGGCCGTTGAGGAGCAGGATTTCGTCGCCGGGACGCAGGCCGGACAGGTCGGCCGCTGAGGATCCGGAGACGGCCACGACCTTGGGTGCCGTCGTCACTCTGGGCGCCGACATCGTCCCAGGTTACCCGGTCCCCTTCACCTCCCACGTCGCGGGTCCGGCGGGACCGGGGACACCGGTAGCCTGGACCGGTGCCCGTCGACCGAGTGCTGCTTGTCGAACCGAGGGGATTCTGTGCCGGGGTGGAGAAGGCGATCAAGGCCTTGGCCTGGATGGTCCGGGTCTTCGAGCCGCCGGTGTACTGCTATCACGAGATCGTCCACAACCGGCACGTCGTTGACCAGTTCCGGGCCCAGGGGGTCGTCTTCGTGGACGATGTCGACGACGTACCCCGAGGCGCGCCGCTGATGCTTTCGGCCCACGGTTCGGCCCCGGGGGTGGTCACCGCGGCCCGGACCCACGGCCGGGTGGTGGTGGATGCGGTCTGTCCGCTGGTGACCAAGGTTCATCACGAGTTGAAGGTGCGGGCCCGCAAGGGGTACACCGTCCTCTACGTCGGTCACCACGGCCACGAGGAGGCGGTCGGAACCATGGCGGTGGCGCCGGAAGCGGTTCGCCTGCTCGAACGGGTCGAAGACGTGGACGACCTCGACAACCTGGCCGGCGCCGGCGACGCCGGACCGATGGTGGCCCTCCTGGCCCAGACGACGCTCAGCCACGATGAGTGGTCCGGCATCGTCGACCGGGCCCGGGAACGGTTCCCCGACCTGTGGATGCCCAATCGCAGCGACCTGTGCTTCGCCACCACCAACCGGCAGGCCGCCCTCAAGTCCCTGGCCGGGATGGTCGACGCCGTGGTGATCATCGGCTCGGAGAACTCCTCCAACACCGTGGCCCTCGAGCAGGTGGCGGTGACGTTCGGCTGTCCCCGGGTCGTCCGGGTCAACGATGCGTCGGAGCTTCCAGACGACCTCTCGGGCACCGTCGGTGTCACCGCCGGCGCCTCGGCGCCCGAGGCCCTGGTGCAGGCGGTGGTCGATCGGCTCGATCCCGTCCACGGCGCCCACCGGTCCTCGGTGACCGTGGAAGAGGAGTACTTCCCACCCCCTCCCGAGCTGCGCGAACTCCTGCGCAGTCTCGAGGTGGCACTCAGTCTGGTCAACGGGGTGCCCGTCGGTCCGCCGACCGGCGCGGACCCGAGCGGGGGCGAAACGGGCCCACGGGTGCTGGCCGAAGACCGTGAGACGGCGGCTTCTGACGTGCTCGAGCGTCTGGTCGTCTGATTCTCAGTTTCCTCCCAGGTGCCCGAGAGGGCACTTTGGTGCGAGAATGGGCCCATGAGCACATCGACCGACCCTCGAACGTCGTTCACCCGCATGGATGTCTCGACCCGTGACGAGTGGATGGTGATCGGGACCGAGACGGTGAAGAACCAGACGAGGGTGGCCGATCGGATCCTGTGGCTGCTGGAGTCGCTGTCGGAGGTGTACGACGGGTTCGGTGTCGACCAGCTGACCCACTGCCTGCAGACGGCCACCCGGGCCGAACGGGCGGGCGCCGACGACGAGATGGTGGTGGCTTCCCTTTGCCACGACATCGGCAAGGCGGTCTGCGTTCCCAACCACCCGCGGATCGCCGCTGAGATCCTCCGCCCCTACGTCCGGCCGGAGGTCACCGCGGCCATCGCCGCCCATCAGGACTTCCAGGGCCGTCACTACTACCACCACTTCAGTCTGGACCCCGACATGCGTTCGCGGTACCGGGAGGAGCCCTGGTACGAGTTGGCCGAGCGGTTCGCCGACGAGTGGGACCAGAACAGCTTCGACCCGGAGTTCCCCACCGAGCCGCTGTCCCATTTCGAACCGAGGGTGCGAGCAATTTTCGACAACCCTCACATCTTCTGATGGCGCCCACCCAGCGGCACCGGTGGGTGACGCGTCCCGACTCACGGGGCCGCAAGCGGATCGCCGAACTGCAGCGGTTCACCCTGGACAGCGCCCGCGAGGCCTTCGCAGCCCGGTACCCCCAGGTTCGGTTCGCACCCATCGTGGCCTTGATCGCCGCCTATCAAGAGGAGCAGAACATCGGGGACGTGCTCAAGGCCATGCCCACGATGGTCGGCGATCTCGAGGTGACAACCCTGGTGGTGGTGGACGGCGGGACCGACAACACCGCGGCCGTGGCCCTCGACGCCGGGGTCTTCACCTGCGTCCTACCGGTGAACCTGGGCCAGGGCGCCGCCCTCAAGCTCGGCTACGAGCTGGCCGCCGCCCACGGCGCCCGCTACGTCGTCACCCTCGACGCCGACGGGCAGAACGATCCTTCCGAGCTCCCGTCGATCGTGCAGCCGCTGCTCGACGACGTCTCCGACTTCGTCATCGCGTCACGGCGGCTCGGGGTGGACCAGACCACGGACCGGTTCCGCCGGACAGGCGTGAAGCTCTATGCCTGGATCCTCAACGAGATCTCCCGCCAGCAGCTGACCGACTCGTCCAACGGCTACCGTGCCTTCAAGATCGAGCTCCTCAACGACATCGCCCCCCATCTGATGCAAGACCAGTACCAGACGGCCGAGGTGGTCATCACTGCGGCGAGCCGGGGCTGGCGTATCTCCCAGCAGCCCACCGTGTGGCATCCCCGGGCTTCGGGCACGTCCAAGAAGGGCGGCAACCTGTTCTTCGGGCTGCAGTACGGGCGGGTGATCGGGTCGACGTGGCTTCGCGTCAGGCGGGAGAGCCGGCACAACCCGTGACCGGCACCCCCCGGGTCAGTACCGCCCGGTGACGGTGACCGACCGGTCATAGAGGTCCTGGATCGAATGGGTCAGTGACTCGGTCAGCTCATGGGTCCGGCTCCTCGAGATGCGCCCTGCACCGGTGCGTGGAGGAGGTGGAATGGGATCGCCCACCACCAGGTGGATGTGCCGGGGTCGGGGGAGGCGCTTTCCCTTGGGCATCACTGAGGCCGACCCACCGATCCCGACCGGGACCACCGTGGCCCCGGTGCGTCCGGCCAGGAAGGCGACCCCCTCGTGCAGATCCTCCACCACCGGTCCCGACCTCCGCTCCCCCTCCGGGAACAGGATCAGCACCTCACCCGCCTCGAGCACCCGCTGGGCGCGTCGCAGGGCCTCGCGATCAGCGGACTCCCGATGGACGGGGAAGGCGCCGACCGCAGGGAGGATCCGGGCCAGCCAGTGGTTCTTCCACAGGCTGTCCTTGGCCATGTAGTGCAGCTTCCGGTGGGTGACTTCTGAGGCCACGAAGAAATCGATGAACGACCGGTGCACAGGCGCGATGATCACCGGGCCCGTGGCCGGGACGAGATCGGATCCCTCCACCGTGGTCCGGAAGCACAGCCGGTTGAGGAGGTGGACGAGCACACGGAGGAAGCGGTAGATGGGGGTGAAGCTGGTGTCCACCCGGATGTCCGGCGCGTCCGCCTCCCCTCCGTCCTCTGGCTCTGCGGCCTGGCTCACAGCCACCCCAGGACCTCCTCGACGATGTCGTCGACCCGGCGGTCGGTGGTGTCGATGACCCGCGCCCCGTTGGCCACGCCCAACGGCGACACCGACCTGGTGCTGTCGAGCCTGTCGCGACGGGACAGGGCGTCGGATCCCTCCTCCGGCCGGCGGCGAGCCCGCTCGTCGGGCGACGCGGTGAGGTAGATCTTGACCTCGGCGTCGGGAAAGACCACCGAGCCGATGTCCCGCCCCTCGACCACCCCTCCCCCACGTTCGGTGACCCACTGCCGCTGGCGCTGGACGAGCACCGAACGCACGCCGGCGTTGGCCGCCACCACCGACACCACTCGGCTCACCTCGGGTCCCCGGATGGCCTCGGTGACGTCGGTCCCGTCGACCTCGACCCGCTCGCCGATGGTGATGGCGAGGGTGCGGGCCAGGTCGGCCACGGCCTGGCGGTCACCGGCATCGATCTTGCGGTCGAGGACGGCCCAGGCCACTGCCCGGTACATGGCCCCCGTGTCCAGGCGGCCGACGCCGAGCCGGTCGGCCAGGGCGCGTGAGACGGTCGACTTGCCGGATCCGGCCGGGCCGTCGATGGCGATGACGGGATGAGCGGCGACGCCGGTACCGGTGGGGTTCATCGGCCGGCCGCGGTGGTCTGGAGCAGGGACAGGTCGTCGGAGAACGAGGGGTAACTGGTGGCCACCGACCCCCATCCGGTGATGGTGGTGAGGTCGGTGGCGCTCGGGCACGCTGCGGCCGCCATGGCCGCGGCCATGGCCATCCGGTGGTCGCCCCGGGCCTCGACCCGTCCCGGCTGCAGCGGGTCGCCGCGACCCTCCACCACCAGATCGTCCCCCTCGACCTCGGCGTCAGCCCCGAACGACCGCACCAGATCGACGGTCCCGGCCAGGCGGTCTGACTCCTTCACCCGCAGTTCGCCGACGTCGCGGAACCGGGTGGTGCCGGTGGCGGCGGCGGCGGCCACGGCCAGGACGGGTACCTCGTCGAGGGACGGGATCTCCGCGGCCTCGACGACCGTGCCGTGCAGCAGGGCGGTATAGCTTGTCAGGGACCCCGTCCCGTTGCCCGCCTCCTCGACCTCCACGGTGGCGCCCATCCGGCGGAGCACCCCGACGAACCCGAGGCGCTCGGCGCTCAGGTCGACGCCGGTGACCGTGACCAGGCTGCCCGGGATGATCGCGCTTCCGACCAGCCAGAATGCAGCCTGCGAGGGGTCACCCGGCACCGTGTAGGACCCGCACCGGAGGGCGCTCCGTCGGATGCGCACCACCCGGCCGATCCCGTCGGACTGGATGGAGATGTCCGCGCCGGCCGCGGCCAGCATCTCCTCGGTGTAGGCCCGGGTGGCGACCGGCTCGGACACCACCGTCTCGCCGTCGGCGTCGAGTCCGGCCAGCAGCACTGCCGACTTGACCTGGGCACTGGCCACCGGGGGCGTGTACCCGATGCCCCGGAGGGCGCCGCCGGAGACGGTGAGAGGTGGGAGGCACTGCTGCCCGCGTCCGGTCACCCGGGCTCCCATCCGGCCCAGGGGTTCGGCCACCCTGTCCATCGGGCGGCCCTGGAGCGAGGCATCCCCCACCAGGGTCGTCGTCCCGCCGAGCGTGGCGGCCACGCCGGTCAGCAGGCGCATGCCGGTTCCCGAGTTGCCCAGGTCGAGCTGGCCGGCGGGGGCAGACAGCCGCGACCGGCCGCCGTGGACGACCACGACCGGGCCGTCGTCCTCCACCTCGGCCCCGAGGGCCACGATGGCGGCGCGGGTGCGGACCACGTCGTCACCGGGGCAGAGTCCGGTGATGGTGGAGGTGCCCTCGGCCAGGGCGGCCAGGAGCAGCGCACGGTGGGAGATGGACTTGTCCCCCGGGACGGTGAGCGTGCCGGACAACGGCCCGCCACCGCGCACCGACATGGCGTCGGCGGCGTCGTTCGGCGGCGTGGCGCCGGCGGTGGGACCGGTCACCGGATCGGACCCACCGGGGTACTGGTGGCCCGGTACCCCCGGCCCGAGAGCGTGGCCAGCAGCGTCGGAGCCGACAGCTGGTCGACCACCACCAGCATGACCCCCTGGTTGCCGTCCACCGAGTGGGCGATCTCGAGGTCGACGATGTTGATGCCGAGCTCGGTGACGAGCACGGTGATGTCGGCGATCATCCCGCTCCAGTCGGGTACCGGGATGCGCACCTCGACCAGCTCCTCGGGGAGGGGTGTCCGTTCGCCGAGGGCACGCCGGGCGGTCGAGGCCCGGTCGAGGATCTCGAGGAGCGAGCGGTGGTCGTGCTCGGCCACTCGGCGCCGCATGGCGCCGAGGGCATCGATGAGGAGGTCGAGGGTCTCGACGATGGCGTCGGCGTTCTCCTCGCAGATGTCGATCCAGATGGCGGGTCGGCCGGCGGCGATCCGGGTCATGTCCCGGAACCCGCCCGCGGCCAGCTGCAACAGCGCGGCGTGCTCCTGGCCGAGGCCGGCGGCCAGGTCCATCAAGGTGGCTGCGGTCAGATGGGGGACGTGGGAGACCACCGCCACCAGGGCGTCGTGCTTCGACGGGTCCAGGGCCACCACGTTGGCGCCGAGGTCGACCAACACGTTGCGGACCTGGGTGTATGCGGCCGGGTCGGTCACCGCGGTGGGAGTGAGGACCCAGGTGGCGCCCACGAAGAGCTCGCCAGTGGCCCCGTCCAGCCCGACCTGCTCGGAACCGGCCATGGGGTGGCCCCCGACGAAGTAGGGGTGGTCGATGGAGGCGACCAGGGGAGCCTTCACGCCTCCGACATCGGTGATGACGGCGTCAGGGTTCCGCTCGGGCGACGCCAGGATGCTGGCGATGATCTCACCGGCGACGTGGACGGGTGTGGCCACCACCACCAGATCGGCCCGGTGGTCGATGCCCTCTTCGGACAGGGCACCCAGCTCCATGGCCCGGGCCGCGACCCCGTTGTCCGCGTCCACCCCGCTGACCCACCATCCCCGGGCCCGGAGGGCCAGCCCGACCGAGCCGCCGATGAGCCCGGTCCCGTAGATCATGGCCCGCCCGGGGACCCGGACCCGGCCGCCGGGGTGCTCGGCCGACGCTCCCTCTCGGCCCTCAGTCGGGGAGATCGTCACGGAGTCCCTGGGCCCCCTCGAGATAGACGTGATGGATCTCGTCTCGGGAGCGCTCGGAGTCCACGTGCAGCATGACCCGGATGCAGCGCGGGACCGACCCGGTGATCGAGAGCTCACGGGCACAGATCAGCGGGACCGCGCCCAAACCCATCGATCGAGCGGCCGTGGCCGGGAAGGTGGACACGATGTCCTCGGTGGCGGTGAACAGGATCGAGATGATGTCGGCTTCGACCAGGCCGTTGCGGTCGAGGATCTGCTGGAGCAACGCCACTACCCGCTCGGTGATCGCCTCGGGGGTGTCGTGGTCGACGGTGGTTGCGCCGCGGACGGCTCGAACGGTCGGGGACATCAGCCAGGCATGTTAGTCACCGGCCCCGGCCGGTCCCGATTCGCCGTCGGCCCGGGCCACCGGATCCACCGGCGTGGCTGCCGAGATCAGGCTGCGCACCTCGTCGAGGGACAGGGGCCGGACCGCTCCCGGGCCCAGCGAGGGATCGGCGATCGGTCCGATGCGCGTCCTGACCAGGCGCAGCACGGGATGGCCGACGGCATCGCACATCCGCCGGATCTGGCGGTTCCGGCCCTCGTGGATGACGATGCGGAGCAGGTTGGGGGCGACCACCGCCACCCGCGCCGGCGCCGTCGGCCCGTCGTCGAGGTCGACTCCCCGGCGCAGCCGACTGACTTCGCCGGGCGTGGGCTGGCCGTCCACCTGGACCAGGTACTCCTTCGCTACGCCGAAGGACGGATGGGTGAGGCGATGGGTCAGGTCGCCGTCGTTGGTCAGGATGATGAGGCCTTCCGAGTCCATGTCCAGCCGCCCGACCGGGAACACCCGGGGATGGTCTGGGACCAGGGCGACCACCGTCGGTCGGCCGTGGGTGTCCTCGGCGGTGCAGACCACCCCCGCCGGCTTGTTGACCAGATAGTGGGCCAGGCCGGGTTGGACGGGGAGCGGCAGCCCGTCGAGCTCCACCCGGTCGACCGACGGGTCCACCCGGCGCCCGAGCACCGGCACCTCGCCGTTGACGGTCACCCGACCGTCGACGATGAGCCCCTCGCACACCCGACGGGAACCGACGCCGACCCGGGCCAACACCTTTTGCAACCGGTCACCGCTGGCGAGGGGTCCGGTGGGCTCCTCAGGCATCCCCGACCGGACGCATCTGCTCCTCGAGTTCGACCAGGGCTTCCGGCCCCGGGAGCAGGTCCTCGACCGGCGGTAGCTGATCGAGGCGGTCGAGCCCGAGCCGCTCGAGGAAGGCATCGGTGGTGGCGTAGAGGACCGCCTGCCCAGGGCCCGGGGCCCGGCCCACCGGGGCGATGTACCCGCGGTGCTCGAGGAGCCGGACCACCCCGTCGACGTTGACCCCCCGGAGGGCGGCGATCTGGGCCCGGGAGACCGGTTGTTTGTAGGCCACGATGGCCAGCGTCTCGAGCGCTGCGGCCGACAGGCGTGACGAGACGCCCACGTTGGCGAACCGTTCGACGTGCGAGGCCAGGTCGGGATGGGTCTGGATGCGGTAGCCGCCGGCGATCCGGGCCACCTCGAAGCCGCGCCCCCCGGTC
>JBEKIU010000029.1:0-28668 GCA_050011635.1 Acidimicrobiales bacterium
CGGGATGGGCCCCTGGTTGTCGATCTCACAGCATTCGTCACCCTCGGCGTGTCCCCGCAAGAGGGCCTCGAGATCCACCCGGACCATCACCGAGCAGGTCGGGGGCCCGTCGATGAGGGAGGGGGCGTCAGCCGCCGGCCCCCCGTCGAGGGTGTCGGCGTCGAGGTCGTGGTCGGTGTCCGTGTCGTCCGCCCGGCCGCTGCTCTCCGAGACGACAGGGAGCCCGGTGCCGAGCGCGGCATCCGGGGGGTCGTCGTCCCCGGTGTCGGCATCGGGTGGCCGGCCGGGGCCGGGGCGGGGCGGGGGCGAAAGCGGTGCCCCGGTGTCGGGGTGGCGTCTCGTGATGAGGGCGTAGAAGGCATCGGCCCGGACCGCCCGCTCGGGACCGCCCTCCCCGTCGCCGGCCGCCCGTCGGGCCCGGCGCAGCCGGGTGGCCACCTGCCCCAGGTGGGAGAGGATCTGGGCCCCCCGGTCGGGGGTGTCTCGGCCCTGGTAACAGAAGGCCCCTTCGGCGTCGGTCCAGGACGAGAAGTGCCTGGCCGCTCTGATGCGGATGACCTTGGCCCGGGGATCCTCGGTCCCCGAGGTGGCCCGGGACCGCTGGCACCGCTCCCGCACCGCCTTGAGGGGAGCCTCTTCGGCCCCGGCCAGCAGCTCCGCCTCCCGTTCGGGGGCGAGGATGCCGGCCCCGGTCAGCTCGGTGACCTTGGGTCCCGAGAGCATCCCGCCCCGCAGAGCCGCTTCGGTGCCGGGCAGCTGTCCGAGGCGCTGCCCGTTGGCCAGGGTGCTCTGGGCCTGGCCGGTGGCCACCCCCTCCAAGGCAGCCAGCATCACCGCCGCCGAGCGGTGCCCGTTGTCCCGCCACACTCCTGACTCCTCGATCCGGGGGGCCAACAGGGTCTTGCCCGCCACCACCAGGCGCTCGAGGCCGACCAGGGACTCGTAGAGCCTGGTGGCGTCGGCCCCGGTCAACCGGGCCGGGTCGAGATCCGACACCACCGAGGAGAGGGCGGAACGGGCGGTCTCCAACCGGGCACCGAGCCCGTCCGGGGGCCCGTCCGGAACACCGGCGGCACCGGCAGCGCCGGCGGCACCGGCAGCGCCGGCGGCACCGGCAGCGCCGGCGGCACCACCGGCACTTCCCGAGGGAACCCCCGACTCAGCCGCACCGGCCTCCGTCTTCTCCTTCAACGCACCGGCCACCGGGGTCATGGTCAGATGCTTCCAGGGGGGTGTGACGCGGGTCGACCCGAACCCGGAGCCGTTAGTTGATGGTCAGCTCCGAGCGGTAGACCCGGGCGGGGCCGAGATCGACGATCGACGTCGCCAGTGCGTCGAAGACGCCGGCCACCTCACCGTCCGGTTCGGCCATCACCACCGGTACCCCTTTGTCGCCGCCCTCACGGAGAGCCGACACCAAGGGCACCTGGGCCAGGAGCGGAACGCCGAGCTCGCCGGCCAGCTGCCTGCCGCCACCGGCACCGAACAACTCGTACCGGACGCCGTCGTCGCCGGTGAACCAGCTCATGTTCTCGATGACACCCCGCACCGTGAGCTTCAGCTTGCGGGCCGCATAGGCCGAGCGTTGGGCCACCCGCTCAGCCGCCGGCTGTGGTGTGGTCACCACGTAGACCTCGGTCTTCGTCAGGTACTGCCCGAGCGAGAGGGTGACGTCACCAGTACCGGGCGGCATGTCGATGAGCAGGTAGTCGGGTTCCCCCCAGTAGGCGTCCACCAAGAACTGTTCGAGGGCTTTGTGAAGCATGGGGCCGCGCCAGATCACCGGGGTGTCGTCGGGGACGAAATACCCCATCGACAGGCAGCGGACGCCGTTGGCAGTGGGTGGCACGACCAGATCACCGATGATCAGGGGATCCGAGTGCACCCCGAGCATCCCCGGAACCGAAAACCCATAGACATCCGCGTCGAGGATCCCGACGTCGTGACCCATCCGTGCCAACGCGACGGCCAGATTGACCGCCACCGAAGATTTGCCGACACCGCCCTTGCCCGACGAGATGCCGAGGATGCGGGTCTTCGAGCGCGGGAGCATGAACCGGTTGGGACGTCCTTCCTCGTGTCCGAGCTGGCCGCCGTGACCATGGCCGTGGTCGTGGCCCTCGGGCGCGCCGCCTTCCACCGGCTCGCCCCGGAGGAGCATACGGAGACGGGCACGCGGCTCCTCCTCCATGAGCGCCCGTCCCACCGTCACCTCGGTGACACCGGCGAGCTGTCCCACCGCCTGACGGACACGGTCCGTCAGCTCGTCGACCTGGGGGTAGTGGGCCACCGGGAGTGCGATCTCCACACTCACCTTCTTGCGCCTCACCTGCACCGGGCCCACCATGCCCAACTCCCCCAATGGACGGCGCAATTCGGGATCGACCACTGCCGCCACAGCCTCTGTGACCTGGGACTCGTCAGTGGACATGAAAGATCCTCTCGGGGGATTTCGCCATCACCGGTAGACTAGGGGACGTGCCACCGGCCTCGGACAGCGTCACTCACCTGGCAGAACCGGGACCCGACGCTTCGGATCACCGGTCCGATCCGTCGGAGTCGGACAGCCATTTTTCAGCCGCGGTGACCGCGGTCACCGCGGCCTTCGGAGACCCCACCCGGCGTGAGATCTACCTCTTCGTCCGCTCGAACCCGGGCACCACGTCCTCGGAGGTCGCCGCCCGTTTCTCGCTCCACCCCAATGTGGCCCGGCACCATCTCGAGCGGCTGGCCACCGGTGGCTATGTCGAGGTGACCATGGAGCGCTCGGTCGGCAATGGAGCCGGTCGGCCCTCGAAGCGCTTCCGGGCCATCGGCAACGACCCCACCCTCGACCTGCTGACCCGCCGCGACGACCTGTTGGTCCTGTTGCTGCAAGAGGCGCTCCAGCTCCTCGGACCGGTGGCCGCCGAGGGCATGGCCGAGCGGGTGGGCGAGGAGTACGGTCGCACCCTTGCCGGTCAGATGTCGCCCGGCGACAGTCAGCGCTCGCTGCGCACGGCGATGCACGCCATCGCCGACACGCTGACCGCGCACGGATTCGCCGCCCACGCCGAAGACCAGGGGGCCACGACCGCAGTGGTGGCCGACAATTGCCCCTTCGGCAACGCGGCCTCGCAGTATCCGGTCCTCTGCGCGGTGGACCGGGGCATGGTCAAGGGGCTGCTGGCCGGGCTGTGCGGTGAAGACGCCGGCGGCACCGTGCCTGTGGTGCTGTCGTCCTCACGTGCTCGTGGGGACGACGCCTGCGCTGCAGTGGTCTGACCGGCGAGCCAGGCGTTGGCCCGTCACTATCTCGATCACGCATCGACCACCCCGCTCCGCCCGGAAGCCCGCGCGGCCATGGCCGAGTGGGCGGAATCGGGCGTCACCGCAGACCCAGGTCGCGTGCACCACGAGGGGCGCCTGGTGCGGGCGCGGCTCGAGGAGGCCAGGGAGCAGGTGGCCGCGTTCTTGCAGGTCCGCCCCCGCCAGGTGGTGTTCACCTCGGGAGGGACCGAAGCCGTCAACACCGCCGTGTGGGGCGCCACCCGGGTCGACCCGGGTCCTGTGGCCTGCTCGGCCGTCGAGCATTCGGCAGCGCGGGACGCGTCCCGACGATCCGGTCCTGTCGTTCCCATCGCCGTGGACGGCCACGGTCGGATCGAGCCCGGCGCCGTCGAGGAGTCGATCCGGCAGTGCCGGGCCCTCTACGGTCGGATCCCGGCCATGGTCCACTGCCAGTGGGCCAACCACGAGGTCGGGACCATCCAGCCGGTGGCCGAGGTCGTCGCGCGGTGCGCCGGTCTCGGCATCCGCACCCACGTCGACGCGGTGGCGGCGGCCGGGCACGTCCCCCTCGACATCAGCAGGCTCGGAGCCGACCTGGTGTCGATCTCCTCGCACAAGTTCGGGGGCCCGACCGGCATCGGTGCCCTCATCGTCCGGCGCGGGCTCCGGATCGAGCCGTTCATGGTCGGAGGGGAACAGGAGCGGGCCCGAAGGGCAGGATTGGAGCACGTCGTCGGGGCCATCGGCTTCGGCGCCGCGGCCGCCGCGTTGACCGCGCCGGAGGTGCTCACTGACGAACAAGCGAATGCCAGGCGCAGGACCGACCGCGTGCAGCAGGCAACAAGGGAGACGGCCGGTGTCCACCCGTACGGCGATCCGGTCCACCGGCTGCCACACATCGTCTGCCTGGGGGTCGACGGTGTCGAAGCCGAGCCGGTGCTGCTCGGGCTCGATCAGTCCGGCATCGCCGTCCACTCCGGATCATCGTGCTCGTCGGAGGCGCTCGAGCCATCGCCGGTACTCGAAGCCATGGGTGTCGACGGCGAGCGGTCCCTCCGCATCTCGGTGGGCTGGTCGACCACCGACGAGGACATCGACGCATTCCTGACGGCGTTCCCGCGGGTCGTCGACGGGTTGCGCGCCCTACGCAGCTGACCGGGATCAGAACCTGGCGCCGGCACCAGGCGGTAGGTTCTGGCCGTGCGCGCCATCGTCTGCAGGGAGCTTGGCCCACTCGAGACCCTGGTCCTCGAAGAACGGGATCCGCCGGTACCGGGCGAGGGCCAGGTGGTGGTGGACGTGCGGGCCGCAGGGGTGAATTTCGTCGACGGGCTCATCTGCCAGGGCCGATACCAGATCAAGCCACCGGTGCCCTTCGTCCCCGGAAGCGAGATTGCCGGGGTGGTGGTCGAGATCGGACCCGGGGTCGACGGGATCGACCGCGGTGACCGGGTCATCGCCTTCACCGGTTTCGGCGGCTTCGCCGAACAGGTGGTGGTGCCGGCGCTCTCGCTGGTGCCGATGCCGAGCACCATCGACTTCGACCAGGCCGCCACCCTCATCCAGAGTTACTGCACCGTGCTGTTCGCCCTGACCAGGCGGACCGCACTCTCCCCCGGCGAGTGGGTGCTCGTCCTCGGGGCTGGGGGTGGCGTCGGGCTGGCGGCGACCGACGTCGCCACCGCGCTGGGTGGACGGGTCATCGCCGCGGCCTCCACCGCGGACAAACTCGAGGCGGCGCTGGCCATGGGTGCTGAGGAGACCATCGCCTACGAAGACGAAGACCTCAAGGTGCGGGCCAGGGAGATCTCTGCCGGAGGCGTCGACGTGGTCATCGATTCGGTAGGCGGCCGTCACAGCGAGACCGCCCTCCGGGCCACCAGGCACCTGGGACGGTTCTGCGTGATCGGGTTCGCGTCCGGACCCATCGCGTCGATCCCCCTCAACCAGGTACTGCTCAACAACCGGACCGTGGTCGGAGTCGACTGGGGCGGGTGGACCTTCAAGGACCCGATCGGCAACCGGGAGCTCATCGGCGAGCTGATGGACCTGGTCGGGGAGGGCCGGCTCCATCCGGCCAGGCCGGCGACCTATCCACTCGACGACGCCGCCCGGGTGATGTCCGGACTCATCGAACGGTTCATCGGCGGCAAGGCGGTGGTGGTCCCCTGAGCAGGCTGGCCGCCCGCACAAGGCACTCCTACTCGATCGGGCACACCTACTCGATCATCGGTCGGATCCGGTCCTGAAGGAAGGCAATGACCGCAGAGGAGAAGGCGTCGTTGCGGTCCCCCGCGATCATATGAGCCGCGCCATCGACACCCACGGCTGTGGCCCCTGGGATCTGGGACAGCAGATCGTCCACCCCCTCCTGGGTGACGACGTCGCTCAGGAGCCCGTGCACCAACAAGGTGGGCACGCGGATGTTGTTGGTGGCCACATCGAGGAGCCCGGCGAGGCGGTCCGGCACCACTTCCGTCCGCCCGTGGCCGATGACCCGCGGGTCCCAGTGCCAGTACCAGCGATCACCGCGCTGGCGCAGCACCTTCATGAGGCCGCGGGGGTTCACCGGCCTGGTTCGTTGCGGCGTGTAGGCGGCGATGGCCGCGGCCGCGTCCTCCAGCGAGTCGAACCCGTCCACGCCCGACAGCATGAACGTCCTGATCCGCTCGATGCCGAGCGGGTTGGTCTTGGGCGTGATGTCCACGAGGACCAGTCCGCACGAGACCGTCCGGTCGCTGGTCCCCTCGGCCAACATGGCCGACATCCCACCGAGCGACGCCCCGACCAGCACGGGTGGCCGCCCCAGCTGGTCGGCGACAGCGACGCAGTCCGCGCAGAAGGCAGTGAAGGAGTAGTCGCCATTGGCGGCCCACTCGCTGTCCCCGTGGCCCCGCAGATCGAGGGTCACCGTCCGCCAACCCTGCGCGGCCACCTTCTCGGCCGTCGACCCCCAGGCGTGTCGGGTCTGGCCGCCTCCGTGGAGGAAGAGCACCGGGCAGGCGTCTGGCTCCCCCCGGACGTCGGCGGACAGCTTCAACCCCTCGAAGCCTTCGAAGACGACCTGCTCGGTATCCATGACTACCATCGTCACACAGGTGGGTGCCTTCGGGTGCGTCCGGACCGCGAGCCACCCGAGTTTCGGCGGCCCGATCGACCAGGGCGTCAGATCACGTGTTGGTTTCGTCTGTGGGAACGACGTCCGAACTCGGCAGCGCTGGGGCGCCGTGGGGCGACCCTTGTTCGGGATAGGACGCGTCGAGAGTGTACGAGGTCATGGAGAGTGACCCGTAGGCGCAACCGTCCACCAGGACGTCGGTGACCGACGGCGCCGCTGCGGCCAGGCCCGCCAAGTACAGGAGCGGGATGAAGTGATCCGGCGTGGGCACCGCGTCGCTGAAGTCGGGGTGGTCACGCAGGGCGATCAGGTCTGCAGGCGATGTCGTCATGTACCCACGGGCCGCGTCATCGAAGCGACGGGCCCACTCCACACCGCCGTCGGGCATGCCCCAGTCGACCCGGCGAAGGTTGTGGACCACGTTGCCGCTGGCGATGATCAAGATGCCCTGCTGGCGAAGGGGTGCCAGCTTCGCTCCGAGCTCGAAGTGGTATTCGAACGGCCGCTCCGCATTGATCGAGAGTTGAACGACCGGGATCGCAGCCTCGGGGAAGGCGTGGACGAGCACCGACCAGGTGCCGTGATCGATGCCCCAACTGTCGTGGTCGAGGCCCACCCATGTCGGCTTGACGGTCTCCGCGACCTCCTCGGCCACCGCGGGAGCACCGGGTGCGGGGTACTCCACGGCGAACAACTCGTCAGGAAACCCGTAGAAATCGTGGATCGTCTTCGGTCGGAGCATGGCCGTGACCGCGGTCGCATTGACATACCAGTGGGCCGAGATGGCGAGGATGGCCCGAGGTCGTGGGGCGCCGGCACCGAACGATCGCCATGCCTCGGTATATCCGTTGTGATCGAGGGCGTTCATGGGATTCCCGTGCCCGAGGAACGCCGCCGGCATCAACCCGTCTGCCATCGGTCGATCATCCCCCACCGATCGCCCCACGGCAATCGCACCGGAGAGCGGCCGTCGTCCCGGAGGTGCAACACTCACAGCGGCCGGTCGCCGACTATATGGACGCCACCCATCTGGCGCCGGAGGAACCGACGAGCGATGGGAGGAACCGTGTACGAGACCGACGGCGACATCAGGGCACTCCAGGACCTCCTGGACCGAAGTATCGGTGATGCCGGACCACATCTCCTCGAGGTGCTCACGCCGGAACGTCGGCTCGGCGCCGCGGATCTGTGCGCCCGACTCACCGGAATGCGGTTGCTCGCCCTCGCCACCGTGACGTCGGACAATCGACCGCTCGTCGGACCGGTCGACGGCATCTTTTACCGGGGATCGTTTCACTTCGGCTCGGCACCGGGCTCGGTACGCGTCCGGCATATCCGTCGCCGGCCTCAGATCAGCGCGACGCACGTTCCCGGGGAGGAACTGGCGGTGACAGTCCACGGCCGGGCCACCGTGCTCGACATGCGGGCCCCGTCCAGCGCGGGTCTCCGGAAGGTGGTCCTCGACATCTACACGCCCCGATTCGGTCCGGCGTGGGAGGACTTTCTCGACGCCAACGTCTACGTCCGGATCGATGCCGACCGCCTCTTCACCTTTCATCTGGACTGACGACGCACGCCATCTGGACCGAGGCTCCCCACCGGACCGAGGCTCCCCACCTGGACCGAGGCTCCCCACCTGGACCGAGGCTCCCCACCTGGACCGACGCGCCGGTGGCGGACCGCTCCTCCGGCCTCCCGGGTCGTATGGCGGGCCGACCCCGCCACAGGTACGATTCGATAGCTTCAAGGTCGATATCCCGGGGTAGGTTCAGGTGGATATGCCGGCACTCACGTGGCTCAACCAACACAAGTTCTTTGTCCTGGGCGCAGGGGTCGTCGTCCTCATCGTGGCCGTCGCCGTCGGATTCTGGTTCTTCATCCTGCGGGACACCGCCACCCCGGTGAACCTTCGCCAGGCCCTCCGGCTCTACCGGCAGGACCAGCACGCCGGAAAGGCCACGAATGCGTCAGAGCTCCCGCCTCCCGGGGTCTACCGGTACCGGACGACAGGTGATGAGCAACTGAGCTTCGGAGGGATCAAGCGCCTCTTTCCTTCGGCCACCAACATGATCGTGACCGAGAACGGCTGCGCCACCGAAAAATGGGAGCCGTTCGAACAGCACATGGAAGGCATCGTGGAGTGCCCTCTCCAGTCGGGTGCCTACGGCATCACCACCACCCTCTCCTACGAGCAGATCGCAGGTACCCAGACCACCGACGTCATCCGCTGCCCGCCCGACACCTACCTGGTGCCGCCCGACGCGCACGCCGGCGAGCGGTGGCACGCCGTCTGCCACTCGACCGGTCTGAACGTCGACTGGTCCGGAGTGGTGGTCGGGAATGCGTCGGTGAACGTCGGTGGACACGCGGTGCCGGCGATCCACACCCGCCTGACGTTGACCTTCTCCGGAGCCGAGTCGGGGACGAATCCGAACGACTACTGGGTATCGGCCAAGGACGGCCTCATCCTCTCCCAGCGCGAGACGGTCGACGTGTCACAGCAGGCGGGACCGCTCGGATCGGTGCGCTACAGCGAGCAGATGGCGATCAGGATCGCCTCGCCGACGCCCGTCCGCTGACCGTCCCGCCGGTCACGCCCGCCCGCCGACCGTCCCGCCGCTCACGCCACCGCTGACCTGGTCACGTCGCTCCCGCCGACCGGATCATGCCCGGACCCGCCTGGCCTGCCGTGCGGGCCCGGAGGCCGTGGGAAGGGGCACGCCGGTCTCGAGGAACGACTTGAGGCTGGAGAGGAGTTGGGGCCAGCCCTGGCTGATCATGGTGACCACGGTGCTTCCGGGTTCGAAGCCGTCGTGGATGACGGTCAATTTGACCATCTCACCGACCGGTTCGAGCTCGAAGGTGGCCTTGGACCTCGGTTCGGCGGAGATCGTGTCCAGCAGCTCGCTGAAGCCGTGGAGGTTGGCGATCTCCGGGGTGAACGTGTGCCAGGTGTAGGCCAGCCGGTGGTACGGGTCGTACTCGAGCACGATCTGCTCGGGATCGGCGATGGTGACACCGCCGGTCTCCCAGGTGACCGTCGAACCGATCTCCCAGTCCGAGGCGAAGGTGGTCCTCCACCAGCGTTGGGTGAATGCAGGGTCGGTCAACGCCTGCCAGAGGCGCTCCGGCGTGGTGTTGACGTAGGTCGTGTACACGAATGTCGGATTGGTCATCGGGGTGTCCTCCAATGCTGTCTTCAAGTCGGCCAGGGCACGGACGCGCTCCCGGTCGTAGCGGTGGATCCAGCGCTCGGCGATCTCGTTGACGGGCACCGGATTGAGGAAGTGCAATTTCTCCCGGCCGCGGCGGACCGTGGTCAAGAGATTGGCCGCCTCGAGGATGGCAAGGTGCTTGCTCACCGACTGGCGGGTCATCTGGAGCCCCGTGCAGAGCTGTTGCAGGCTCTGCCCGTTGCTCTCGCTCAGGCTGTCGAGGAGGCTGCGCCGGCTGGGATCAGCCAGCGCACGGAACACGGGGTCGAGATCGCTCAAGGTCCCGTCCTACCGCGGCCGCGCCCATCCGGCAGCCTGCCGTCGAACATGGGATCCTCCTCCTGCCGGCCGGTTCGGACGGACCATCGCCGTGGGAGGCCGACCGCGCCCGGCGATGATATGCAGCTCATCAGTTGCCTAACTTAAGCAGCCGATTGGTTGCATGTCAACCGCCCTCGGAGACTTCCCGGATGACCCGGGCCGGATTGCCCACGACCACCACACCGCCAGGGACGTCCCTGGTGACGACCGCACCTGCCCCCACCACCGTGTTCTCACCGATGCTGACGCCGGGGAGGACGATGGCTCCCCCACCGAGCCAGACGTTGTCGGCGATGTCGATCGGACGGGCCCCCTCCCACTTCGCACGGCGGAGATCGGGGTCGATGGGGTGGGTCGGGGTCAGAAGTTGGACGTTGGGCCCGATCTGGACGTCGCTGCCGATGGTGATGGGCGCCGGGTCGAGAGCGACGAGCCCGAAGTTCACGAAGGTCCGCTCGCCGATCCGGATCTGGGAGCCGTAATCGCAGTAGAACGGGGGCCGGACCTCACTGTCGGGTCCCAGCTGGCCCAGCAGCTGACCGAGGATCCGGATCCGGTCGGCCCCGGCGTCGGCGTCGGTGCGGTTGAACTGGTCCAGGAGATTCCTCGCCCGGCGATGACCGGCGGCGAGCTCGGGATCAGCCCCGAGGTAGGGCAAGCCGGCCAGCATCCGCTCGCGGTGGGACCGGTCGTCTTCGGGGACCATCGGGTCGCGCACCGCACAAGCATGCCCCCTGCGGCCGACCGGGGGGTTCGGGCCGAGCTCAGCCGCCGACCGCGGGCGGGATCGGATCACCCGCCCGCTGGTAGGCCTCACGGACCTCGGGGGCGGCCTGCTTCACGATGGCGGCCGGCGGACCATCGGCCAGGAACTGCCGGTACTGGACCACCGCTGCGGTGGCGTCACCATCCTGTTGCCAGAGGACCGTCCCGAGGTAGAGCCGCACCGCGTAGTCGTTGGGATCGAGGCGCACGGCCCGGTTGAGCTTGGCCGTCCCGTCGTCGACCAGGGAGGGATTGTTGCCCGCTCTGCCCGTCTGGAACTCGAGCCAGCCCAGCTGGGCCATGGCCACCTCGTTGTCGGGGTGCTTGGTGAGCACCGACTGGTACAGCTGCGCGGCCCGGTCGAGCTGGCCTTGGTTCTCGTCGGTGGCCGCCTGGGCCAACGACTCCGCGGTCTGCTGCTGCGGGGTCTCCGCGAAGCTCCCGGTCACCGACTGGCCCGGTTGTCGAGCGGTGGCGAACAAGAAGACGGCCGTGACCAGTGCGGCTCCGAAGGCAGCCACCGAGCCGACGAGGAACCACCGGTTGCGTCCGGTCCGGCCCGGTGGCCGGGTCGGGCCGGAGATCGCCGGGGAGGGCTCCGCGGGAGCGGCCGACTCGAACGGCCCGGCCGGCGATGGCGGGTCATCGGCAACGACGACTCCGGTACGGGGGAGGCCTCCTTGCCCGGCCTCCACCTCGGTCGCCGTCGTTGCCGTCGTACCCAGCGCGGCCAGTCGGACCATGTCCCGATGGCGCAGGGCGAGGTAGTCCTTGTCCGACAGGTCGCCGGCCAGGTACTCGGCGTCGGCGTCGGCCAACGACTGGACGAGGAAGTGCCGCCTCTCCTCGAGCACCGGCGGCGCCAGCCGCGGACCGCCGGGGCCGGTGGGATCGGTGTCGGTCACCGTGCGCCGGCGGATGAACACCCCGCCCAGAGCGGCCAGCGCGGCCAGGCCGCCGAGGAGGGGGAGCAGCCAGACCAACAGGGACCAGCCGCTCGCCGGTGGGTCGAGCACGATGGAGGACCCGTACCGGTCCACCAGGTAGCTCTCGATCTGCTGGTCGGTCCTCCCCTCGGCGATCAGCTGGGCCACCGTCGCCCGCACGGTCACCGCCGTCGACGCGCTCGATTCGGCGACGGACAGGTCTTCGCAGCTGGGGCAGCGGAGCGCCGACTCGATGGCCACGGCACGCTGGGCTGCGGTCGGCGGCTGCTGGGACAGGACCCCGCTCCCGGCGATCAGGGCCACCACCAGCACGACGCCGAAGGCGGTCCACAGGGGGAAGCGGCGGCCCTTCATGCGTGTTCGGCCGTGGCCTTGGCCAGGATCTGGTCGAGGCCGGCCGCGGTCACCGGGGAGACGATGGACGCCACCACCCGGCCGTCGGGGGCGATCACGAAGGTGGAGGGAAGCTGCCTCACGCCGTAGTCGAGGGCGATGGTGCCCCCGCTGTCGGTCAAGGTGGGCCAGGTCACGCCGAGCTGCTGCTGGGAGGCCCTGGCATCGCCGGCGCTGTCGCTGAACACGACGCTGAGCATGGTCGCATCATCACTCCGGTGATGTTGGAACTGGAACTTGACCAGCTCGGGGCCCTCGCTCTGGCACTGTTCGCACCAGCTGGCGAAGAAGCTGACCACGACGAACCGCCCGGGTGCCCGGGGCAACGAGTAGCGGCTGCCGGCCAGCGTCTCTCCGCTGATGGGCGGCGCCATCCTCCCGACCACCGGGTTCTGCACCTCGTCCACTGCGGCCGGCGGCCGGGTGGCCAGCACGGCGATGAGCCCGGCGGCGATGACGAGGACGCCGATGGCCACCCACCGGGCGCTGTGCCGGACCGGGGCCGGCTCCAGATCCACGCCGGCGTCGGTCACCCTGGTTCACCGGCTCCCACCGGCAACGGGTCGGCCGTCTCCTCGGACTCCTCCTCCGCGCCGACGCGCAGCCCCTGGCCCGGGGCCCCGGCGTCGTCGTCCGACGGACCGGAGATGGCCACCACCGGGGCGGACACCGGATCGGTGGGACGGCGTCGGCGTCCGGGGATGGCCGACAGGACCGAACCGATCCCGACCAGCACGGCTCCGATCCACAGCCACATGACCAGCGGCTGCTCCACCACGCCGAAGGCCCAGGAGCCCCCGTTGCTCGGAATGCTGTCGATGGTGAGGTAGAGGTCGTCCCTCCAACTGGAGTCGATGGCGGGGGTGCCGACGGCCTGGGTCCCGCTCCCGAATTGGCTGATGGCGGGGAAGAACATGCCGCCGTTGTCGACCCGCAGCACCGCCTCGAACGCAGAGTGGGACGGCGTGGTGACCTCGCGGGTGGTGACGAAGGTGACGCTGTGCCCGGCGAAGGGCGCCGACTGGCCCTTGGAGAGGTGCAGCTCCCCTCGGTGGAGGAATGAGGTCGCGGCGGCCAATCCGATGGCGATGACGACCACGCCGATATGTACCACCATGCCCCCGTTGGCTCGCCCCACGAAGCCGCGCCAGCCCGCCGCCGCCGACCGGGCGGGGCCGGCACCTGCGGCGCGCGCGCCGCGGTAGGCGCCGCGGACGGAGAGCACGAGGGCCCGGCCGGCCGACGCACCGGCGAAGGCCCCGAGCCCGAAGGCCAACAACGGCTCGATGCCGTGGATGCCGGCGATGACACAGACCACCACGGTCAGGACCCCGAGCGCGGCGGGCACGGCCAGGCGGCCGCGCATCACCTCGACGGTGGTCTTGCGCCAGGGGAGGGCCGGGGCCACCGCCATCAGGAAGAGCAGGGCCAGTCCGACCGGAATGAAGAACCGGTTGAAGTACGGCGCTCCGACCGTGACCGACGAGCTCGGATTGAGGGCCTCGTAGAGCAGGGGGAAGACGGTGCCGAGGAGGACCACGAAGGCGAATCCCACGAACAGCACGTTGTTGGCCAGGAACGCTCCCTCACGGCTGATGGGCGAGTCGATGCCTCCCGACGAGTGGAGCCGGTCACCGCGCCACGCGATGAGCCCCACCCCGGTGACCAGGACCACACCGAAGAAACCCAGGAGCAGGGGCCCGATGGTCGAGTCGGAGAACGAGTGCACCGACTGGACGACACCGGAGCGGGTGAAGAAGGTCCCGAGGATGGTCAGGCTGAAGGCCGCCACCACGAGCGAGAGGTTCCAGATTCTGAGGAGCCCGCGCCGCTGCTGGACCATCACCGAGTGGAGGTAGGCGGTGCCGACCAGCCAGGGCAGGAGTGCGGCGTTCTCGACCGGGTCCCAGCCCCAGAACCCTCCCCACCCGAGCACCTCGTACGACCACCAGGCCCCGAGCAGGATGCCCATGGTCAGGAACGCCCACGCGAACAGGGTCCAACGGCGGGTCTCGCCCTGCCAGTCGTCGTCGAGCTTGCCGGTGATCAACGATGCGATGGCGAAGGCGAAGGGGAGTGTGAAGCCCACCAGTCCGAGATAGAGCATGGGGGGGTGGATGAGGACGAGCGGATTGTCCTGGAGCAGCGAGTTGGGGCCGGGCCCGTTGGACGGAATGGCCCCGGTGACGTGCCGGAACGGATCGGAGGGCCCGAGCATGAGACCGAAGAAGAACGCAGCCACCACGTAGACCACCAGGGTGGCCCAGCCGATCAGGTCCTCACCCGAGCGGCGCCGGAAGCGCCAGACCATGGCGGTGGCGTACCCGCCGAGGACCAACCCCCACAACAGGATCGACCCGGCCAGTGCCGACCACAGACCGGTGATCGAGTAGAGCACCGGGGTGTCCCGGCTGTTGTTCTGGGCCACATAGCTCAGCGAGAAGTCGTGGGTGACAAGGGCGTGCTCCATGGCCGCCACCGCGATCACTCCGCCGAGCAGGATCAGGGGGGCGTACACCTGGCCGCTGCGGACGATCGAGGCCCGCCCCTTGGCCAGTCCCGTGGCCATGACGACGATTCCGACCACGGCGGCCGCGAACCCGAGGAGGACCCCGGTATGGCCGAGGGCTCCGTTCACCGGTGGGAACCGGCGACGCACTGGCTGCCTGCCGGCCCGTCGGTCATCGCTTGCTCCCGTTCGGAGCCGTCACCCGGCCGGGATGGGCGGCGATGTAATTCGACGAGTGCTTGACCAGGATCTGGTCCGAGACGAACATCGTCCCGCTGAAGTGTCCGACGGCGATGACAGGGATGTCGGGCTGGAAGAGCTGCGGGGGGCTGCCGGTGTTGTCGACCTGCAGCTTGGTCGCGCCCGAGGTGACGACGAAGTCCACCCCGTTCGGCGTGGGATGGATCGAACCCGGCTCCACCAGACCCTCGAGGTTGAAGGTCTGGCTGCCCAGGCTGGCCTTCTGAGCCAAGGCCTGGTTGGCGGGCAGATAGAAGTTGAGGGCCGAGGTCAGGCCCTTCACCACCAGAAAGACCAGCGATCCGACCAGGACGAGGCCCACGATCGCGTACCGCAGCCGGTGTCCGGACCCCGCCGGTCTCGCGGCCCCCGGGGGCGGGGGGTGACCATGTCCGTCGCCGTCCCCGTCCGGTCCGACCGTGCCGGCCGGTACCGACCCGACCGGTGCTGCCGTGGTCATCGCTCGAGTCCCCGGGGTTCGATCTCAGCGCTGGCCGACGCCACCCGCGCTGCGGCCCGGGTGAGCCGCCGGCGACGCCACACGAGCTGGGCGGCGTAGAGGAACAGGATGGACAGCACGATGGAGTAGCCGGCGATGACGTAATTCATCGGGCTCCTTCGGGAACCGCGGGGAGGTCCTGGCCGCCCACGTCGACACGCCGGCCGGAGCCGGAGCCGTCGATGGCACCGGCGTTGACCGGGGCGCGAGCCCCGTACCGGTCGGCCGGGTCATCGCCGGAAGCCATCCCCTCGCCCTGTCGCTCGAGGAGGGCCACCTCCAGCTCGCTGCTCCCCAACCAGTCCTCGAGCACACCGATCCGGTACCGCACCAGCAGCATCCACACGAAGACCAGGGTCAGGGCGATGAAGCTGAGCAGCAGCGTCCAGGCCATCGAGCCGTGGATGGTGGGCGAGAGGTCGGGGTTGAGCACCGTCGCACCCTGATGGAGCGTCCTCCACCACAAGACGGAGAAGTGGACGAGGGGGATGTCGACGGCGGCGAAGAGGGCGACGAAGGCGCTGCGCTTGGCCCGCTTCTCGGGCTCGGCGGGTACCCGGCGCAGAGCCATGTACCCGAGGAAGAGCACCAGCAGGACCGCCGTGAGGGTCAGCCGGGCATCCCATGCCCAGTACACACCCCAGGTCGGCTTGCCCCAGATCGACCCCGAGATGAGGGTGCACACGTTGAACACCACCCCGACCTCGACCGCCGCCGCGGCCAGCCGGTCCCAGAACATCGACCGGGTGCGGGGCCACAGGTAGAGCAGGCTGGCCACGGCGGCCAGACCGAAGGCCAGGTACAACGCCACCCAGGCCACCCCGGGGTGGATGTAGACCAGGCGGACCAGGTTGCCCGGCACCGTATTGCCCTTGGTCTGGTCGGGCGGGGTCACCCACAGCCCGAGCCACACGGTGGCGGCGACCCCCACGGCGGCGGCGATGCCGATGATCCGGACCGTCCGGCGGGCGCGGTCGGACTGGAGCGGCGGACCGCCCGGGCCCAGCCGGAGGGCGGGACCGTCCCGGCCGCCCGGACCGTCCCGGCCGCCCGGACCGTCCCGGCCTTGACTCATGCGGACTCCTGGATGGGGCCGTAGACGACGACACCGAGCGCCAGGTAGACGGCGTCGAAGACCACCAGCAGGCGGAGCCACTGGCCCCCGTCGGCCGGAGTACCGCCGGCCAGCGCCGCCTGCCAGATGCGTGTGCCGGCCAACAGGACCGGGGCCACGATGGGCAGCAACAGGAAGGGGAGCAGCGTCTCTTTGACCCGCAGCCCGGCGGAGAGCGCACCGTAGAGGGTGCCGGTGGCGGCCAGCCCGATGGTCCCGAGCACGCAGGAGGCGATGATCAGCCACGGCTGTTCGATCCTGGCCCCGTAGAGCAGGGTGACGCCGACCCCGAGGATCACCTCGAGCACCACCAGTTGGGCGGCCACGGCCGCCGCCTTGCCCAGGAACAGCCCGGCCGGATCGAGTCCCGAAAGACGCAAGGCGTCACGGGCCCCGTCGACCGACTCGACCGAGACGCTCCGTTGGATGGCCAGCACGGTACAGAACAGCACCGCCAGCCAGAACAGACCGGGCGCCCCTTTGGCCATCAGGGTCCGATCGGGCCCGAGGGCGAAGGCGAACAGAC
Organism: Acidimicrobiales bacterium; assembly: GCA_050011635.1. Taxonomy (GTDB): domain Bacteria; phylum Actinomycetota; class Acidimicrobiia; order Acidimicrobiales; family RAAP-2; genus Bog-756. The sequence goes on from JBEKIU010000029.1 coordinate 16,918, forward strand.
CGAGGGCCACGACGCCGAAGGGCGCCACCTGGGACAGCGCCACCCGCGATCGCGCCTCGATGCGCAGGTCCTTCCCGGCGACCAGGACGGTGTCACGCCACATGGGCCACATGCCCCTCCGGCGGTTGCCCGGTGCCGGGCAGGACGACGGCCGGACCGGGTGCGGGCGCCGCGGGATGGACTCCCTCCCCTGTCCCCCCGATGGAGCGCTCGGCCGTCACCCGGCCTCCGGTCACCACCACGGCCCTGGTGGCCAGGGACTCGACGACGTCGGCCTCGTGGGAGGCGATGACCACGGTGACACCGGAGCGGGCGGCCTCGGAGACCAGGTGGTTGAGGGTTTCCCGAGCCGATGCGTCGAGTCCGGCGTGAGGCTCGTCGAGGAGCCACAGCTCGGGCCAACGGGCGGCCAGCACGGCCAGGGCCACCCGTCGGCGCTGGCCGGCGGACAGCTTCGAGGCACTCGTCTTGAGCAGGCGCCCGGTGAGTCCCAGCCGGTCGCAGGCGTCGTCGATCCGGCCGGTGTCCGCTCCGGCGGCCCGCACGGCGAACCTCACGTTCTCCCGCACCGTGAGATCGTCGTAGAGATGGGAGGCATGGGAGAGCAGCCCGACACGCCTGCGCACCTGGTTGCGCTGGCGTACCGGATCCAGGCCGAGCACCCTGACCCACCCGGACGCCAGGGGCACCAATCCCGCGCAGACCCGGAGCAGGCTGGTCTTGCCGGCACCGTTCGGTCCTTCGATCAACACCGTCTCGCCGCGGGCGACGTCGAGGTCCACCCCGGCGAGCAGGGGGAACCGTCCGGACAACGCCACCGCGTCGTGGAGGGAGATCGCTGGGGAGGGAGGTGCAGGTGGGGCCATGACCGGGCCTCATGCTACGGGGGCCTGGGTCCAGGAGCCAGGCGGGGGAACGAGCCGGCGACAGCCGACGACGGCGATGGGCGGTCCCGGGTTCGAACGGGTGCGGCTCAGCTGGAGGCGAGTCGGCTGAGGTGCAGGTCACGGAGCCACTGGGCGATGTGGGCCGAGACCACACCCACATTGCCGGTCAGCAGCAGGAGCCCGAAGACGACGAGCACCGCCCCGCCGACGAGGTCGATCACCCGGAGCCGACCGCGAACCCTCGCCAGTGCGTCGGTCATCCGGCCGAAGGCCAGTCCGGTGAGGAGGAACGGAACCCCGAGGCCGAGGGAGTAGGCCAGAAGCAGGGCTATCCCTCCGGTCGGCGATCCCCCGTTGCCGGCGGCCAGCGTGAGCACACTGCCGAGGACGGGGCCGATGCACGGCGTCCAGGCGAAGGCGAAGGCCATCCCCATCAACGGAGGGGCCCAGGCCCCGAGGACCGAGGGTCGGACGGTGAACCGCCGCTCGCCGGAGAGGGCCGTGGGCAGGCCGACACCGGCGGCCATGGCCACCAGGATGGCCCCGAAGACAACGATGGCGATGCCCGAGACGGTCTCGAGCGCACGCTGGTGGGTGAGGAACAGCCTCCCGAGGGCCGAGGCCGAGGCTCCGAGGATGGTGAAGATCACCGTGAACCCGGCGACGAAGGCCAGGATCCCTCGGAACAGGTGACTGCGCTGGCGGCGCAGGTCGGCTGCGGTCGGGCCGTTCCCAGCGTCGACGGCGTCAACCGCGGCTCCGTCCCGGACGGTGGGAACATCCGGATGGCCCGCGGCGACGGTCACCGGCGAGGGCGCCGGTCGGGGCACGGGACGCAGGGCGCTGAGCTCGGCGGCCGACAGACCGGACACCATCGACAGGTAGGCGGGCACGAGCGGCAGCACGCACGGGGAGAGGAACGAGAGCATGCCCGCGCCGAACGCCACCAGAAGACCCAGGGGGTCGGCGTGGATCGCCGCCAGAACGGCCATGGTGCGCTAGGCCAGCTGGCTCTTCACCAGCGCCACGTCGGCCTCGACCATCATCTGCACCAGGGTCGGGAAGTCGACCTCGCGGTGCCAACCGAGAATCTTCTCGGCCCGGGACGGGTCCCCGACCAGCAGGTCGACCTCGGCCGGCCGGAGAAAGCGTTCATCGATCACCACGTGCTGCTCCCAGTCGAGCCCCACCGCGGAGAAGGACAGCTCCACCAGTTCCTTGACCGAGTGTGTCTCCCCGGTGGCCACCACGTAGTCGTCGGGCCGACCCTGTTGGAGCATCAACCACATCGCCCGCACGTAGTCGGCCGCGAATCCCCAGTCGCGCTGGGCGTCGAGGTTGCCGAGGGCGAGCTTTTCGTCGATGCCGGCCTTGATCCGGGCCACGCCGTGGGTCACCTTGCGGGTCACGAATTCGAGACCGCGCCTCGGCGACTCGTGGTTGAAGAGGATGCCCGATGAGGCATGGAGGTCGTAGCTCTCGCGGTAGTTGACGGTGATCCAGTGGCCGTAGACCTTGGCCACGCCGTACGGGCTGCGGGGATAGAACGGCGTGGTCTCCCGTTGCGGCACCTCGAGGACCTTGCCGAACATCTCCGACGAGCTGGCCTGGTAGAAGCGGATCTCCGGATCGACGATCCGGATGGCGTCGAGCACGCGGGTGACACCCAGGGCGGTGGTCTCCCCGGTCAGGACCGGCTGGCTCCACGAGGTCTGGACGAAGGACTGGGCGGCCAGGTTGTAGACCTCGGTCGGATGGTTGTCCCGCAGGATGTTGATCATCGACACCTCGTCGAGCAGGTCCCCGGCCACCAGGGTGATGCGGTCCTGGATGTGGGCGATCCGCTCGAAGTTGAGCGTGCTCGACCGTCGGACCATCCCGCACACCTCATAGCCCTGGTCGAGCAGGAATTCGGCCAGATAGGAGCCGTCCTGACCGGTGATGCCGGTGATCAGTGCTCGTTTCGCCATTCAGGAGCTCCTCGGGTCTGGGTGCGTCTCGGTGTCATCGGTGCCCGTCTGCCACGATGGCGGCCGCTTCTCGGTGAAGGCTGCGATCCCCTCGGCGGCTTCGGCAGTCTGGCTCGTGACCGTCAGCATGGCATGGAGGTACGGCAGGGCCTCCGTCGCCGCTGAGTCCACCACAGCGTAGAACGATTCTCGGCCCATCCTCATGACACCCGGCGGTTTCGAGGCCAGCACGGATGCCATCTCGGCCACTTCGGCGTCAAGCCGGTCGCTCCGCACCACACGGGTGGCGAAGCCGATCCGCTCGGCCTCCTCGGCCCCGACCACCCGGCTGGTGAGCATCAGCTCGAGGGCCTTCTTCGACGGCATCGACCGCAGCATGGGCACGGTCACCATGTAGGGCCAGAGCCCGACGTTGAGCTCGGGGGCTCCGAACCGGGCCTCCTCCGACGCGATGAGCATGTCGCAGGCCAGGGCCAGCCCGAAACCGCCGGCCATGGCCCAGCCCTGGACCCGGGCGATGGTGGGCTTGCCGAGGTGCCATAGCTCCTCGAAGAGCTCGGCCAGCCAACCGCGGGCCACGTGGTGGTCGGCGTACTCGTCGGTGCCGCCCCCCTGACGGTGGGGAACCATGCCCGTCAGGTCGGCTCCGGCGCAGAACGCCTGATCACCGGCGCCGGCCAGCACCACCACCCGGACCCGGGGGTCATCTTTGGCCCGGGTCACCTCTTCGCGCAGCCCAGCGATGACCTCCCAGGTCATGGCGTTGCGGCGCTCCGGCCGATTGATGGTCAGGGTCAGGACGGGACCCCGCCGCTCGGACAGGAGATCGGGGCCGGGCCGGCCGGGTGCGGACGGCGCCGGTTCTGGCTGGGTTGCTTCGGGCACCGGCCGACGCTAGCTCGCGTCACGGGTCCCTGCGCGCCAGGACGGTCGTCCGACCACGGCAACTACGGTGACGCCATTCCGACCGCAGCCCTCATCTCCTTCCGCCTGGGCGGATCCGACGGGGTGTCCATCGAGGCCGCCAAGTGGCAGTGGGCCCTGGGCGAGCTCGGGTTCGCCACGGTCACCGTGGCCGGCGACGGCCCTGTCGACCGGTTGGTCGGCGGGCTCTCCATCGGTGCCGTCGAGCCGCCGAGCCGCTCGGAGCTGGTATCGGCGCTCGACGATGCCGATGTGGTCGTGGTCGAGAACCTGTGTTCACTCCCCCTCAATCCGGCGGCCGCAGCCCATGTGGCCTCGATCCTCGCCGGTCGGCCGGCCATGCTCCACCACCACGACCTTCCCTGGCAGCGGCCCCAATTCCTGGCCGAGCCGCCCCCACCGGTCGATCCGCGCTGGAGCCACGTCACCATCAACGAACTGAGCCGCCATGAGCTCGCCGCCCGGGGCATCGAAGCCACCACCGTGTACAACACCTTCGCCGTTCCCGGTGCGGGCGGGTGCGCCGGCACCGAACAGGGCGGCGACCGGCGTCAACCGGTCCGCCGGGCGCTCGGGATCGACGACGACCGGCGCCTGGTGCTCCAGCCCACCCGGGCCATCCCCCGGAAGAACGTGGCCGGCGGCATCCGGGTGGCCACCGAACTGGATGCGGTGTACTGGCTGCTCGGCCCGGCCGAGGACGGGTACGGCCCGGAGCTCGACACCTTGGCCGCGGCAGCGACGTGCCCGGTCATCCTCGGCACACCGGACGGAGCGGCCGCCGTCACCGTCGGCCACGCCTACCAGGCCTGCGACGTGGTGGTATTGCCCTCCACCTGGGAGGGGTTCGGCAACCCCACCATCGAATCGGTCGTGCACCGACGCCCGCTGGCCATCGGGCCCTACCCGGTGGCCCGGGAGCTCGCCGCCTTCGGGTTCGACTGGTTCGCCCTCGGTGAGATGGACCGGCTCCGGGCCTGGCTGGAGGCACCCGATCCCGGCCTGCTGGACGGCAACCTGGCCGTGGCCTCCGCCCATTTCTCGGTGCGGGACCTGCCCGACCGGATTGCCTCCGTCATGCCCGCCATGTGACGTCGACCCGAGACGGAGCCCGCCTCCGGGTGGGGACCGACGACTACCATGACCAGCATGAGCGGAGCACTCAGCGCGGACCCGGCTCAGCGCCAGGCGGTGCCGAGCGGTCGGCGCCTCACCGCCGATGCCCGCCGGCGGCAGCTGTTCGAGGTCGCCCTGTCGCTCTTCGCCGAACACGGGTACTCGGCCACCACCATGGACGACATCGCCGAGTCGGCCGGCGTGACCAAGCCGCTGGTGTACCAGCACTTCGAATCCAAGCGCGCGCTCTACCTCGAGCTGATGGACGCGGTCTCACGCGAGCTGGTGACACGCATCGTCAAGGCCACCGCCACCGCCTTCGGCCCGCGCCAGCAGGTCGAGTTGGGATTCGCCGCCTACTTCGAGCTGATGGTCGACAACGAGCCGGCGTTTCGCCTCCTCTACGGGCGTGACGCTCCCGACGACTTCGAGCTGGGCGCGGCACTGCGCCGGGTGGAGGAGACCATCGCCCAGGCCATCGATCCTCTCATCGACGCGGGGCTCGACCCCGGGCACCGACTGCTGCTGGCCCACGCGGTGGTCGGCATGGCCGAGGGTGCCAGCCGCCACTGGCTGGACACGAATCGACAGCAGAGCGACTCCCAGGCCGGGACGAGCAACCCGCAGCCGGCCGGCTCCGCCGCCGTGCGCCGGGCCGATGCCGCCCGGCTGGCCACCCGCCTGGCCGATTTCGCCTGGGCCGGGCTCCGCCAGGTCCACCGGATCTGAGGCACCCGGGACCAACGGACGGGGCCCCGCCACCGGCGCCGGCTCAGGCGGTGACGTCCCCCTCCACCACCGGCTGCCTGGTGCTCTGGACGACGCCGCCGGCGTGTTCGGCGGTGATGGCGAACGCGTCCACCGGCACGTTCCCGGCCACGCTGAAGGGGACGACCCTCGGGGCCGAGCCCAGGAGGCCGAGGGAGATGGTCCGGCTGCCGATCACCCCCCAGAGCTGGTACGTCTCACTGTCCGGGAGGGACGACAGACCCCCCGCCTCGACGAAGCCGGTCCCCGTCCTGGTCAGGAAGACCGTGACCTTGCCCACCGGCGCCGCCCCCGCGGACGGCGCCTTGAGCGCGACCTCCCTGGTCGAGGGTGAAGCCATCGCCGCCTGCTCCGCCCGGGTGAGCGGCGTCGAAGCCCGGAGCGCGTTCACCTGCTGGTTGAGGTGGTCGACCCGGACCCCCAACAGGACGGCGACGACGGCGGCCGCGGCGGCCACCACGGCTGCCACCCGAAGAGCCGTCCGGCCCCTGCGGGGCCCGGAGCCGATCGATACCACGCCGGCCGCGTCGGTCGTGTCGGCCACCTCGGAACCGGTCGGTCCCCGCGCTCCGGCGGCCGCCTCCGCCTCCCCGTCGTCCCGGGCCGGACCGGGTTCGGGCCCGAGACGCTCGGCCAACCGCTCCCACGGCGGTGGGGCGGAGCCGTCGAGCCGGCGGGCGATCCCATCCCACAACTCGGACGGCGACGCTCCGCCCGAGTTGCCCAGCAACCCGGCGACCTCGTGGTGCTGGGCCACCTCGATCGAGCATCGCACGCACTCGTCGAGGTGCCGCTCGACCATGGCGGCCGTCTCGGCGTCGACCGCGTCGAGGGCGTAGGCGCCCAGGAGCTCTTGTATCTCCTGGTGGACGGGTTCGGGCTCTGGCGTGGTCACGACTCTGCTCCTGCCGGCTCCACCCCGAGCTCGGCCAGCTTGGTCCGGAGCCGGCCCAGTCCCGATCGGATGCGGCTCTTGACCGTGCCTTCCGGTTCGTCGAGGATCTGCGCCACCTCGCGGTAGGTGTTGCCCCCAAAATAGGCCAGGAGGATGGGCCTGCGAAGGTCCTCGGGCAAAGCGCCGAGCGCCACTCTGACCTGGTCGGCCACGGCCATGTCGAACAGCTCGTGGTCGATGTCGTATCCGGCCGTGGCCGTCTCCCTCGAGGTGCGCTCCTCCCGTCGACGGCGGGCCGTCTCGGATCGGACGAAATCGACCGATTTCCCGTGGGTCCGCGCCAGCAGGTACGAGCGCAACGTGCCTCGCTGGGCGTCGAACTTCTCCGGTCGTCTCCACAGGTCGAGAAAGATCTCCTGGGTGATCTCCTCGGCCGAAGGATCGCTGCGGAGGATGCGACGGGCCAACGCGTGCACGGACCCACCGTGACGCCGATAGATCTCGGCCAGCGCAGGCTCGTGCCATCGCCCGACAGCCACCACCAAGGTGGCGTCGCTTGCCTGCTCCAGTTCGATCACCGCACTGTATTCGACGCCGGCTCGCTGGCCGGATGATTCGACGCCGGCTCGCTGGCCGGATGATTCGACGCCGGCTCGCTGGCCGGATGATTCGACGCCGGCTACATCTCGAGCTCGATCGGCGACGAAGAACAGCCATGACGTTCGACATGACGACCTACCGGCGGCTCTCGGAGAAGCTCGAGATCGACGACATCGACTTCGGCGCCTTCCACGAGCGGCCGCTCGGTCCCGACGCGCTCCGCTGCCTTCGCTCCATGCACGACGTGGAGAACCACACGATCTGCTATCTGCGCGACGTCCTGGTGACACGGGCCCACCGCGACCCCGAGGTGACGTCGTTCCTCACCCTGTGGAACTACGAGGAGTTCTGGCACGGGGAGGCCATCGCCGAGGTGCTGGAGGCACACGACGAGCGGGCCGGCACCGGCAGGATCGCCGCTCTCCGCCAGCGCCTGCCCAGGCGCGAGGCATGGAAGCCCCTGACTTTCCAGCTCGGCTCGGCGGTCACACCGCATCTCACCGCCGTGCACATGACCTGGGGGGCGGTCAACGAGTGGACCACCCAGGCCGCGTACGCCCGGCTGGCCAAGCTCGCCGATCACCCCACGCTCACCGTGCTGCTCCGCCGGGTCATGAGACAAGAGGGGCGGCATATCGATTTCTACGCCGCCCAGGCCAGGTCCCGCCTGGCCGACAGCCGTGCGGCCCAGCGTCTCACCCGGTGGGCCCTCCGGCACTTCTGGGCCCCGGTGGGCAGCGGGGTGATCCCCGACCAGGAGGTGGACTTCCTCCGTACCTACCTGTTCGGGGACGACGACGGGCGGTCGGTGGCCGACCGCATCGACCGCCGGGTGGACCGCCTGCCCGGTCTCGAGGGCCTGAACCTCCTGCGCGGGGCTGTCTCCGCGGCGGCCTGATCGGGCCGGCCGAACCCGCGCCGCAGCCGTGGATTCCAAAACCCGACCGACTCGATAAACTAAGTGGGTGTTCAGCTTCCCGAACCCCGTCAACGAGTACGCAGCCCGAACGGTGGCCGCCGGCGTCCTGATCATGTGTGTGGCCGCGGTGGCCTTCCAGCAACCCTGGATCCTCATCCCCCTCGCCTACGGGTTTTGGGCCCGCGTCCTGACCGGGCCCACCTTGAGCCCGCTCGGCCAGCTGGCCACCCGCGTCGTGGCGCCGCGACTGGGCGGCGACCCCCGCCTGGTGCCCGGTCCGCCCAAACGGTTCGCCCAGGCCATCGGGGTGGTGTTCTCCACGACGGCGCTGGTGCTCTGGTACGGGTTCGGACTGGGCACGGCGGCCTGGGTGGTGGTGTCCCTGCTGGCCGTGGCGGCATTCCTCGAATCGGCGCTCGGCATCTGCCTCGGGTGCATCGTCTTCGGCTTCTTGATGAAGGTCGGTGTGATTCCCGAAGAGGTGTGTGCGGCCTGTGCCGACATCTCGCTCCGTCATCCGAGGACCGTCTCCGGCCAGCCGAGCTGAGCGGGACGGGTCAGGACAGCCGGGGAAGAAGCCGGGCACACAGACCGGCCAGCTCCTCGACGCATGAGGAGTAGATCTCGTCCTCGCCGCCGGCCGGGTCGGCCACGTCCTCCCACGCCTCGACGGGGAGCGAGGCCAGATCGAGCGACGCGATCCGCTCGGCCAGGGACGGGGGGCCGGCAGGCAGGTCGCGGCACAATCTCTTGATCGAGGCGGTCCTCGACGCGGCGGCCGGATAGCGGCGGCGGATGTAGGAGACGTGCTCGCCGGCCATGGCCACGATGAGGTCGGCGTCCTCGACGTCCGCGTCGGTGAGCTGGTGGCTCCGGTGCCCGTCGGCTCGGAGCCCGAGCAATGCCAGGGCGTCCCTGGTCCTCCTGCTCATCGGCTGCCCCTCGACCACATGGGTCCCGGCGGTGACGATGGTCACGGGTCCGGGTTGGAGCATGACCCCGGCCATGACCGAGCGGGCCGCATTTCCGGTGCACAACGTGAGCAGCCGGATCGGGCGCACCGCCGGGCCCGGTCCTCCCAGGTCGTCGGCGGCCACCGGCGAGCGGGAGCCCGGCATCGTCGTCGGCGACTAGTGGATGTGAACGCCGGAGATGGCCCGGCTGATGATCAGGCGCTGGATCTCGCTGGTTCCTTCGAAGATGGTGTAGATCTTCGAATCGCGGTGCCACCGCTCGACGGGATGGTCGCGGATGTAGCCGGCTCCACCCATGATCTGGATGGCCTCCTCGGTGACCCACACCGCGGTCTCACCGGCATACAGCTTGGACATCGAGCCCTCACCCGAGTTGAACTCCTTGCCGTTCCGCCCCATCCACGACGCCCGCCAGATGAGCAGGCGGGATGCGTCGATGCGGGTCTTCATGTCGGCCAGCTTGAAGGCGATGGCCTGGTTTTCGATGATGGCCCGGCCGAAGGCCTTGCGCTCCTTGGCGTAGTCGAGGGAGTACTCGTAGGCGGCACGGGCGATCCCGAGCGCCTGGGCCCCGACCGTCGGCCGCGAGGCCTCGAACGTCTTCATGGCCGCCTGGCTGGTCGAGCGCTTGCCCTCGCGGGCCCGGGCCAGCTTCTCGTCGAGCTTGCCCTTGCCCCCGAGGAGGCAGTGACCCGGCACCCGGACGTCGTCGAGAATGACCTCGGCGGTGTGGGAAGCGCGGATCCCCATCTTCTGGAACTTCTGCCCCTGGGAGAGCCCGGGGGTCTTCGGTGGAACGATGAAGCTGGCCTGTCCGCGTGATCCGAGCTCGGGGTCGACCGAGGCCACCACCACGTGGATGTCGGCCATCCCGCCGTTGGTGATCCAGGTCTTCGTCCCGTTGAGGACCCACTCGTCCTTGGCCGCGTCGTAGACCGCCCGGGTGCGCAGTGACGACACATCCGAGCCGGCGTCGGCCTCGGAGACGGCGAAGGCGGCCGTCTGGATCTTGTCAGGGGTACCGAAGCACTGGGGCCCCCACTCCATGAGCTGCTCCGGGGTGCCGTTGCTGGCGATCCCGGCCAGGCCCAGGGTGCTCCCGAAGATGGCCAGGGCGATGCCGGCATCACCCCAGGACATCTCCTCGTTGGCGATGGGCAGCAGCAATCCGCTGTCGTCGGAGAAGCACTGGATGATGAAGTCGAACGAGTAGAGGCCGATTCGGGCCGCCTCCTCGATGATCGGCCACGGGGTCTCCTCCCGCTCATCCCATTCGTGTCCGGCCGGGCGGATGACGTTCTCCGCGAAATCGTGCACCCACTTTTGGATCTGGAGTTGATCCTCGTTCAGGTCGAGTGAGAATTCAGCCATGGCTCCCTGCTCCGTTCCGGCCCTGGACGGGCCTCATCCCCATAGTTACTCCATAGTAACCACGAAAACGGCGAAAGCGCCACCACCACCGGTGGTGCGGCATCGGGAGCTCGGTCGGCGGACGCGGACCGGCTCTGGCCGGCGGGGTACGACGGGGCACCGCCGGGGCTCAGCTGCGTGGGCCATCAGGCCCTCGGGGAGAGAAGCCGGTTCTACGCGGGCTGGGCCAGGCGCACATCCACGGCCTGGAGCCCCTTGGGCCCTTCCTGGAGCTCGAACTCGACAGCCTGACCCTCTTCGAGCGAGCGGAATCCGTTCATCTGGATGGCGGTGTGGTGCACGAACACATCAGCCCCACCATCCGGTTGTGAAATGAAGCCGAAGCCCTTTTCTGCGTTGAACCACTTGACTGTTCCGGAAGCCACGGTGGCATTCCCCTTTCCTCCACACGTGTAGTGCGCAGTCGGCCCCCGGAGGGAGACTGGGTTCCGACCCCCGCCTGCCAGCGGGTCTTCGGACCACCTACCCAAGGTGACGTCCTGCCCGTCAAACGCTAGCAGCCCTCTGCTCGGGATCAACAGCCAACGGACCTCTCGGGCCCCTGTTCACACGGCGTTCATTGACGCCGGATCCGGGTGCCGTCGGGGCCGTCCCCGACCACCCACCCCTTCTCCTCGAGCTCGGCCCGGAGTGCGTCGGCCCGGACCCAGTCACGTTCGGCACGGGCCAGGTCACGGAGACGGACCAGCTCAGCGGCATCGGGGTCGACCTCGCCTCCGGATCCGCCCCGCAGATCCAGGCCCAGGGCGGCGCAGAGCAGCGCGGCGGTGGCGGCCGACCGTCCGGCGCCCGCCATGTCGCCGGCATCGGCCGAGGCGTTGGCCCGTCGCACGAGATCGAACACCCCGGCGAGGGCCCCGGGGGTATCGAGATCATCGTCCATGCGCTCACGGAACCGGGAGACCGCCCCGGAATCCAGTCCTTCCCCGTCGCCACCTCCACCGCCCTCGGCGCCACGCGGGTCGACCACCGGACCGGCGCCCAGGAGGTCGGTCAGCCCGAACCGCCGGGCCAGCTCGTCGAGCCGGGCCAACCCGGCCTCGGCGTCGGCCACCGTGTCAGGGGTCACCTCGATGGGTGACCGGTAGTGGGACCGGAGCACCAGCAGCCGGTAGGCGCGGGCGTCGCTGCGGGCCAACAGATCGGACAGCGAGGTGAAGTTGCCCAGCGACTTGGACATCTTCTCCCCCTCCATGGTGACCCAGCCGTTGTGCATCCAGTGGCGGGCGAACTCACGGCCCTCGGCCACGGCCTGGGCCCGTTCGTT
>JBEKIU010000030.1:0-26849 GCA_050011635.1 Acidimicrobiales bacterium
CGTCACCGAAACTGAAGATCCCTCCGTCCGAGGCCACCAGCCAGTAGCCCTCGCCGTCGGGAGCGGCGGCCATGCCCACCACGGGCCGGTTGAGGGTGAGCGATCCCGTGGAGCCGTAGAACTGGGCGTCACCGAAACTGAAGATCCCTCCGTCCGAGGCCACCATCCAATACCCGCTCCCTCTCGGGTCGGAAGCCATGCCCACGACAGGAGCCTTCAGATCGGTCAGCGAATTCAAGCCAGGCGACGCCCCACCGAAGGGCACCACCGAGTCAGGAGGAGGAGCAGTTCCCGCCGTGTGAGCCTGTCTCGCCGTCGCAACGGCCGGGGTCCGAACCGAAGCCCAGGAGACTGCCACCGCGGTGAGAGCCAACAACAAGATGAGTACGTTTCGTCTGGCGGTGTGGCGTACCCCCAGTTTCGAATCTGGCTCCATGATCAGGAATACCGTGCCGCCCGGGTCCCGGGTGGATGATGAACACCTGGCTCTGCGTCCGGGTTCTCCACGCAGACCTCGCACTCGAGCCCGTCTGGATCCCGGAAGAAGAGGCTGAGCATGGGCCCAAAATCGGTGACGAAGTCGTCCGCAGCATGCCGCGCCATCAGACGGTCCCGAATGGTCTCGAAGGCCTCGAGGGACGCGGCCTGCAGCGCCAGGTGGTCGAGGCGCCCTCGCCCGAACATCGGTGTCTGGCGATCGGCTTCCGTGTTGCCGTCGATTTGGAACACGTTGAGCTCGGCCCAGTCGCCGATCTTGATGATGGAGAGTCGAGGTCCCCCTCCCTCGGGGAGCTCGGGTCCGTCGCGTAGCATCTCGGCGTCGAACACCTCCTTGTAGAACGTGTTCAGCCGGGCGGCATCGTTGGTGATGACGGCGACGTGGTTGATTCCTTTGGTCAGCATCCTGGTGTCCTCCCCAGCAGTGGGTCTGAACCAACTGTAGATGGATGGGCGGCGGGCTCGAGGCCGGTGGACCCAGGCACCCGTTGGCAGGCGGTCGGTGGCCCGCTCCACGGCCACAGGCCCTGCGGAATGGGTGAGTGGTCGGTATCGTGAGCAGGTATGGAAGCAGCCACCAACCGAACGCTGGAATTCCCTGACGGGTTCTTGTGGGGGGCGGCCGGTTCCGCCCATCAGATCGAGGGCGGAACTACCAACAACGATTGGTGGGAGTTCGAGCACACCCAGGGTTCGGGGTGTGTCGAATCGAGCGGGGATGCCTGTGATTCGTACCATCGGTGGAGGGAGGACCTCGACCTGGTCTCCGAAATGGGACTTGGCGCCTACCGGTTCTCGTTGGAATGGAGCCGAATCGAACCGGCCGAGGGAGAGTTCTCGCTGGCCGCCCTGGACCACTATCGGCGAATGTGCGCTGGCTGTCACGAGCGCGGAATCGTCCCGGTGGTCACCTTTCACCACTTCACGAATCCGGCGTGGCTCGCCCGGCGAGGTGGCTTCGAGGCGCTGGATGCCCCGGATCGGTTCGCTCGTTTTGTTGAGCGTGCCGGTGCGCATCTCGGGGACCTGATCGGGTGGGCCTGCACCATCAACGAGCCCAACGTCGTGGGGGCGATGGGCTATACGGTTGGGGAGTACCCACCGGGCGTGAAGGACGATCTGACGCGGCACCTCGCCGTCAACGATTCGATGGTGCGCGCCCACCGGCTGTCGGTTGAGGCACTCCGCTCGGGACCTGGGGACTTCCGGATCGGCCTCACACTGTCGATGGCCGAGATTGTGTCCGACGAAGGTGGCGAGGTCACGCGGGACATGGCCGAGGAGATCCTCGAGAACACCTTCCTGCGGGCCACCGAGGGTGATGATTTCGTCGGCGTCCAGGCCTACACCCGGATGCATTTTGGGCCCGAGGGCCTGGCTCCGGACGATCCGTCCGTCCAACAGACCCAGATGGGAACGGAGAACTGGCCTCAGGCCGTCGCGCACTGTGTGCGGCGTACGGCAGCGTTCACCGGCCTACCGGTTCTGATCACGGAAAGCGGGATTGCCACCGAGGATGATGGCGAGCGCATCACCTACATCGATCGAGTGCTACGCGATGTCCACCTCTGCATCGGCGAGGGAATCGATGTCCAGGGCTTCTTCGTCTGGAGCCTGCTCGACAACTTCGAATGGAACATGGGTTTCGGTCCCAAGCTGGGGCTCCACGCAGTTGATCGGACGACGTTCGAGCGCAGGGCCAAACCCAGTGCGTCCTGGTACGCGGACGTGGCTCGATCCAATCAACTGGCACTCGGGCCCGGTTGACCCCCTCGGCTCAGTGGAGGTCCGTTTCGGCGCCCCGTCGGATGGCCGTGGTTCCCGTCAGGTGGCGTCGGTGTCGGCGATCAGCAGGCTGCAGCGACAGCGATGGGCCAGTTTGTTGGGGATGCTCCCGAGCACGAAACGGGATACCCCGCTCATGCCCCGATTTCCGACCACGATGAGATCGGCTCCGACCTTGTCAGCCGTGCTCAGCAAGGCCTCGACGATATCCGTGCCGCCAGGAGTATGGAACTCGATGGCGACGCCGTGCCGTCCTGCCTCCTTGGTCAACCTCGCCTTGACGCCGTCGACCTCGCTGCGCACTCCATCGATGGCCTGTTGCCAGGCGCTCGAGCTCACCTGCCCTGCTTCCACGGCCGGATGGACCACATGAACGGCGTGGAGCGTGGCTCCGGCCGCCTTGGCCAGGCCCAGTGCCTCACCGACGGCAGCTTCGGCCCGCTCCGAACCGTCTGTGCCGACCACGATCACGCCGTATGGCACCTACGCCAACTCCCGCACGTTGCAGGTCACGGAGCGGAACGCTAGCGGTGTCGCCTTCCGTCCGCAACGGATCCGTTCATCTCTGGCTGCATCGGATGCCGGTCCGCTGACCAACGGGGGAGCATCGGCGTGAATCCGAGGCTCGATCAGAGTAGAACCCTGCTATGAAGCTCAAGCTCGATCTGCACGATATCTACAATCGAGGGGAGGACATCGATCGTGCGCTTCGTGCCGTCATCGACGAAGCCGTCGAGAAGAAGATCCGACTGGTGGAGATCATCCCAGGCAAGGGAAGCGGGCAACTGAAGAAGCGGGTCTTGCGCTTTCTCGACCAGAAGGAGATCAAGGCCCTCTACGACCGCGTCGAAAAGGATTCACACAATTTCGGCAGAGTGTTCGTCCATTTCCGGCCGAAGTAGGGAGGGCTCAGCCGGGGGCGGTTGCTCGAGGCCGGGTTGACGCCGAGGTCGGCATCAGAAATTGCTGGACGGCGGAGGCGATTCCCTTGGCGATGATCTCTTGGTCCGTCGAGTTGACAGCAATCGATCCTTCGAACGGGTCGGTGAGGTAGAGCGGTTCGATGACTGCGCCCGGCATCTCACTGGGAGTGGAGAAGTACCCTGACATGGCAGGGCCGATGAGAAGGAGGTGGTTGTATGCGGCGGCCTCGGCTGCCAGGCCACCGGATGCCGGATCACCCGCTGAGGACCCGAATCCACTGTCGGGAAGTGAGCCGTCATTCGGGATCTGCCAACCCTGCGCGTTCATGGCGGCCAGGACGTCCGTTTGCAGCAAGCCGGCCAATGTCGTGTTCTCCTGCGAGAACGGACGGTCGGTGTCGTAGAGCGTCACACTTCCGGCTTGGTCGATCCCACCGGCATCCATGTAGATGCCGATGAGGGCATCGGCCTTGGCCAGGTTGGCACACTGGTCTCTGGCGACGACGTCGTCATGAGAACCTTGAAGCGAGAGCAGCTGGCCGTCCGTGTCCGCCGGGCCCAATTTGACCACCGTGGTGTCCCCCGTCCGCGAAACGACGACGCGGTAGCCTTCGGCCCGCAAGATCGCCATCGAATCCAACTCGATGGCCAGATTGACGTTGGACTCGTAGACCGTCTGCCCCGACTCGGTGGTTCCCACGCCGCCGGGGTCGAGCCCACCGTGACCGGCATCGAGGAAGACGGTCTTCCCGTTGTTCCCGTTGGTGGGCGGGAACGACATGCATGCCCCGGAGGCGAACGCCGAAGGATCGAGGGGTGTGCCGTCCGTTGACGGCGTGCCCAGGTGGACGACGTCATTCGCCAGTTGCTTCACCTCGCCGCCGAAGGTGCGGACTCCGAGCGCGATCAGGACAACGAGGACGAGGGCGGTAACGATGACGATGGCATGAACCAGTCGACGCCGAGGCTTAGAGGGTTGGTCCGTCACCGTTGGCGTTCTCGAACCATCTGGGTTGCGTCGCCGGTCGCCGTGCTCGGATCACGTACCGGATACTACTGACGATCAGCTCGACAGAGGCATCACCATCAAGCGAAAATCAGGTCAGCGGTGATCAGCTCGACGAGGGGCAGGTGACCCCGAATTCAGCCAGCACGGCCGTGGGAACGAGCCCGTTCTGCGAATTGTTCGGTGGGCAACCCACCGCCGATGTTCCGAATCCGACCACGCTCCACATCCCCCCCTGCGTTCGGACAAATCCATAGCCACCTTGCACGGTGCTCTCGTGTCCAGGCGCTGGGCCGATCTGGAA
Organism: Acidimicrobiales bacterium; assembly: GCA_050011635.1. Taxonomy (GTDB): domain Bacteria; phylum Actinomycetota; class Acidimicrobiia; order Acidimicrobiales; family RAAP-2; genus Bog-756. The sequence continues at coordinate 4,517 of JBEKIU010000030.1, forward strand.
GTAGACGTAGGAGGGATCTGCGCTGGAGAGCTTGGCTGAGCTGATCTGCCAGGTTCCGACACCGGGACCGTGGGCGGTCTCGAACGCAGTGATGGCGGCCACGGCGGGCGCCGGCACACCGGCGAAGGAGGCGGCCGTGGTCGTGGTCGTGGAAGACGACGAAGTCGTGGTCGTTGTTGACGGGGACGTCGTACACACGTGGGTACCCGCGTTCTCCGCCGCCAGCAGCTTCGTCCTGGTCATCGAACCGTAGACTCCGTCGACTGGCAGCCCCGACGCGGTCTGGAATGCCCTGATCGCCGTTGCGGTCATCGGACCGCTCACCCCGTCGATCTTCCCGGAGTAGCAACCCACCTTGGCCAGGTCCGCCTGGAGGATGCGGATGGCGGCCGCCGACATCGCCGGTGTCGTCGACGAGGTGCTCGAGGAAGCGGTCGTGGTCGTGGCCGTCGACGAGCTGTTCGAACACCCTGCAGCCAGGAACGCCACGACCAGAAGCCCGGTGAAGGCAGCACCCCACATCGGGAGGGGTCGGGGGGCAGGTCGACTCGGCGAATCATCCCCACCATTGGTTCGGCCGAACGTCAACATTGTCCGTCTCCCTCTGTCGACCCATGTCCGTGATCTGCCCACCTGCAAGATACCTCCCCCGGTGTCCCCGGGGCTGCATCCCACTCCTGCGAATGGCACCGAGGTCCGGGCTCCGGCAGACTGATCTGGTCGGGTGGCGTGACCTCGGGACCGCCTGGCGCCGGCCAAGAGCCGGCGAAGCACACGGGAAGGGGATCTGCAGTGACGACTGTTGAGGTCAATGATGCTCAAGCCTCTGGCCGCCCTTTCCGGTGCCATCACAACGTGAACGGGCGCTGCCGGCAATGAGCGGCGAGCCGGCGGTGGGTCGCGAGGACCTGACTGCGCCACTCTTGGATCCCGAGTTCTACGCCGGCGACCCGTTCCCGCTCTACGCAAGGCTCAGAGCCGAAGCCCCGGTGGCTCGAAACGACGCACTCGGCTTGTGGGTTGTCAGCCGGCATGCTGACGTCATCGCTGTCTCCCGGGACCCGGACACCTTCTGCTCGGCGAAGGGAATCATGGTGTTCGAGATCGGGGCTGAGTACGCCAGCCCACCGACCATGATGCACACCGATCCTCCTGATCACACCCGGTACCGCGGTCTGGTGCAACCCGGTTTCCGACCCTCCTTCATCCGCGGGCTGGAGAAGAGCGTGCGGGCACGGACCCGAGCCCTTGTCGCCGCTATCGAACCGGGCGAGCCGATCGACATCGTGTCGGAGGTGGCCGTACCCCTTCCGCTTCAGGTGATCAGCGATCTGATGGGAATGCCCGAGGACGAGTGGCCTCAGTTCTTCCGGTGGTCCGAGGCGGTCATCCCCGGGGCCACCGACTGGCCCGAGGAAGAGCGCCAAGCGCTCAGCGCGGAGATGGTGACCTACCTGCTGGCGGCGGCGGCCGATCGCCGGGCCCATCCCGGTGAGGGGATCATCTCCGAACTCGGGGCCGCGGAGATCGACGGAGACCGCCTGACCGATGCCGAGCTTGGGATGTTCCTGGTTCAGCTCCTGGTGGCCGGCAACGAGACCACTCGGAACATGATGTCCGGTGGGTTGCTCGGTTTCGCCGGCGAGCCGGGCGAGTGGGCGGCCCTCCGGTCACGGGCATCGACCCCGCGGGCGCTGCCCATTGCCGTCGAGGAGATGCTCCGGTGGACGACACCCGTCGTGTCCTTCATGCGCACGACGACCCGGCCGACCGAGCTGGGCGGCCGTCAGCTCGGGCCCGGCGAACCGGTGCTGATGCTGTATGCCTCGGCCAATCGTGACGAATCGGTATTCGGGTCGAGTGCCGACCGGTTCGATTCGGCCAGGGACCCGAACCCGCACGTGGCCTTCGGCTTCGGTCCCCACTTCTGTGTCGGGGCGGTCCTGGCCCGGCTGGAGGGCCGCGTACTGCTCGAGGAGCTGCTCTCCCGGTTCGAATCGGTGGAACCGGCCGGGCCCGTGATTCGGTCCGCCTCCCCGGTCATCGCCGGAGTTCGCTCGGCGCCCATGGTGTTCGGGGCTGTCTGAGTCACCGGCAACGCTCGGTACGTTGACGGTGGCCGCAGACAGGTCGGACACGTCGCTCCTGTTGGAAAGGTGCACGACCAGGGCAGAGGAAACCGAGCCGCTCTCCATGTATAGCTCAGGTCGGCAGTGGGCGGCACGATCGCCCACTGGCAGTGGTGGCGCTGACATTCGCAGTCGCTTCCCTGTCGTCTCCAACGGTCTTCGGGCCGGAACGGCGCCGGTCAGCGCTTGCGGTACACCGGGTCCCGGTCCTCCGCGCGCGCGGCCTTCATCTCGGCGTAGTCGTCGGAGGCGAACACCAACGACTGCGCCACCGCCTCCTCGGCAATGGAACGCTGCACCTCAGGTGCGCCCAGGCTGAACAGCGTGCGCCGTGCCATCTTGACGGTGAAGGCGGGAGCTTGGGCGATCTTGTGGGCCATCTCCATCGTGACGGCGTCCAGCTCGGCTTCGTCGGCCACCAGTCGGCTCACCACGCCATGAGTCAGGGCCTCCTCGGCGGTGAACACCCGTCCCGTGAGTGCGAGGTCGGCGGCCAACCCGTGGCCCGCCATCTGGAACAGGCGGGCCATGCCGCCCGAGTCCGGAATGACACCATGGACCACCTCGGGAAGCATCATCCGGGTGCCGACGGCGGCGACCCTGATGTCACAGAGCATGGCTCGCTCGAACGCACCTCCGATCACCCATCCCTTGAGAGCACAGATAATCGGGCACGGCATGGTCAGGAACATCTGGGTTGGCCGGTGCCCACGCTCGATGAACTCCAAATCGGAGATGTCCTCGACCCGAAGGCCGAGTTGGGTGGTGTCGCGACCCGACGAGAACGAGCGTCCCTCGCCGCGCCACACGATGGCTCGAAGTGCGCCCATTGCGTGAACCTCGGCCAGCACCTCCCAGAGGCGGCGGTCCATCTCGTCGCTCATGGCATTGTGCCTCTCGGGCCGGTTGTTGGTGATCACCGCCACAGGTCCGTCCACTTCCAGACGGACCAGGTCGCGGTCCTCTTCGCTCAAGGCGCTCACGGATTGGCTCCTCTCTCGGTTTCGGCCGCGCCCGACGGGTCGGCGGGACGGGTCCGGGGAGACAGCTCGCCGAACGGTGGTCGGTCGAGCTGCTCCCTGATCGGGGTAAAGGGGGGCTGCACGGTATGGCGGCGCTGCCAGTTGGCCCCATCGACCACCAGCGAGTGGCCGCTGATGTAGGTGGCGAAGGGGGAGCAGAGGTAGGTGGCCGCCCAGGCCAGTTCGCGGGGGAAGCCGATCCTGCCCGCCGGTACCCGCGAATCCTGCCCCTCGTACTTCCCCGGCACGGCGGCGATGGCTGCCGTCTCGTCCTCATGAGGCATCAGACCGGGGACCAGCCCGTTGACCCGGATGCCGTAGGGGGCCCACTCGACGGCCAGGGTCTCAGTGAGGTTCTTGACACCGGCCTTGGCCGCTGCGGAGTGGGCGAATCCGGGGCCGCCCGTCCAGGCGTAGGACGCCCCCACATTGACAATGGCTCCGTCCCGTTCGACAGGGATGAGGCGCCTTGCGAAGTCCCGACAGCAGTAGAAGGTGCCGTTGAGGACGATGTCGACAACGGTGCGCCAGGCGTTCGGGCTCATGTCCTCGGCCGGTACCGGGAAATTGCCGGCGGCATTGTTGACCAGCACATCGATCGGGCCGAATGCCGACTCGACCGTGTCGAAGGCGGAGCTGATCGATTCGGGCTCGCGAATGTCGCATGGGGTGGGCAGGGCGCGCCCTCCCGCCTCTTCGACGGCGGTCACTCCGGCGTTGCGGTGCTCCTCGCTGCGGCTGAGGATGCCGAGAGACGCGCCCAGGCGGGCGAACTCGGTGGCGATTGACTTTCCCAGGCCGGTACCGCCACCCGTGACAATGACGACAGCGCCGTCGTAGGTGCCCGGTGGGAGAGCGGATGTACCTGTGGGGGGAGGTGGTCGGAGACCCGGGGGAGTCATGGGACGAGAGCCTACGCCGACGATCGCTCCCCGTACGTGCCGGGACATCCACGTCCTCGGGTAGTCTCGTCGATCGTGGACTTCGACCTGTCGCCCGAGCTTGCTGACCTCCAACACAGCGTTCGCCGGCTGGCCCAGGACAAGATCAAACCGCGTGCCCGGGAGATCGACACCACCGGCGAGTATCCGGTGGATATCTTCGAGGTGTTCCGCGATGCGGATCTGTTGGGCCTGTGCCTGCCCGTCGAGCTCGGTGGCTCGGGGGCAGGAATTCTCGGTCTCACTGTCGCCATCGAGGAGGTGGCCAAGTACTCGAACACGGCCGCCCTGATGCTGCTGCTCACCCGCCTGCCGGTGGGCCCGGTTCTGATCGCCGGCAATGACGACCAGAAGAAACGGTACCTTCCCGGGATCGCCACCGGTCACGTGCGGGCCGGCTTCGGGCTGTCCGAGGCCCAGGCCGGCAGTGACGTGGCCGGCATGCGGACCAAGGCCGAACCTGACGTTGCGCCGGGCCGCGAGGGGGGTTGGGTGCTGTCCGGTACCAAGTGCTGGATGTCCGGCGTCCGCGAGGCCGACTGGTACACGGTGTTCGCAAAAACGGGTGATCCATCCTCCCGGGCCCACGATTCGATAACCGCGTTCATCGTCGAACGGAATTGGGACGGTGTCTCGGTGGGTCGGATCGATCACAAGATGGGTGTGAGGGGTGTCGATACCGGCGAGCTCATCCTGGACGGTGTGCGGGTGCCGGCCGAAAACGTGATCGGAGAGGTCGGTGGCTTCCGCTTGGCCATGCTCGGGCTCAATGCCATGCGGCCCATCGTCGCCGCCCGCGGGATCGGTCTGGCCGAAGGGGCGTTGATGTACGCCACCGAGTATGTCAAGCACCGCGAGGCATTCGGCGGGACCATCGCCGACTTCCAGGGGATCCAATGGGAGATCGCCAAGACTGCCGTGGACATCGAGGCGGCCCGCCTGCTCACGTACCGCTCGGCCTGGTTGGCCGACCAGGGGAAGTTCACCAAGGAGTACGTGCCGTTCTTGTCCATGGCCAAGTACTTCGCCACGGAGCTTGCCGTGCGGGCTTCCGGTCTGGCTGTCCAACTGCTCGGCGCCGCCGGTTACATGGAGGATCACCCGACCGAGCAGTGGTATCGCGATGCCCGGCAGCTCACCATCGTGGAGGGGACGTCCCAGGTGCAGCTCGGCCTCATCGCGCGAGGAGTTCTCGGCCACGACCTGTGGTGGGACTGACCGTGGGTGGCGCCACCGCACCAGAACCTGCCTTCGAGTCGCTCGGTGGATGGCCAGGCGTCCTGACCGACCTTCTGGCCGGCGAGTCACTGACCGCCGAGCAGTCCGAGGTCGTGCTGGGCCAGGTGCTCTCGGGCAGCGCGGCCCCGTCACAGATTGCCGCGCTGGCGACGGCGCTCCGGGCCAAGGGTGAGTCAGTCGCCGAAATGACCGGTTTCGTCCGGGCCATGGTCACGCACGCGGTTCCCCTCGATCTGCCTGCGGGTACCGAAATCGTCGACACATGCGGCACCGGTGGGGACAGGTTGCGGAGCATCAACGTGTCGACCATCGCCGCGTTGGTGGTTGCGGCCACCGGGGCAAAGGTGTGTAAGCACGGCGGTCGCGCATCCTCTTCTGCGGTTGGAGCTGCCGACGTGCTCGAGGCGCTCGGCGTGGTCGCCGACCTCGGACCCAGGGGTGTCGCCCGGTGCATCGACCAGGTGGGTATGGGATTCTGCTTCGCCCCACGCTTCCACCCCGCCATGCGCTTTGCCGGACCTGTTCGTAAGGAGTTGGGTATCCCGACGGTGTTCAACTACCTCGGACCGCTGGCCAATCCCGGTCGTGCTCGCTACCAGGTGATTGGGGTGAGCGATCCGGCCATGGCGGACAAGATGCTCGGGGTGCTTGCCGCCAACGGCACGAAGCGAGCCATGATCGTCTATGGGGACGACGGCCTTGACGAGCTCAGCACCACGGGTCCATCGACCGTCCACGAACTGCAGGCGTCGGCGGACGGTCGCTACGAGACGACGAAGTATCGAGTGGATCCGGCCGAGCTGGGCCTGGCTCCGGCCACCATCGAAGACCTTCGGGGCGGTGATGCCGAGGTCAATGCCAACGCCATACGGCAGGTCATCGGCGGCGAACCTTCGCCGCACAGGGACATCGCCGTACTCAATGCCGCTGCGGCCTTGATGGTGATCGGACGCGCCACCGACCTGACCGCCGGGGTGGCGTTGGCCTGCGAGGTGATCGACGACGGTCGAGCCGACACGGTGCTGGAAGCGCTGATCCGGGTGTCTCAGGTCGCAGCTGCTGACGATTCTGCACCGAATTGAGGTGGCCAGAAGGACCAGCCAGGCTCAGGCTGCCGAGCCGACCCTCTTGATCGACTGCGTCGGTCTCGCGTCGCCGCACAACTCGGCGAGGCTCGGGATGCGGTCGGATGACATGCGCATCCCCTGGTCAGAGCTCACCTCGACGATTCGCACCCGCTCGGGATTGGCATTGAGCCACTGGGAAATGATCATCCGCTCAGCCTCTTGGCCACCATCCGCCGGTTCGCCCTGGACGTGTTGTGCACGCTCGAAGTCGGACATGCCATCGCGGTCGATCAAGAGTCCGTCATCGAGCTCGACAGTGCCCTCTCCCTCGATGAACAGAACAACGCGCCCGGCTGCCCGCAGCGACTCCACCTGCCGATGCCGGGCGAGCAGACGGCGGAGCCGCTCCGCCTCGTCGCGGGCAGCGGCTGCTTCCTCGTATCGCTGTTGATCTGCCAATTGGACGACCCGGTCGACCATCGGCGACAGAAGTTCGACGGGATCCTGCGCCAGCTGGTCGGTGCTCCAGGTGGGTGGCCGGGCGTGCCGGCGATGAGCATGTCGTCGGGTGCCTCGGTCCGATGGTCGCCCTGTTCTCGGAGGGTTCTTCCTTTTCGCCCTGCCCTGTTTGTTGAAGTCCGGCGACCACGCTCTGATGAGCCGGCCTTCGGTTACCGCCGCCGAGAGTGGTCCCGGACAGACACGATGGTCGACGGCATGGAGCTGGCGAAGCAGCCGGCCCACGTTGGACCGCCTGTCTCCCGTGAAATATGATCGGACACGTGCCTGCAGGTCGGTGGCCTTTCCTACGTAGAGGACATTCCCGGCTGCGTCGATGAACCAGTAGACGCCCGGCCGATGGGGCAGCCGGGTCGTGAGGCGTAGTTTCCCGGCCTGGGGATGTCCGAGCAGGCGTGTGAGATCGAGCAGCTCTTCGAGCTCCACGATTCCGAACGACCCGGCTCGTTCGAGCAGGGCGTGCAACAGGTCACCGGTGGCCAGGACATCGGCCAGTGCCCGGTGGGAAGGCTGATGGGGCAGTGCCAGGACGGATGCCAGCGTGCCCAATTTGCAGTTGGGCACCACGTCACGGACCAGCCGACGCGACAACGCCAACGTGTCCACTCTGGCGTTGGTCAGGACTTCTCTGCCGGTGGATACCAGGGCATGGTCGAGGAAGGAGAGGTCGAAACGTAGGTTGTGACCCACCAGCACAGCCCCGCCGACGAACTCCAGGAAGGAGGGGAGCATTTCACCGGTGCGCGGTGCTCCGGCCACCATGGCGTCTGAGATGCCGGTCAGCGCAGTGATGAGAGGGGGAATTCGCTCGTCGGGTCGTACGAGGGTCTGGTAGGTACCGAGCATCTCGCCGCCCCTGTAGCGGGCCGCGGCCACCTCGGTCAACGACGCGAACGCAGGGGAGCCGCCTGTCGTCTCGACGTCGAGCACCACAAAGGTCACCTGGTGAAGGGGGGTGCCAACGTCATCGAAGGACCGTTGCCGCTCGATCTCCATGCATACAGCGTAGCGAACATACGTTCGTCGTGGGAGATGTGACGTCCCGGCTCCGACGACTACCGTGTTGTCGGTGACCACTGAATCGCCTTCGGCCGCCCACGGCTCCTCGACCGTCCCTCCCCGGCTGACCCGCTACCGCTGCGCCGCGTGTGGAAATCTCACCCGTTTCAACGTGGTGACGAACCGTCGGACGAGAGCGTTCCATCACTTCTCGGTCGGCGGCGAGCTGACCGTGGAAGACGTTGAGGTCCTCGATGAATCGGTGGAGGAGGTGTCGTGTCGGTGGTGTGGCAATGGCAACGCAATCGAGGTGATCGACGAAGGCGCACCGGCGGCGGGATAACGCCTTCAGCTCCGCTGTCCGACCCCGAGTTCGTGGCGGGCCTTCGGCCCATCCCGACCGGTGGGCTCGGCGCCGAGCCTGCACGACCTGCACCGGACATTGCGGGAACCGACCCGGCCGGCTGTCCCGTCAGCATTCGGATGGACGAGTTCGCGGGCGCCGTCCTGGTGGCCTTCCTGCACCTCAACTGTGACGGCTGCGAAGGTTTCTGGCGCGGGTTTCGCGACACGTCCCGAGCTGAGCTGCCGGCGGGGACATCGGTAGCGATCGTGACCAAGGGGCCTGCCTCCGTTGCCCCGCGTGAGATCGGTCGAGCGTCGGTGGGCATCAGCCACATCCCGGTCATCATGAGTGACGCGGCATGGACCGAGTACCGGGTGCTGGGCTATCCCTTCTTTGTCCTGGTCGACCCGACGACGCGTACTGTCATCGGCGAGACCGTGGGATTCGGGTGGTCTGACGTGGTCTCGATGATCCGGGCGGCCGGGCGCTGAAGGTGCCGTACCGACGCTGAGGGTGAACTTTCGCTCCGCTGCGATGTCCGCCGCTCCCGGCCACCAATGAGCTGCACCCCCAATCTCGCCGCGTCTCCAGAATTTCCAAATTGGCCAAAATATCGGCTACAGCCGATATCGCAGCCAGATTCCTAACGGCTGTAGGCGATAAATTGGCCAAATGAGCAAAACCACCGCACAGGCCCGTAGGTACTTCGATGCACGGATCGATCGACTTCGTCTGGTTGTGGACGAGCCGCGGCCCCCTCACGGATGGATCAGGGCGATCAGAGACGCCCTCGGAATGTCGAGCACGGAGCTCGCCTCCCGCATGGCCGTCGGCCAGTCGACCATCTCCGGTCTCGAGCACAGTGAGATCCGCGGCACGATCAAGTTGGAGACGCTACGCAGGGCCGCGGCGGCGCTCGACTGCGACGTCCTCTACTACTTCGCACCACGTACAAGCCTCGAAGATGCGGTTCGTTCGCAGGCCCGTCGCAAGGCTCATGAGGAGCTGGAGCGAGAAGCCCATTCGTTGCCCACCGAAGACGAGGGTGCCCTCGACAGTTCGGATCGGCTCGACGAGCTCGCCTTGCGCCTTGTGGACCGCAAAGGCCTCTGGGCCGACTGAGCGCTCGAATTCCTATCGTTCACCGCACTGATCCACAGGCAGGCCACAGCCCGGAGCTCCATGCTCATCCTTGACACGAATCATCGATCAAGGAGCAGGAACATGAACAACAGCCATGCGGGGGATCCCGAGGCAGTCGAATCTGATCCGTTCCCGGCGATCAGTCAACGGCGTCGCCGGGGGGTTCAGGTCACGAGCGCAGCTGCGATAGCCCTCGGGCTGATCCTCAGCGGCGGCGCAGTGGCGGGCGCGGCTACCCCGCCATCGCCGCCGACCGGTTCACCTCGACCGGCCGCCCCATCTGGTCAACAGCGGTTCGACGGTGCCGGGCCGATCGCGTTGGGCACGGTCAAGACGGTCGGCGACGCCTCGTTCACCATCTGTGCACAAGACGGGACCACGGTGACAGTTCGGGTCGACCGGTCGACCACATACGTCGACCCGGACGTCACCTCGCAAACCATCGCCTCCGTGACGGTGGGTGACCAGGTGGCAGTATTCGGAACCGAGGCCTCGGGCTCGGTGACCGCGACCCGTGTGGCCGTCGGTATCCCGATGGCTGGCGGCCGCGGCGAAGCGGGAGGAGGTTGGGCTGGACCTGGGAGGAGCTCTGGCGGTTGGGCTGAAGCCGAGAGGAGCTCCGGTAGCGGTCCCGTCGGGAGTCCCGGAGGTGACCCGGGGAGCCGTCCCGATGGTGGCCCCTGGGGCCGGGACTGGGCCCCGGCAAACAGTCGAGCGTCGGGGTCCTGATCGACCACCCGCCCCGGTGCCTCCCGCCAGCGCCGGGGCGGGCGGGATCTTCGGGCAGTTCCGATAGGGCGGAGGGGTGCAGCCCGGCCCGCCGGAGGTCATCCTGTAGCCATGATCCACGCATGCACCCTGGCCCTGGAACTGCACATCCCCGAGAGCGCCTCGCTCAAAGCTAAACGGGCCGTCGTCAAGCACGTGGTCGAGACGTGTAGATCGCGCTTCGGTGTTGCTGCCGCAGAAGTCAGCTACCAGAGCAAGTGGCAGCGTTCCGAAGTGGGGTTCGCCGCCGTTTCCGGATCTCCCGGCCATGTCGTGGAGGTGCTCGATGCGGTCGAGCGCTTCGTCTGGGCCCAGCCCGGCCTGGAGGTCGTGGCCGGCAGTAGGTGTTGGCTGGAGTCCGAGTGACCTGGGTTTCCGGCAGTGATCACGAAGGATCGGAGCTTCCGGCGTCCGGCCGAGAACGGGTCCTGCTCTAACCTCGTCGGGATGACCACCCTTCCCGAGCTCCTGGACGATCTCGCCGACGAGTTCGCCGACGCGCGTCGGCTGGTCGCCCAGCTCGGATCGGTCGATCCTGCCTGGGACCTGGCTACACCTGCGACGGGCTGGGCGGTACGGGATCAGATCAGTCACCTGGCATTCTTCGACGATGCCGGCCGCCAAGCCATGGTCGAGCCCGAGGTGTTCTCCGAAAGGGCGGCGCTGGCGATGGCCCAATCGGGGGACCCGATGCAGGAACACCTGGCCCGGGGGCGGGCGATAGACGGCGGCGAGCTCCTCGACTGGTGGGATCGCGCCCACACCGGCATGGTGCAGGCATTCTCGGTTGCCGATCCGTCGACGAGGGTTCCCTGGTACGGACCTCCGATGGGCGTCATGTCGTTTGTCTCGGCCAGGTTGATGGAGACGTGGGCTCACGGTCACGACATTGCCGACGCCTTGGGCGAAAGGCGGGTGCCCACCGATCGCCTTCGGCACGTGGCCCATCTGGGGGTCCGTGCGAGGCCGTTCTCCTACCTGGTTCGCGGCCTGGACGTGCCGGACGGCCGCATCGATGTAACCGTGGCCGCCCCTTCCGGCGGGGAGTGGCGGTGGGAGCTCGGACGGTCGGAACAGAGCCAGGAGGTGGCCACCGTCAGCGGGCCGGCACTCGACTTCTGCCTCGTGGTCACTCAGCGCCGCAACGTGGCCGATACCGACCTGTCGATCTCCGGTGACCGTGCCCACGAGTGGATGTCCATCGCCCAGGCATTCGCCGGTCCCCCCGGTCCCGGACGCCCGGCACGTCACCAGGCCCGCTGACCAAGGCCTGCGCCGCGACCGATTGGTTTTATCGTACTGCACCCATGGATTCCTCCACTGACGCAACCAGAGCGTCGACGTCCTCGGCCGATGTATCGAACGAGGTCATCCACCTGACCACCCCGGTCGCCTCGTCCCACACGTAGAAGGGATGGCGCGTCTGGAGGACCTTGGTCACCTCTGGGGGAATGACAGCGAACACCCCGTTGGCCTCTACCGGGTAGGCCAATCTGACCCCTGCGATGGCGGACACGCCCGCGGCCAGCCGTCTGGCCATGTCATTGGCGTGCGCCGCGTTCCTGTTCCAGAGGTCATTGGAGAGCAGGGCAGTGAATTGGGCCGAGATGAACCGCATCTTGGACGCAAGCTGCATCGACTGTTTGCGGATATAGCGAAGTGAGGACTGGTTCTCCGAAAGGAACGAGACAACAGCCTCACCACCCATGGCTCCGTTCTTGGTGCCGCCATAGGAGAGCACATCGACGCCTGCCGCCGATCCGAAGGCTCCAAGCCCGACGTCGAGGAAAGCAGCCGCGTTGGACAGCCGTGCCCCGTCCAGGTGGAGCCACATCCCGCGGCGGTGGGCCCAATCGGCGAGGATCTCGATCTCCTCGACGCGATAGCAGGTCCCTACCTCGGTGGACTGGGTGATCGACACCACTCTGGGCTGGACGTGGTGCTCGTCGCCGACACCGCCTGCTGCCGCGTCCACCAGGTCGGGAGTGAGCTTCCCATCGGGTGTGGGCACGGAGATGAGCTTGCTCCCCAAAAAGCGCTCCGGAGCGCCACATTCGTCGACGTTGATATGGGCGGTATCTGCGCAGATCACGGCTTCGAATGGGCGCAGGAGGGACTGGAGGCCCACCACATTGGCACCTGTCCCGTTGAAGGCGATGAACACCTCCGCATCGTTTCCGAAGTGCTCCTTGAAGAGCTGAACGGCTCGGGCGGTCATGGGGTCACTGCCGTAGGACGGAGCGTGGTCGACGTTGGCGTCGACGATGGCGGTCAGCACGTCGGGGTGAACGCCGGACCAGTTGTCGCTGGCGAACGTCCGGTTCGTCGCGGTCATGAAGCTCCTTCCACTATGGGGTCGATTCGCTCACTGGTGACAGAAGCGTTCAGTCGAGGTCAACGGCCACAGGGGAGTCAACTGCGGGCCAATGGCTTGTACCGGATCCGGTGGGGTTGGTCCGCATCGACGCCGAGCCGCTTCTTTCGGTCCGCCTCGTAGTCGCTGAAATTTCCCTCCCACCATCGAACCTCCGAGTTCCCCTCGAACGCCAGTACATGGGTGGCGATGCGGTCGAGGAACCATCGATCGTGGCTGATGACCACGATGCATCCAGGGAAACCGAGCAAACCCTCCTCAAGCGCCCGCAGGGTGTCGACATCGAGATCGTTGGTGGGTTCGTCGAGCAGCAGCACATTGCCACCGCTCTTCAGCACTTTGGCCAACTGGACCCGGTTCCGCTCGCCTCCCGAGAGTTGCCCGACCTTCTTCTGCTGGTCGCTTCCGGTGAATCCGAAGCTGGCGACATAGGCCCGCCCGTGTAGCTCGCGGTGACCGACGACGATCCTCTCCTCACCGCCGGTGATCTCGTCGAACACCGTGGCGTCAGCGGCCAGCTGGTCCCTCGACTGATCGACGTAGGCCAAGGCCACCGTCGACCCGACATCGATCCGGCCACCGTCGGGATCCTCCTCGCCGACGATCATCCTGAACAGCGTGGTCTTGCCGGCGCCGTTCGGACCGATCACCCCCACGATGCCGCCCGGAGGGAGGAGAAAGGACAGACCGTCGATCAGAAGGCGGTCCGCGTAACCCTTGACCAATTCCTGGGCGTCCACGACCCTGTCGCCCAGCCGGGGCCCGGGCGGAATGGCGATCTCGAGGGAGTCCGACCGCCGATCGGCGGCCTCAGCCTCGGCCACGAGGTCGTTGAAGGCGTTGATGCGAGCCTTCCCCTTGCTCTGGCGGGCCCGCGGGGACAGGCGAATCCACTCCAGCTCGCGTTCCAGTGCCCGCTGGCGTGCCTGATCGGACTTCTGTTCTCCGGCCAGGCGGGCCTGCTTCTGTTCGAGCCACGACGAGTAATTCCCTTCCCAGGGGATGCCTGCGCCTCGATCCAATTCGAGGATCCAACCGGCCACATTGTCGAGAAAATATCGGTCGTGGGTGACGGCGACAACGGTTCCCGGGTACTCCTGGAGGGTCCGTTCCAACCACGCCACCGACTCGGCATCGAGGTGGTTGGTGGGCTCGTCGAGAAGCAGGAGGTCAGGTTTGGAGAGAAGCAGCCGGCACAGCGCCACCCGTCGGCGCTCTCCCCCCGACAGCGTCGCCACGTCGGCGTCGCCGGGAGGGAGACGGAGCGCGTCCATGGCGATCTCGAAGGTCCGCTCCAGGTCCCAGGCGTCGGCGGCATCGATCTTGTCCTGGAGCTCGGCCTGCTCCGCCAGCAGCTTGTCGAAGTCGGCATCCGGCTCTCCCATCGCCGCGCAGACAGCGTTGAACCTGTCCACCAGCGCTTTTGTCTCCGCAACGCCGTCGGACACATTCCCGAGCACGTCCTTGCTGGGATCGAGCTGGGGCTCCTGGGCCAGGTATCCGACGGTGAAGCCTCCGGTCAGCCTGGCCTCGCCGGAGAAGCCGTCGTCCTCTCCGGCCATGATCTTCAGCAGTGAGGACTTCCCCGAGCCGTTCGACCCGATGACGCCGATCTTGGCCCCTGGGTAGAAGGAAAGGTTGATTCCCTTGAGGACCTCGCGGTCAGGTGGGTAGAACCGTCGCAGGTCACGCATGGTGTAGATGTACTGGGCTGGCATAGGGAACAGTGTGGCCCAGCCGGGCGCCGCCCCGGGACAAGCGGGCCATCGGTGCCCCATCGAGTCCGGACGCGGCCCGGAAGTATCCTCTGGGCAATGACCACAAGGCTCCGGAGCATCAGGTGACGACCGGATCCGAACCGGGGGATGGGCCCGATCCTCAGCCGCTGTCCCGAAGGGCCGCGGTCGTCCAGCAGGTCAAGCGCCTGATAGCCGCCATCCGTAACAACGACGAGACGAAAGTGGAGAGCGCTGTGCTCGCCCTGAGCCAGCGGAGCCGGTGGTTGGCACCTCTGGCGCTGGTGGTGGGCGCCTTCGCCATGCTCTTCCAGGGTTTGAAGCTCCTGGTCACCAACTGGCGGCTGACCCTGGTCGAGATCCTGCCGGCCATGTGGATCTGGGCGGCCATGCTCGACCTCAAGCTCCACGTGTTCAGGGGGAAAGAGTTCCACATCATCCGCGGGCCGCTTCTGATACCGATTCTCCTTGTCATCGCCTCCATCACCGCGGCCAGCTTCTTCCTCAATGCGGTGTTCGCCTTCGCCATCGCCAAGCCGGGGGCTCCGCAGATCCGTCCGGCCTTCGCCCAGGCCCGTGAGCACCTGCGACCGATCCTGTCCTGGGGCTTCACCATCGGGGTGGCCCTCTGGTTCGGCGCCATCATCGTCCAGCGGTGGGGGAAGGGCTGGTACGCCCTCACCCTCAGCATCGTGGTGGCGGTCATGATGTTCGCCTACGTGGCCGTCCCGTCCAGGCTGGTCGGGATCAAGTCGGCCCGCTCACGGCGCGACAAGCTGACCGCCACCGCCGTCGGCGGCGCCATCGGAGGGGTCGTCTGTTCCCCTCCGTACGCGCTGGGCCGGGTGGCCATCTTGTTGCTCGGTTCGCACACCTTCAGGGTGCTGGCCGTCATCATGCTGGCCGTCGCTGTGGTGCTGCAGACCGGGGCCACCACGGCCACCAAGGCCATCAAGTTCAGCGCCAAGCTGGTGGTCAGCCACAAGCCCTCGGCCACGGATGGGGCGGCCACCACGGAGCCAGCGCCGGGGGTAGCGGAAGAGGCAGCGGCTGAGGTGGCCCCGGTCGCGGACGCGGCGAGGGCCGATACGGGACCGTCACCTTCGGTCTAGCCACAAGGGCTCGGGAATTAGCAAAAACGTTCGGCGTAACCGTCATCGTGCCGAGGAAGTCCTGACCACCCATAGCGACGTGCTCAGCACCCTCCGTCCACCAAATCAGCCAGCGGATTAGCTGAGGCTCAACGCCGTTTCGGTGCGCGGGCCGATTACCCAACGCGTGACGACGTTGACGAAGGAGACCGGGACTCCGAGCGACAACTCCAAGCTCCGGTGTCTATTGAGCCCAGCGCGCATCCGTCCCGAAAAAGTATTCCCCTACAAAGGAAACGCGGCGTTCTGGAACGGCAACAGCCTCGATCCGTGACCCTTGGGTGCCCCGTGCAAGGTCGCGGTCAAGGAGAGCAGCAAAGTGGCGGCATGACGCTCGAGGAATGCCTGGCCAAGGAGGATTCGAAACCAAACCGGTGAGATCGCGTTGCTCGAGAGCAGCTTCGCACCGGCAAAGTTTTTGCATAGCCAGTGCAGTGAATCTTGCCTTGGAATCGGGTCGCTCATATCGTCCGTTTCCTATGCAGCCGGCAGTCATTCGCCTTCCGGATCGGTGGAGATCCACAACGTGGTCAGTGGCAGTTGCCGCGGTGATCTGTTCGACGCTTCTGGCCGGCTGCAGCCAGAGCGTGAGCCCGCCGCTGGTCGGACCACATGGGCAAGAGATGGGGAAGACCGCGACGAGCTCGGCGCCGCCGTCCATCACACGGCCACCCTCCCGATCTCAGGTGGTCAGTCAGGTCGTATCGGGATGGCTCGCGGCGGAAACGGCATTCGGTGACGCTGCCCGGACGTCGGATCCGGACGCGCCGGAACTGGCTGCCACCACGATCGATCCGCAGTTGGCCTGGACCCGCTCGCTACTGGAGCGGATGGACGCGTCTGGTCAGATAGCCAAGGGACCGGTCCACTTCGGAACGCCCCACGTCATCGCACTGCATGGGGACGAGGCCACCGTTCGGACGTGCGCGCGAGATGCGGAGATCGTCATCTTCGCCGCTTCAGGCCGGGCAGCTCCGGGAATATTGGGCCAGGCGGATTACGAACTGTTCACGTCCGCGATGCGGCAAACGGAAGGTGGATGGAAGTTGCTGACACAAGAGGTGGGGGTGGGTCAATGCACTCGACTCTGAGGCTCGCGGTCGGCATCGCGTCGGTGATCGCCGGTGTCGCCTTGTCGCCTCTTTCCGCGCAAGCTTCAGCGTATGGAGGCGATGGACCCGGTGGCATCATTCACGTCGGTGCTACGGGTTCTGGATCAGGGAGCGGGGGCCCTGGTGGGGCAGGGAGCGGCGGAGGCGGGGGGCAGGGTCCCAGCCCATGGCTTTGCATATACACCGAGCTCATCCTGAATGATGGGGGCGGAATCGCTCCTGGGGGTCCGACTCCGGGGAGTTGGTACTCGGTCACGTGCACCGATCAGATAACAGGGGCCAGCGTCACCCAAACCGAGTGGATCCCGGATCAATCTGCCACCTCCATCCCCGCGGTCAACCCCTATGCGTTGGCTCTCGAGGCTGAGAACTCGCTCCGCCTGCCCTCGCCGACCGGCTACCTCAACCCACCAGGCGTCTCAGTGGTGAACCTGCCGACGTGGTTTTGGATCAATGCCGGACTCTGGCACCCCTATTCCGTCACGGCAACGGCCGGGTCGGTGAGTGCTACGGCGGTAGCCACGCCAGTCGCGGTGACTTGGGCAACAGGTGATGGCGGGGTCACCACGTGCGACGGGCCGGGCATTCCGTTCGAGCCGAAGCAGTCGTCGTCTCAACAATCGACCTACTGCTCCCACGACTACACCACCTCCTCGTTGGGACAGCCATCGCCAGACGGGAACCCCAATGACGCTGCCTTCACCGTGTCCATCACCATCGACTGGTCCGTATCCTGGTCAGCTCAAGGCGACTCCGGTGGGGGAGAACTGCCTTCTCTGTTCACGTCCTCCTCGAGGAGCGTGCGTGTCGAGCAGGTGGAGAGCATCGATGCCACCGGGGCGTCAACATGACCTCTCTTCTCGAACGTGACCAGCCTTCCACCCATGCGCCGGCCGGAAGAAGTGAGAGACCCCGACTTCCGGTACCCACCCGAAGCAGGAAGCCAGTTCTGGTGCTGGTGTCGCTGGTGATGGTCTTCTCCAGCATCGCTGTCTTTGCCGACATCTACGCATCGACGAACCGTCAGACGTCGGTCCTCATCGTCACCGAACCGATCCAGCAGGGGCAGAAACTGAGTGGAACCGATCTTGGGGAAGCAAGTGTCTCGATCTCGAACGGAGTGAGTCCCATACCCGTCACGGACGCGAAGGAGCTGGTGGGCCAGCGCGCGGCAGTAACCATTCCCGCCGGGAGCCTTCTGACAGCCGGCGATTTGATCGATTCCCAGCCAATCGTTGCTGGCGATGCGATCGTGGGCGTGGCACTGAAGGCGGGCCAGCTCCCGGCATCGGGCGTCGAATCGGGGGACGAGGTCATGATTGTCCAAACGGCGAGCTTGGGCGCCCCGTTGGCCTCACCTCCGAGCACTGGCAGTATTTCGGGTGGCGTTCGGGCGATCACAGGTGTTCTCGTGCCCGAAGCGCTGGTCTTCGACGTCGAGGGCCCTCCGGCAGACTCAGCGTCGAGTGTGTCGCAGTTGGTTTCGGTTGAGGTGTCGTCGACCCTGGCGGCGGCGGTCTCCACCGCAGCGGCAGCAGACCAAGTGAGTCTCGTGCTCCTTCCTTCTATGTCTAGCGGGCCTCGACCCGTCGGCCTCGGGGACCGTACGTCCGGCCGGAATGGTTCTCTTGGTGGAAAGCGCTCATGACGATCGTTGGTTTTGTCTCGGTAAAGGGCGCCCCGGGGGTGACCACCCTCGCGAGTCTCGTCGGGGCGACGTGGCCGGCACAGCGCAGAGTGGTCGTGGTAGAAGGCGATCCGAGCGGCGGCGATCTCGCAGCTCGATTTCAGCTCTCATCCCGGGACGGATGGCCGTCGTTCATTGCCACCGTTCGCCGTGCGGGCGCAAGCGTCTCCATTGAGTCCCATCTCCAGCAGCTCCCCGGTGGGCTTGATGTTCTGGTTGGGACCAGAGGGCTCGAGAGCGACGAGGCCATGCGGTCGATACATGCGCTTCTCTCCTGTGTGGATGCCTCTCCGGATGGAGCTCGGGATCTCCTGGTCGATCTGGGCCGGTTCATTCCAGGTGGATCGACGGGGTGGGTGGAACATGCAGACTCCGTGGTGATCTGCGCCCGAAGTGACGCGGCCTCTCTCGTGCAGGTCCGCGAGAAGGCACCGACGATCTCGGAGCGGTGCCGTGGAAGAGTATGGCTGGTGATCGTAGGGAGCGGGAGTTACTCTCGCCCGGAGATCGAACAATTCACAGGACTTTCCCTTATCGGGGTCTGTCCGTTCGACCAAGCGGCGGCCACGGTAGCGGCCGGTCAGAGGAGCGGCGGCCGCCGTCTGCGCCGTTCACCCCTCGTAGCCGCGACAGCCAGCATCGCGTCGATCCTGGTTTGGGACTCCTCCGGCTCGGGTGATCGAACGCCGGATGGTGCACCGGAGCCCGATCTCGATGCAACAGCTCGACGACTCTGGAGCCGCGCTCTCCATCGAGCGAACGGTCTTTGGTCGATTTCGCGGCCGAACCCGAGGCTAAGGCCGAGCCCGACCGGTCAACCGCCACCTGAGAAAGCTGTCCCATGACTCCCCTTCTTGCCAAGGCGATCCGCGAGCTGGTGGCCGAAGACTTGGCCGCACCGCGGGCAGCCGGGCTGGTCGCCGATGATCGTCGCGAGTTTGCCCGCCAGCAAGTCTTCGCGCATCTCGACGATCTCACGTCGGGAACGGATGGTGGGTGGCTCCCTTGTGAGAGCACGGAGGACGAACAACAGCTTGCCCAGACCGTGCTTGATGCGTTGTTCGGCATGGGTCGGCTCCAAGCCCTCATCGACGACTCGGAGATTGAGAACATCGACATCAACGGATGCGATCGGGTGTGGGCGACGTTTGCTGACGGCTCCAAGCGACTGATGCAGCCAATAGCCGATTCCGATCAAGAGCTCATCGACCTGGTCCGGTCAGCGGCTAGCCGGTTCGGGCTGTCCGAGCGACGATTTGACCTCGCCCGTCCCGAACTGGACCTTCGCTTGCCAGACGGCAGTCGGCTGTCAGCGCTGATGGCGGTCACGGCCCGCCCTTCAGTGTCAATCCGTCGGCATCGATATTCCGACCTTTCCCTCTCTGATCTCACAGACATGGGAACTCTTGACCCGGACCTTGCCTCGTTTTTGGGTGCGGCCGTGAGGGCGAGGAAGAACATCGTGGTTTCGGGCGCGATGAACTCCGGGAAGACAACGCTGCTGCGGGCGCTTGCCGCCGAAATACCCCCGCGGGAGCGAATTGTGACCATCGAACAGGCATTTGAACTCGGTTTGGATGCTGTTCCCGACCGGCACCCGGACATGGTCGCACTCGAAGCAAGGCCGGCCAATCTCGAGGGGGTCGGGCTGATTTCCGTTGCCGATCTGGTCAAGCGAGCCCTCCGCATGAACGCGGACAGGGTGATTGTCGGCGAGGTGTTGGGTGACGAGGTGTTGCCCATGCTCAATGCAATGAGTCAGGGCCGATCCGGCTCGATGTGCACGATTCATGCCGACTCTTCAGCTGGTGTGTTCAGGCGGATTGCCTCCTATGCCGTGCAGGCGCAGGAGCGGCTGCCGCTTGAGGCAAGCAATCTTCTCGTCGCCGGCGCCATCCACTTTGTCGTCCACCTCGATAGTGAGATGCAGGACGGCGATAGGCCTGCACAAGGTACCTCCGGCATATCTGGTTGGTTGGCGCCGGATCGCCTCGGGGCCAACTTCGGTCCCCACCAGTTCCCGCCAACGGGGGCACGTCAGCGGTTCGTATCCTCGGTCCGTGAAGTAGTGGACGCTGAGGGAGTCCAAGTCATTTCGAACGAAGTATTCCAGCCTGGAGCTGGCCGCAGAGCAACTCCATCGTCACCATTCAGAGCCGCAACTCTGAAGGAGCTGGAGAGTTTCGGCTATGGGCCATATACCTCGAACATCGCCGGGATGCGGGCATGAGAGCGCTGCTGATCGCCAGCAGCGGTCTGTGCTTCGGAGTCGGCGTTTCCGGAATCATCTCCATGTGGAGCACCGGTGAACATGCGGGGCGGACCTCCATGGGGTCGAATGAGGCCCTGGCGCGTTTGCGAAGCCGCATCCCCTCACTGGCACTGTCTGCCCTCGCCGGTGCGGTGGCCGCTCTGGCCACAGGATGGCCAGTCGCCTTTCCGATCACCGCCATCGGCGTATTCGGGCTTCCGAGGTTGTTCGGGCAGACTTCCGGTTCGGTCTCCATCGTCAAGATTGAATCCATCGCCACCTGGACGGAGATGTTGCAGAGCACCCTTGCGGCTTCTGCTGGGCTCAGCCAAGCAATTGTGGCCACCGCCCCGTTGAGTCCATTGCCGATTCGAGGTGCGGCGACCCGCCTTTCCGGCCGGCTGAGCACCGGAATGCTCCCGAACGAGGCGTTGCTTCAGTTCGCGAACGAGCTCGCGGACCCCTGCGCCGATCGCGTCGTGTGCGCCCTCCAGTTGGCCGTATCATCACGTGCCCAACGCATGGGCGATCTGCTGGCAGCGCTGGCCGAATCGACGAGGGATGAGGTTGCCCTGCGCCTCCGGATCGAAACCAGCCGGGCCTCAATCCGGAGCGGAGTCAGGACTGTTCTGGTGTTCTCCGTTGCCTTCGCTGTGGGATTGGCCGCACTGGCTCATCCGTATCTGTCTCCGTTCGACTCAGTTGAGGGTCAATTCGTGTTGGCAATTGTCGGGGCCATGTATGTAGTGGGCTTGACCCTGATGGTGTTCATGGCCCGTCCACCCGCGCCGGTCAGGTTGCTTGGCCATCAGGTCTCTGAGCGATGACGGTTGTCATCATCCTCGGATTCTTCGCCGGCCTGGGCTGTATAGGAGTGGTCAAGGGTCTGCACCCCGCGACGCCTTCCCTGGAATCGATCTCCGCCACCATGAGTAAGCCTCCACCAGCCGGTGTTGCTTCGACGGGAGGGCTGAACGTGTCGATGGCTGCGGGCAAGACGCTGGTCAGCTGGGTGGATGGCACCACAGTTGCGTCTCACCCGACCTGGCTCGCCCTCTTCCCATCGCTTGCCATTACCGGAGAGTCCCCCGAACGATTGGCCTCCAAAGTGCTGGTGCTGGGCGGAGCCGGACTGCTCGGTCCCCCGATTCTGTGGGTGGCGACACAACTGGCCGGATTCCCGGTTAGTCCGGTGGTGGTGATTCTGATCTCGGCCATCGCTGCCCCTGCGGCAGCCTGCGTCCCTGTCGCCAGGATGCTCAGCCGGGCCCGAGACCGGCGTCGTCATTTCCGCATCGTCATTGGTTCATTCGTCGACCTGGTGGTGCTCAGCCTGGCCGGAGGCGTTGGCATCGAGGGCGCCCTCCTTGCTGCATCACGAGTGAGCGACGACTGGGCGGTCACGCGAATGGCGAGGGCCCTGTCGATGGCACGAGACAGTGGACAATCCCCATGGGCGGGGTTGGGTCAATTGGGTGCTGAGATCGCCGTACCCGAACTGGTCGAGCTTTCCACAACCCTCGAACTGGCCGGCACTGAAGGGGCCCGGATACGTCAGTCGCTGAGTTCCAGGGCGGTCTCGTTGCGTCGTCACGAACAGGCTGACGCCGAATCGGCCGCCAACACGATGACTGAACGTTTGTTTCTCCCTGGTGCTCTTCTGCTGTTCGGTTTTCTGCTGTTCATCGGATACCCCGCCTTCAGTCGCATCATCGGGGGTTTCTGATGCAGACGACGGCTCCGATCGATCCAGAGCCCGCGTCTCGCAACCCTCGCCTAGCAATCACACATGAAGGGAGCATTAGAAATGCCAAACCAAGTCGTCATCATTTGGACGTATCTACGGGCT
>JBEKIU010000031.1:0-29297 GCA_050011635.1 Acidimicrobiales bacterium
TTCGCCGTCGACGACCAGTTGGCCCGCCAGATGGTCAATTTCGTCTACCTGGTCGGGGACGCGGAGACCGGACAGGCCCTCATCGTCGATCCCGCCTACGGCGTCGACGAATTGCTCGGGATCCTCCGTGCCGACGGCATGGAGTGCGTCGGCGCCCTGGCCACCCACTTCCATCCCGATCACATCGGCGGCGACATGATGGGGTGGAACATCGAGGGCATCACCAGACTGCTGGAGGTGGCCGAGGTCCCGATCCACGTCCAAGCGGACGAAGCACCCTGGGTCGCCCGCACGACCGGGGTCGGCCCCCACGAGTTGGCCAGCCACCGGGGTGGGGATGTCGTCCACGTGGGTTCGGTCCCCATCACGCTGGTCCACACGCCGGGCCACACACCGGGCAGCCAGTGCTTCCTGGTCGACGGCCGGCTGATCGCCGGCGACACCTTGTTCCTCGATGGTTGCGGACGGACCGACCTGCCCGGCGGTGACCCCGAAGCGTTGTACCAGTCGCTGACCACCCAGTTGGCCCGGGTGCCCGACGACACCGTCCTCTTCCCCGGCCATCTCTACTCCCCGGAGCCGTCGGCCACCATGGGGTACACCCGTGCCCACAATTACGTGTTCCGGCTGCGCACCCCCGAGCAGTGGATGACGATGTTCGGAGGCTGAGGGGACCGGGGCACCGTGGGTCGGACCTACGATGAGCCTCGATGAACGACCCTCAGGACAACGGCTCGACCATCGTGGTGGTCGGAGCCTCGTTGGCCGGCTTGCGAGCCGCCGAGGAGATCCGCCACGAAGGCCATGCCGGACCGGTGGTCGTCATCGGCGAAGAACTCCACGTCCCCTACGACAGGCCGCCACTGTCCAAGCAGGTGCTGGCCGGCACATGGGACGTCGAGCGCATCCACCACCACGCACCGGACAAGCTCGACACCCTCGGGCTGGAGTTCCGCCTTGGCCACCGGGTGATGTCACTGGACACCGAGGCGCGGGACCTGGTGTGCGACGACGGGAGCGAACTGCACTACGACGGACTGATCGTGGCCACCGGAGCGGAGCCCCGCCCCTTGCCCGGCACCGAGGGCATGGGCGGCGTCCACACGCTGCGGACCCTCGACGACTGCCTGGCCATCCGGGCCGGTCTCGAGTCGGCCGGGCCCGGCGCCCGGGTCGTGGTCATCGGTGCCGGGTTCATCGGTTCCGAGGTGGCGGCCACCTGCCACGGGGTCGGCGCCACGGTGACCGTGGTCGAGGCGTTGGCCACCCCGCTGGCCGGCGTGCTGGGCGCCCAGATGGGGGAGGCGTGCGCGCAGCTCCATCGCGACCACGGGGTCACCGTGTCGACCGGGGTGGGTGTCGAGCGGATCTCGTCCGACCCCGGCGCCGCCGCGCCGCTGGTGGTCCATCTCGCCGACGGGACCGGCCTGGATGCGGACCTGGTGGTGGTGGGTATCGGCGTCGTCCCCGCGGTCGGGTGGCTGGCGGGTTCGGGCCTGACCCTCGACAACGGCGTGGTCTGCACCGAGTCGCTTTTCGCGGCCGACGGTGTGGTGGCCGCCGGGGACGTGGCCCGGTGGACCCGGCCCGGCTCCGGTGAGACGTTGCGTGTCGAGCACTGGACCAACGCGGCCGAGGGCGGTGCCGCCGCGGCCCGCAACCTCCTGGCCGGATCCGACGCTGCCGAGCCCTACGATCCGGTCCCGTTCTTCTGGTCCGACCAGTACCAGACGAAGATCCAGGTGATCGGCCTCCCCGGTCCCGACGACGAGGTGGTGGTGGTGGAAGGTTCGGTCGGCCAGGGGAAGCTGGTCGCCCTGTACCGCCGAGGCGACCGACTGCGGGCCGCGCTGGCCTTCAGCCAGCCGCGCCTGTTGATGGCCTACCGTCCTCTGCTGGCCGCCGGCGCCTCCTTCGACGAGGCGCTGGCGCTGTCCCGTTCGTGACCCCGTTCTGCCGGGCGCCTTCGCCGGTGGGACCGCCGGTACCCACGGGTGAAGGCCAGGGCGGCGGCGATCTGCTCGGCCGACGGCTCGAGGCCACCGTAGGTGTAGCGCTCAACCAGTTGGGTTGAACCGATGAGGCCGGCGCCGTAGGCCCCGTCGTCTTCGGCTAGTCGCCGGCCGTAGGCGGACAGGGTCTCGTCGATCCGTCGCCGGCTCCCCATCCGGGCCCCCCCACTGGCCAGGTCGGCGGCGATCTGGTGGGCCCAGGTGGGCGGCCGCCGCCGCCGCCGCCGGCGGACCTCGAAGAACGCGGCGATCACGGTCACGGTGATGCCGATGGGAATCCACGGGAGGTGGGAGAGGGCGCGCCCAGCGGTGCCGGCCAGCACCGAACCCGGGGACGGGTTGGCCAACGGGACAGCAGCCGTCGGGTCGAAGCTCTGCCACCCGTAGCCCGGGAACCACACCTGCACCCAGGCATGGGCATCCTTGGCCTGCACGTCGTAGAGGTCGGTGATCGGGTCGTAGGGCCCCGGCACGTAGCCCACGGTCTCCCGGGCGGCGATGTGAAGGGAGCGGAGCATGACCACGGTGGCGGTGGAGATCTGTTCGCAGTAACCCAGGCGGGTGCCGAAGAGGAAGCTGGTCACCGCGTCGGCGCCCGGCGCCAGCGGTGGAATGTCGGTCGTGTACTTGATGTGGCTCGCCATCCACGCCTCGATGGCTTCGATCTTGTCGTAGGTATGGGGGTCGGGATCATCCGGGTTCCCGATGCCGGTCGTGATCCTTCGGGCCAACGCGGCCACCCGGGGATAGGGATGGGGGAGCTGGAGATAGCGCTCCAGCTGCGGCTGGCTCAGGGCCTGCGTCTCGGCGAAGCTCCCCGGGCCCGGGATGGTGGCCTCGCGCAGCTGCTGGGCGCCGGCCGTGTTGTCGTCCGAGACCACCGTGTAGATGGTCCCGGACCCCATCGATGTGGACGAGACGATGGTGCCGTCCCCGGTCAGGGACAAGGTGCGCGACTGGATGTAGACCCGCTCGGCGTTGTCGGCGTGGAAGACCAGGTTCGGCCCCGACTGGGCCACGTAGAAGGTCTGGACATCGGTCGCGCCGGGGGACCGGCCCGCCTCCTGGTCCGAGGCCAGCGGTAGCTCGAACGGGGACCCGGTCTCCAGTTCGGTGACCCCCCTACCCTTGGTCGGCTCCGATTCCAGCCAGCTCTGACCGTTCCACGTGTCGTAGGTCTGCCCGACCCAGAAGCTGGGACGGCTGGCCCGAACCCTCATCACCACCTGATTGCCGAGGGCGGCCCGCACCCCGGTGTCCAGCGACCTGGCAAATCCGAGGAATCCGCCCACCCTGGTGGGACCGTTCGGGCTGGCGGCGTGGGCGGGGAGGGACGGCGAGCCGTCGGTGAGGTTGCTCGGGCTGTCGACCGGCGACGAGTCGGCGGCCGACGAGGGGAAGATGAGCGACGTGGAGACCGTCGGGGCGGGCAGCACGGTCACCAGCAGCGCGGCCAGTACCACCACCGCGGTCCCGGCCACCCCCACGGCGAGCCACGGGACCCCGCGGGTGGCGGTCATCGACTGCCACATGGCCACGAGCGCCCAGACGCCGAACACCAGCCAGGCCACGACGTAGACGCCGAGGGTGAGATCGACCGACTGGGCCGCGGCCACCGCCATCAGGGCGGCCGACCCGGCCAGCGAGTAGGCCACGTCGCGTCGGGCCGGGACGTCGAAGGAGTGGGTCGACAGCACCCAGGCGAACAGCGCGGCCAGCGGGCCCTCGACGGTCGAGATGTCCCCTGGCGTGGCGTTGCGGCTCACGGTGGTGATGAACCAGGCGAAGCCACCGAGGGCGCAGACGGCCAGGATGGGCTTGACCGCCGGCCACGGTCGCTCCCGTCGCCAGTAGGACAGGGTGTTGCCGACGATCGTCGCCACCATGGCGAAGACCGCCATCGCCGGACCCAGCTCGCCCTGGCTCCAGCACGCGGCGGCGGCGACCACCACCGTGGCCGCTGAGGCCACCCGGAAGGGCACCGAATGCTCTGGGGGCCCTGGCTTGTTGGCCTGGACGACCCGCTGCCACAGGGTCACGACGCTCCTCGAGGCCGGACCGCTTCCACCGACGGCGGCGGACCGGCCGGCCCGGCCGATGGCGATCCGACGGCCCGGGCCAGGCGCCGTCCGAGGTCGATCCGGTCGCGCACCACCCGTATCACGTGGCCGTCGGCTTCCACGGTGCCGAGCACGACCGGCCGGCCCCGCTCCAGGTGGTGGGCCAGCGCGGCCATGACCCGCTCCGATTCGGCCTCGGCGGCGGCCGGATCCGGAGGCAGGACCAGGTCGACGACGACGGGATCGTCGGTCTGGCGCTCCTTCTCGCGTACCATCAACGCCCCCACGTGCGACGTGGCCGGCCAGTGGATGGACCGGCGGGTGTCCCCTGGCCGGTAGGGACGCACACCGCGGGGCTCACCGGCACCGGACGGGAAGCGCAACGGGGCGTCACCGATCGAGCTCTCCGGCAGGGACGGGAGCGGGCCCGGTTCGCCGAGCCTCGGGGCCACGTGCAGAGGCCGGGGTAGCGGCACCCTGATCTCGCGAGCCCACCACAGCAGTCCGAAGGGCGCGCACGAGGCCACCTCCACGGCGATCTCGTCCAGCACCCCGCGCCGGGCCGGGACGAGGGCCACCTCGACGGTCCGCGGTCCCCGGACCGGTCCCGCGGCACGGGCCACGGGACCGGTCGGCTGTCGCGGCCGGATGCGGATGGGCCCGCTGGCCTCCATGGTCACCGACGCCGTCCGTCCCGCCTGGCCGTCCGAAGGGCTGGCCGTACAGGTGACGCCGGCCCGCCGGGCCGGCACCAGTGGCGCCAGGAGGCCGATGACCAGGACCGCGGCCAGCAGGGCTCCGACGGCCTGCACCCAACCCGATCCGCTCGAATGGGACACCCCGGCCCAAGCCAGGACGGCCACCACGCTGCCGGCCACCGGAGCCAGCCAGGCCACCGGGTGCAGCCGGCCGCGGAGGCGGACGCCACCGGGCGACCAACGGGGATCGGGGCGCGCCGAGCGGCGAGCGAACACGCCCCACGAAACGACCGCGCCGGCCAGCGTGGCCACCAGCCCGACGGCCGCCCCGGCCACGACGACCGCGGGCCCGAAGACGGCCCGGATGACCACCACCACGCACACGCCGGCCAGCAGTCCGGTGGCCATCGCACTGACCGTGCGCCGCAGCAGCGGACGGCGGTCGGCGGTCGGCGGGCTCACGTGGGGGGAACGGGTGTCTCTTCGACGATCCGGGTGACGAGCGCCGGACCGTCGCCTCCGCCGCCCTCGGCGATGAGCCGGTGGGCGAGGCATGCCACCGCCACTGCCTGGATGTCCTGGGGATTGACGTAGTCCCGCTCCGACAGCACCGCGTACGCCTGGGCGCTGCGGATCAGCGAGATGGCCGCCCGGGGGCTGGCGCCGAGGCGCACGGTGCCGGCGGTGCGGGTGGCCCTGACCAGTGTGACGGCGTACTCGGCCACGGCGCTGACCACCTGCACCGACGCGGTGGCATTGATGACCCTCGCCCACTGGGCCGGGTCGGCCACCGGGGTCAGCGCGTCGAGGGCGTATCGACCACCCTGGTGCAGGACCAGGCGGGTCTCGACGTCGGTGTCGGGATACCCGATGGAGGTGGAGACCCCGAACCGGTCGAGCTGGCTCTCCACCAGCGGGTAGGTGCCGAGCTGGCCGATGGGGTTCTGGGTGCCGATGACCATGTGGGGCCGGGGCAGCGGCCACGACTCGCCATCCACCGACACCTGCTGCTCCTCCATGGCCTCGAGGAGTGCGGACTGGGTCCGGGGCGGGGTCCGGTTGAGCTCGTCGAGCAGGACGACGTGGCCGAACACCGGTCCGGGCCGGAAATCCCACGTCCCGGTGTCGGGGGAGAAGACGGTCACGCCCGTGATGTCGGAGGGGAGCAGGTCGGGATTGCCCTGGACCCGTGACAGCTGGACTCCGAGCGCGGTGGCCAGGGCCCGGGCCAGGACGGTCTTGCCCACGCCGGGGACGTCCTCGATGAGGAGATGGCTACCGGACAGGGCCGCGACGACAGCGAAGGTGACCGCCCTCGGGGTCCCGAGGAGAACCTCCGACAAGGCCATGTGCAGGTGCGAGGCCGTGGCCACGGCCTCGTCGATGGAGGGGACGGGGCCGCTGACCACCGGTTCACGACCCACCGTTCCGATGCCGGTGCTCGTGCTCATGCGCTCCCCTGCCTCTCCTGCACCCACCCGTTCCGTGGATCCCGGCGCCGTGCGTGGTAGTCCACCCACCCTAGGCGTCACCCGTGCTGCGGTTCAATGCCCGATCCGGTCAGGCCCCGGGGCCGGCGACGGCCGCGGACTCAGAAGTCAAGGGCGGACAGCTCGGGGATGGTGGCCTCCGACCTGCTTCGGGCTTCGAGCCAGCGGGTCCGGGCCCCTTCTCGTTGGTCGTCGCCCACGGCGGGCTCGACCACCAGGCGCGGTGCCCAGGCCGCAGCCACCTCGGTCTCGTCCGACCAGGTGCCCACGGCCATGCCGGCCAGGTAGGCCGCCCCCAGGGTGGTCGCCTCGAGCACGGGGGCGATCTCGATGGGGCGGCCGCATGCGTCGGCCAGGGCCTGGGTGAAGACCGGGTTGGCGGACATCCCGCCGTCGACCCGGAGCGAGACGATGGGCAGGCCCGAGTCGGACATGGCTGCCTCGAGGAGGTCGGCACCCCGATGGGCCACCCCCTCGAGGACGGCACGGACCAGTTCCGGTCGCCCGCTCCCCCTGGTGAGACCGGTGAAGGTTCCCCGTGCTCCGAAGTCCCAGACCGGCGTGCCCAGTCCGAGCAGGGCGGGTACGAACCACACGTCGCCGGTGTCGGCACAGCGGGCGGCCACCTGGGCCGAGTCGGAAGCCGAGTCGATGATGGCCAGGTCGTCGCGCAGCCACTCCACGCAGGTCCCCGCCGACAGCATGATGGCTTCGACCCCCCAGGTCACCCTGCCGCCGCGCCGCCAGGCGATGATGGGGATGGTGCCGGCCGCCCCGCGGGCCATCTGGACCGGCCGGGCCGAGCCAACGCACTGGTCGAGCATGCCCCCGGTCCCGAACGTGGCCTTGGCCTGCCCCGGGAGGGTGCACCCCTGTCCGATGAGGGATGCCTGCTGATCGCCGGCTATGCCGGCGATCAGCGGCCGTCCGGCGAGGATCTCCGCCGGGCCCACGGCACCCGACGAGTCGATGATCTCGGGCATCAGCGACTCGTGGATGCGCAACGCGGCGAGCACCTCGGTGTTCCATCCGGATCCGTCCGCCTGGACGAGGCCGGTCACACCAGCGTTGGAGGCATCGGTGACGTGCAGGCTCCCGTTCGACAACGTCCACGCCACCCAGGTGTCCACCGTGCCGAAGGCGAGCTCCCCGCGCTCGGACCGCGAGCGGTCCGGATCGGCCATGTCCAGCAGTGCGGCCACCTTCGTGGCCGAGGCGTTGGGTGCCACCCTGATCCCCTGTGACTGAAGTTCCAGGCAGGTACCCACCGTCCGGAGGTCCTGCCAACCGAGCCCCGGGCCTACCGGCGAGCCGGTAGCGCGGTCCCAGACGATGGTCGACGCCCGCTGGTTGGCGATCCCGACTGCGTCCACACGGCCGCCCTCGGCCAGGCTCTGCGAGGCCACCGCCACCACCGCGGCGGCCATGGCCTCGGCGTCGAACTCCACCAGCCCGGGGAAGGGCGTGTCGGGGAGCACGGGCACGTGGTTGATGTGCTCGACGGTGCCGTCGGGACGGACCACTGCGCCGCGAACTCCCGAGGTGCCGACGTCGACGACCAGGATGCTCACGGCCAGCCGACCACGCCGAACGGACTGGGCAGGCCGAGCTTGCCGGGGTTGAGGATGCCGTGCGGATCGAGGGCCTGCTTGACCGAGGCCAGCACCTCGAAGCCGGCGCCGAGGGCTCCGGGCAGGAAGCGGGCCCGGTTGATGCCGATGCCGTGGTGATGGCTGATGGCGCCCCCCGCGTCCGTGGTGGCCTCGGTCACCTCGTCCCAGGCCCGCCGGTAGTACTGCGCCACCCAGGACCGGTGGTCGGCGGGATCGAGGTCGGCGGGGGGCCGGCCGGCGAACGTGAAGTAGAGGCAGGCGCCGTCGGTGTAGGCGTGGGACTGGTGGGACGATGCGACCGCCGTGCCCTCCACACGGCCGAGGGCGGCCACCACCGAGTCGTAGAGCCCGGGCAACGCCCGCCACCGTGCCGAGATCTCGACGGTATCGACGACCACGCCGGCCCGCCACAGCGGAGCCAGGGCGGACACGTCGTTGCGGTGACCGAGCCAGCGCTCGACCAGGTCGGTCCCGAGGCGGGCGGCGCTCCCGCACTCCTCGTCGACGACGGCCAGGGTGGCCTCGACCAGGGTCGGGTCGCCTTCGTCGAGGACGATCAGGGCGTTGGTGTCGGGCTGGTCGAACGACCGGCCGGACTCGGTCCGGTCGTAGAGGCGCAGGACGGCCGGCGTGGCGCCGCGGCGCAGGATGCCCCGGCAGGCGTCGAGGCCGTCGGCGAAGGAGGTGAACCCGAAGGCCCGCCGCCCCTCACCCCCGGGGACCGGGTGGACCCGGAAGCGACCTTCGGTGATCACCCCGAGCGTGCCCTCGCTGCCCACGAACAGCTGGGTCAGGTCGGGGCCGGTGGCGGACCTCGGCCCGTGCCCGCCGGTCCGCACCACCCGTCCGTCCGCCAGCACCACCTCGAGGCCGATGACCATGTCCTCGATCTTCCCGTAGCGGTTGGAGTACTGCCCCGCGCCCCGGCAGGCCAACCATCCGCCCACGGTGGAGAGGTCCATCGACTGGGGCCAGTGCCCGAGCGTGACGCCGGAGCCGCCGCGGAGGGCGGCCTCGACATCCGGGCCGAAGGTGCCGGCCCGGATGTCGGCCACCAGCGACAAGGTGTCGACGTCGCCGACCCCGGCCAGCCCGCACAGATCGAGGGCGACCCCGCCGAAGAGGGGGATGGAGGCCCCGCACACACCGCTGCGCCCACCGGCGGGTGTCACCGGTATCCGCTCGTGGTGGCACAGGGCGAGCACCTCGGCCACCTGTGCCGTGTCGGTTGGGCGGGCCACGACCGCGGGTCGGGACGGGACCTGCCCGTCGACGGCCCATCCGATGGCCACGGGCCACCAGTCGCGACCGGCCTCGGCCCGGGACGCGTCGTCGTCGACCACGGCGCAGACGTCGCCCAGCCGCCGACGGAGATCGCCGTCGACCTCGACCCGTGCCGCCTCCAGGTGGTCGCCGACCCGGTCCGGGGTGGCGTCGATGGGTGTGACCGGCGTGGGCTGGGTCACCCGGGCTCGGTCCCGTGGACGACGGCGTGGGAGTACGGGCCTGCCTGGGGGTCGAGCCCGGCCCGCACCAGTTCCGCCCGGATAGCACCGGCGTACGCCGCCGCCTCGTGCTCGGCGCGGCGTTCGTCCCAGCCCAGCATCGGACCGATGAGGGCGGCCACCCGGGTGGCCGCCTCGGCCGCGCCGCGGGCGTCGCGCAGGGAGGCCCGGGTCCGTCGGTCGAGCACATCGGCCACCGAGCGGGCCATCTCCTCCTCCACCGCATAGACGGCTTCGGCGGCCAGGTAGTGGAGGCCTGGGACCAGCGGGTCGAGCAGTTCCGGTCGCCCGTCGGCCATGGCCAGCACGGCCGGGGTCTCGGTGCCGTACCTGCCGGCCAGGTGGGCGGCCACGGTGGTGGCGGCGTCGACGGGGGCGCGCCCGGCCGACCCGGCCTCCGAGATGTCGGGCGCCCGGGCCCGGGCGGGTCGGGCCGTGGCCCCGCGCAGCCGGAGGGTCTTCGTCACGCACGGAGCCGATCGACGCCCGAGCACCCTGAGTGCGGTGTCGACGGTGTCCTCGGCCATCTTTCGGTACGTGGTGAGCTTGCCCCCGGTGACGGTGACCATCCCCTCCGGCGAGGTCTGGACGGTGTGGCGGCGGGACAGGTCGGCCGTCCGCTCGCTCGGCGCGTGCCTGCCCGCCACCGGGGCCAGCAACGGGCGCAGCCCGGTCCAGATGCCGGTGATGTCGGTTCTGCCGATCGGCGTGGTGGTGATGGCGTTGGCCGCGTCGAGGATGTAGTCGACGTCCTCGGGCAGGCAGCTCGGATCGTCGAGAGGCCCGTCCCACTCGGTGTCGGTGGTCCCGAGGTAGACCTGGTCACCCCACGACACCGCGAAGATCGACCGGCGGTCCTGACGGACCGGGATGACAGCGGCGATGTCGCACGGGAAGGCAGCTTCGGGCACGGTGATGTGGATGCCCTTGGCCGGCCGGATCGAGTGGGGGTTCCGATCCTCGTCGAGGGCCCGCACCTCGTCGGCCCACACCCCGGCCGCATTGACCACCACCGACGCGTTGACCACGAAGGAAGGTCCGCCCTCGGGCGTCACCGTGGCCCCGTTGACCCGACCGTCGGCTCCGGTGCTGAGGGCGGTCACCGGTGCGTGATTGGCGGCCACCGCACCGTGGTCGATCACCGCGGTGCGGAGCACGGCCAGGGTGAGCCGGGCGTCGTCGGTGCGGGCGTCCCAGTAGAGGAAGCCGGCCACCAACCGGTCGGCCTGCAGGTTGGGCATGTGGGCCAGGGCCTGGTCCCGGGTCACCTTCTCGTGACGCCGTCCGATGCGGACTCCTCCGGTCAGGTCGTAGAGCCAAAGTGCGGTCCTGTAGACACGGGCCACGCCGCGGTTGACAACCCCGTCGCGTCCGAAGAGGGGGATGAGGAAGGGGAGTGGTGAGACCAGATGGGGGGCGTTGTCGAGCAGGCGCTGGCGTTCGGCCAGGTTCTCGTAGACCAGCCGGAACTCGTTCTGTTGCAGATAGCGGAGGCCGCCGTGCACCAGCTTGGACGACTTCGACGAGGTGCCGGAGGCGAAGTCCTCCTTCTCCACCAACGCGGTCTTGAGGCCGCGGCTGGCCGCGTCCAGGGCGACCCCCGCGCCGGTGATGCCCCCACCGATGACCAGCACGTCGAACGACTCCGAGGCCAGCCGGCCGAGCGCCACGTCCCGCCGGAAGCGCCCGGTGCTCGGCTCGGAGACGCGGACGCGGTCGGGCATGGACAAAGCCTGCCACAGGTGGGCGCGAACGCCGTCGCCGGCGCGTCGGGCTCTGGGACGGGTCGACGACCTCTTCTGGCGGTGGCTTATCTACAATGATTGTTGAAAAACAATCATTGGTGGTAGGCTGGACGGCGTGAGGACGCCCGACGAGCTGACCGAATTGTTCCGGTCCACCGGCCGCAAGGTCACCGCCCAGCGCCAGTGCATCTTCCGGCTCCTCCAGGGCAACGAGACCCACCCGTCGGCCGAGGCGATCCATGCCGAAGCCAGCCGGGAGATGGAGACGATCTCCCTCAAGACCGTCTACCAGACGCTCCACGACCTGGCCGAGCTCGGGGAGATCGCCTCCTTGGACGTGGGAACCGGCATGACCCGGTTCGACCCCAACGTGGACCATCCCCATCATCACCTGGTCTGTCGCAGCTGCGGCCGGGTGCGTGATCTGGTGGCCGACTTCCCGGACCTGCAGATCCCGAAGGGCGCCGACCTCGGATTCGTCGTCGGCTCGGCCGAGATCGTCTTCCGCGGGTTGTGCCCCGAGTGCCGGCCCGCGGTACGCCGTCGGAACCGGGCCGCCTCCAGCCGCCCTTCATTGTCACCGTCCCACTAAGCAACCCGTGGTGCCTGCCACAACACCCATGAAAGGAACCCCCATGACTGCACTGAAGGATTCAAAGACCGAGGCCAATCTCAAGGTCGCCTTCGCCGGCGAGAGCCAGGCGAACCGGCGCTATCTCTACTTCGCCCAGAAAGCGGACGTCGAGGGCTACCCGGACGTGGCCGCACTGTTCCGTTCGGTGGCGGAGGGTGAGACCGGACACGCCTTCGGCCACTTCGACTTCCTCCGCGAGGTGGGTGACCCGGTGACCGGCGTTCCCGTCGGACCGACCGAGGACAACCTAAAGTCGGCCATCGAAGGTGAGACGTACGAGTATTCCGAGATGTACCCGGGCTTCGCCAAGACGGCGCGCGACGAGGGATTCGTCGAGATCGCCGAGTGGCTAGAGACCCTGGCCCGGGCGGAGAAGAGCCACGCCGGTCGGTTCACCGAGGGTCTGGCCTCCGTCTCCTAGCCCCTGGTTCGGGAGGCCGGCACGCTGAGCCGATCGCAACACCGACCCCGGCATCCGCCGGGGTCGGTGCCGTCGGCCGTTCGCAACCGGCGCCCACCCCACCCGACAGGAGATCGTCATGAGCACGACGGGACCGCTCACCCTCGAGGACATCGCCGACCAGCGCGCCTACGAGCGCGAGCGGGACCAGTTCCGGTCGAACGTCATCGCGGCGAAGAAGCTCCGGCGGGTATCGGTGGGGCCGGTGGTGACACTGGTCTTCGAGAGCCGGCTGACCATCCGGTTCCAAGTCCAGGAGATGGCCCGGGCTGAGAAGATGGTCACCGATGCGCAGATCCAACACGAATTGGACGTCTACAACCGGCTGCTCCCGACGCCGGGTGAGCTCTCGGCCACCTTGTTCATCGAACTGACCAGCGAAGAGGACCTGCGCACCTGGTTGCCGCGCCTCGTGGGCATCGAGAGCGCATGTCAGCTACGCATCGGGAGCGGGGACAACCTCACCGTGGTCGGCTCGGTGGCCGAGTCGAGCCATCAGGCCAATCTGACCCGGGAGGAGACCACCTCGGCCGTGCACTACGTGCGCTTCCCGTTCACCGACGAGCAGATCGCCGCGTTCAGTGCCGGTCCCGCATTCCTTACCGTCGACCATCCGAACTACCCAGAGGGCGTGCCCGGCGTCGAACTGGGTGATGCCACCCGGATCGAGTTGGTGGCCGACCTCGGCGGCGGCTGAGCGAGAGCCCGCCCCCGGTGGGGCGTCAGTGGTGGGCCAGGTGGACGGCAGCCTCGGGGGTGTTGATGCGGAAGGTGACGCTCTCCTCGATGAACAGCTCGACCGAGTCGGCGTCGTCTGACCGGTAGCCAACGGAGAAGTCCTCGCCGACCGTCAGCTCGAAGTCCCCGCCGCGCTGGCTCAGCACGACGGCTCCGTCGACTGCAGGCGCCCACACCACCGGACCGTCGAGGATCTGACGGAGATGTTCGAACACCGGGTAGCCGCCGTGTTCGGTGGACTCGGTCACGCCGGTGAAGCAGCGGGGCCCGAGCGCGATGGCGTAGGGGCCGGCCACATCGGCGGCCCGGAGCGCGGCGACCGCCTTGGCCACGTGTTCGGGATAGTGGTTGTAGTCGTCGCTGATGGCCACCGGCTCGTGGGGGGAGGCGACGACGATCCCCCCGACTCCACCCTCTTCGTAACCGTGGAAGATGAGATGGTCCTCGGCCAGAGCCGCGGCGCGGGAGGCGGCGATGACCGCATCGAGATCGACATCGGACGCCCCCCGGTCGGCGGCAGCCAGTTCGGACTTGGCCAGCGAGAACGGGGACCGCAGTTCGATCAGCGGCCGGACCCGCCGGAGGGCGGCCTCGACCGGAGCGAGGGGACCGCTGTGCAGGCCGTCGACCCGGCCCACGTCGACCACCGAGTGCTCCCATCCCAGCGGGCCGGAGAAGTCGACCAGCCGCCGGGCGGCCAGGAAGTGCTTCAGCGACCGGGTCGCCTCGGCGTCGATCTGGCCCCACGATTCGTCGGTGATCGGGGCCAGCTCTCGCATGAGGTGGTTCATGGGAACATCCTGCTTTCGTGTCGTAAGTTGCCGATGCCGAGACTTCCGTCTACGACCATGGCCTGGGCCAACGGGTTCGGTGTGGGCTCGCCCACCCGGGTGAGTGTGTTGCGATCGATGTGCGAGTACGGCTCGGTGCGGTCCGGAATGGCCAGCACGCCCTCTTCCTCGTAGGACCAGGTGCCGTCGGGATGCACGGTGACGGACATCCGGTAGCTCAAGGTGCGGAACGCCTCCTGGAGGAACGGGTTGGACAGGATCCCGAAGATCTCCGAGCCGGCCTCGGCCCGCACCTCGAAGGTGGTGGCGTCGGGCTCGGCGGTGCCGCCGGCCAGGAGCACCTGGCCCCTCGGGATGCCCAGCGTGAGCATGACTGCGTTGGTGTCCGGCTCCCATAACCAGAAGCCCACCTGGTCGTGGAAGGTCTCCACCTCCCCGGGCTTCACGATGTGGGTGTGGTAGCGCAGTCCGTAGAACAGCTGGGGTCCATTTGTCTGCCGGTCGATGGGCTGGAGCTCGTACCGCTCGACGAAGGCGTTCCGCTCGGTCCCACCGGCCACCGGGTGCTCGTCGGCCCCACCCGCGCTCTCCCAGATGCCGGCCAGCGGGGCCAGGGGTCCGAGGTTGGACAAGGTGTCCGGATCTCCGTCGGGCTCGGTGTACAGGTCGGAGCCGTAGAACGTGCCCGCGGCCGTCGCCTCGGCGGCGTCGCTGGCAGCCCGGCTCTGTGCGTCCATGGCACGACAGTGTAGGACGACGCCCTTTCGTTCATCACCGGTCCCGCCGCTGGTGGGGGCACGGGCGGGCAAGCTCCCCGGTGGGGCGGGCAAGCTCCCCGGTGGGGCGGGCAAGCTCCCCGGTGGGGCGGGCAAGGTTCCCGCCAAGTGGCGGCGTCGCATCCGGGCAAGGTCGGCCGCCCATCATCGACCCGTCACCCGAACGGGCGGCCCGGCCGGATCCCGAGGGGGTCCGCCGGCATCGACACTCGAGCACTCGAGCACACGAGAGAAGAGGAACACCATGAGCCCGGCAACGACGACCACCATCATCGGAAACCTGACCCGTGATCCCGAGATCCGCTACACCCGGGACGGCCAGGCCACCACCTCCCTCGCCGTGGCGGTCAACCGCCGGTGGCAGAACCGCGAGTCCAACGAGTGGGAGGAGTCGACCTCCTTCTTCGACGTGGTGACGTGGCGCGACCTGGCCGAGAACGTCGCCCTCAGCCTGACCAAGGGCATGCGGGTCGTCGTGACGGGCCGCCTCGAACAGCGCAGCTGGGAGACCGAGGAGGGCGATCGCCGGTTCAAGGTCGAGATCGTGGCCGACGAGGTCGGTGCCAGCCTGCGGTTCGCCACCGTCGACGTGCACAAGGTCGAGCGGCACCAGGAGATGGACGCCGACCCGGACCTCGGGAATGGGAGCGCCGGCGCCGAGGACGAAGCGGTGGGAGCGGGAAGTTGACCCCGGTCCTGTTCGCTCCGTCCGTGCGCCTGACGAAGGGCGAGGTGTTCTCGGCCTGTCAGGCGCTGGCCGACGCCGACCGCTGGCTGGTCCGCGCCGGCCGTCCCCGCGAGGCCGGCGCGCTGGGCGACCTCTTCGAGCTGCTCGAGGCGCGGATGGTGGCCGACGACCCACCGCCGACGGAAACGCGGGCGGGAGGCGCTCAGTCCTCGGTGGGCTCGTACTCGATCGACAGCGAGTTCACGCAGTAGCGCTGACCGGTCGGCAGCGGTCCGTCGGGGAACACGTGGCCGAGATGGCCGCCGCACCTGGCGCAGGTGATCTCGGTCCGTGTCATCCCGAAGGTCCGGTCGGTGTGCTCGTTGATGACACCATCGTCGAGCGCCCGGTAGAAGCTCGGCCATCCCGAACCGGAGTCGAACTTGGTGTCGCTCGGGAACAGGGCCGCGCCACACCCGGCGCAGGTGAACATCCCGCTCCCCTCCACGTGCAGCAGTGCTCCCGACCACGCGGGCTCGGTGCCCTTCTGGCGCAGCACGGCGTAGCGCTCCGGGGAGAGCCTGGCCCTCCACTCCTCGTCGGTGAGCTCCACTCGCTCTCCGGTGCCTGTTCCCTGGTTCTCGTTCATTCCATCTCCTCTTTCCGCCGCCTGCGGGGAGGGAAGCATCCGTCCCACATCCCGGCGGCAACGACCAGCAGGTAAAACGCCCGCAGGTCACGGTGTGTTCCCACGTCGTGGGGTGCGCCGGCCGCAGGGGAGCCCGAAACCTGTTTGGTAGCGTCTCGGCAGATTTCGAGGGGCAGGGTCCGCCGGACGCGGGCTCCGTTGGGTCCCTGTCCGCCTATCCGCTCAACAGACGCCAGGACCACGCCGCCATGGACCTTCGAGACCGCCCCGAAGACGAGGCATTCCGCGCCGAGGTCCGGGCCTGGCTGGACGCCCATGTCGTCGGCGATTTCGCCGCCCTCGGCGGCCGGGGTGGATCGGGGGACGAGACGTTCGGGTTCGAGACCCGCCTCGAGTGGGAGAAGGTGCTGGCCGCGGATCGCTGGACCTGCCTGGGTTGGCCGGTCGAGTACGGAGGCCGCGGGGCATCCGTCGCCCACCAGGTCATCTTCAACGAGGAGTACGTGAAGGCCAGGGCGCCGGGCCGGGTGAGCATCCTCGGGGAGGGCCTCATCGGTCCGACGATCATCCACTACGGCACGGCCGCGCAGAAGGCGCGCTTCCTGCCTCCGATCGTGGCCGGAGAGGAGCTGTGGTGCCAGGGCTACTCCGAGCCCGGGGCCGGCAGTGACCTGGCCAACGTGCAGACCAGGGCCGTGCTCGACGGGGACGAGTGGGTGGTGACCGGGCAGAAGGTGTGGACGTCGCTGGCCCACCAGTCCGACTGGTGCTTCGTGGTCTGCCGCACCGAGCCGGGCTCGGTCCGCCATCGTGGCCTCTCCTACCTCCTGGTGCCGATGGACCAGCCCGGCGTCGAGGTCCGCCCCATCACCCAGCTCACCCGGACCTCCGAGTTCAACGAGGTCTTCTTCGACGGCGCCCGGACCGCGGCGGCGAACGTGGTCGGCGCGGTGGGGGACGGCTGGCAGGTGGCGCTCGCCACCCTGGCCTTCGAACGCGGGGTGGGGCTGCTCGGCCACCAGCTCTCCTTCCGGCGTGAGCTCGACCATCTCATGGCCGCGGCCCGGGCCAACGGCTCGGCATCGGATCCGGTCATCCGACAGCGCCTGGCCCGCTCCTTCGGCGAGCTCGAGATCCTCCGGTACAACACCCTGCGCAGCCTTTCCGGAATCGACGGACCGGTGGCGCCACCCGAGGCGTCGATCATGAAGCTCTACTGGGCCAGCTGGCACCGCAGGATGGGTGAGCTGGCCATCGACGTCCTGGGCCCGACCGGTGTCGTGGCCGAGGGCTTTCCGTACGAGCTGGACGAGTTCCAGCGCACCTTCTTGTTCAGCAGGTCGGAGACGATCTACGGCGGCTCGAACGAGATCCAGAAGAACATCATCGGCGAGCGGGTGCTCGGCCTGCCGCCCGAACCCAAGGGGACGGCATGACAGACGACGACACCGGCGGGCCAGCGATCCCGGATCCCCCCCCGGGACACGGGCTCCTCACCGGCAAGGTGGTGGTCGTCACCGCCGCCGCCGGCACCGGCATCGGGTTCGCCACGGCCAGACGGTGCGTCGAGGAGGGGGCCACGGTGGTCATCTCGGACGCTCACGAGCGCCGGCTGGGGGAGGCGGCGGACGCCCTCGCCGAGCTGGCCGGCGAGCGGCCCCTGGCCGTGCCCTGCAATGTGACCGACGAATCCCAGGTCGTCCACCTCTACGACGCGGCGGCGGAGCACCATGGCCGGTTCGATGTGGCCGTCAACAACGCCGGCCTCGGCGGGCAGGTCGACGTGGTGGACATGACCGACGACCAGTGGTCCCTCGTCCTCGACGTGACCCTGACCGGGACCTTCCGCTGCATGCGGGCCGCCCTCCGCCACTTCTACGCCCGTGGCGGGGGAGGGGTCATCGTCAACAACGCCTCGGTGCTCGGCTGGCGGGCCCAGGCCGGGCAGTCCCACTACGCCGCGGCCAAGGCCGGGGTGATGGCCATCACCCGGTGCGCGGCCGTCGAGGCGGTCCCCTACGGCGTCCGCATCAACGCGGTCTCCCCGAGCCTGGCCGTCCACCCGTTCCTCAACAAGGTCATGGCCGACGAGGAGCTGAAGGAGCTGAGCCGGCGCGAGGTCTTCGGCCGCGGCGCCGAAGTATGGGAGGTGGCCAACGTCATCGTCTTCCTCGCCAGCCAGTACGCCACCTTCATGACCGGTGAAGTGGTCTCGGTGAGCAGCCAGCATCCCTGAGCCGGCGATCGAACTACCCTGACGGAGTGTCAGATGTGACCGATCCCCGAGGGGATCTTCAGTGGGGGACCATCCCCGGACTGGTGGAGGATGCCGCCGCCCGGTTCGGTGAGCTGGAGGCGGTGGTCGACGTCCACGGACCGGACGGCTCGACCATCCGTCTCACCTTCGACCAACTGGCCGATGAGGTGGCTTCGGCCACCCGGGCCATCGTGGCCAACGGGATCGAACGCGGCGACCGGGTGGCCATCTGGGCACCCAACTGTGCCGAGTGGGTGGTGGCCGCGCTCGGCGCGGTCGGCGCCGGAGCCCTCCTGGTGCCGCTCAACACGCGGTTCAAAGGGGCCGAGGCTGCGCAGATCCTGGCCCAGTCCGGGGCCCGGTTGCTCTTCACCGTCGACGGGTTCCTCGGGAACGACTACACGCGGCTCCTCGACGAGGCGGTGGTCTCGGGCGCCAAGGTGCCCGAGCTCGATCGGGTGGTGGTCCTCCGTCGGGGTGACGGCGTCGGGGGTCCGTCGACGGCCAAGGGGGACCCGGTGGTCGACTGGGAGGTCTTCTTGCAGGAAGGTGGGGCCTGCTCGGCCGACGTGGCCGCCGGCCGCACCGCCTCCATCACCTCGGGGGACCTCTCCGACCTGGTGTTCACCTCGGGGACCACCGGGCTGCCCAAGGGGGCCATGACCACCCACGGCCAGACGTTGCGCACGTTCGCCACCTGGTCCGAGGTGGTCGGGCTACGCCGGGGGGACCGCTACCTCATCGTGAACCCCTTCTTCCATACCTTCGGCTACAAGGCCGGCATCCTGGCCTGCCTGATGACGGGGGCCACCATGGTGCCCGAGCCGGTCTTCGACGTGGACCGGGTCATGTCGAGGATCGAGACCGAGCGCATCACCGTGCTTCCGGGGCCACCGACCATCTTCCAGTCCATCCTCGACCACTCCGAACGCAAGGGGTTCGACCTCTCCTCGCTGCGCCTGGTGGTCACCGGCGCCGCCGTGGTCCCGGTCGAGCTGGTGAAGGGGCTGTGGTCCGACCTCGACATCGAGACCGTGCTCACGGCCTACGGGCTGACCGAGGCGACGGGGACGGTGACCATGTGCCGACGGGGCGACTCCGCCGAGGTGATCTCGGGAACCTCGGGCCGGGCCATCCCAGACGTGGACGTCCGGATCGTCGACGGCGACGGGACTGAGCTCCCGAGGGGCGAGGCCGGCGAGATCGTCGTGCGCGGGTACAACGTCATGCGGGGGTACTTCAACGACTCCGAGGCCACCGACGAGGCCATCGACACCGGCGGATGGTTGCATACCGGGGACGTGGGCAGGATGGACGACGCGGGAAATGTCACTATCACCGACCGTTTGAAGGACATGTACGTGAGCGGCGGGTTCAACGTCTACCCGGCCGAGGTCGAGGCCGTCCTCCGGCTCCACCCCGGAGTCGCGCAGGTGGCCGTGGTCGGCGTGCCCGACCGGCGGCTGGGCGAGGTGGGCCTGGCCGTGGTGGTGCCGGCGGCGGACGGCGACCCAGGCGACCTCGACGGTCTGATCTCGTGGGCCCGCGAACGGATGGCCAACTACAAGGTCCCGAGGCAGGTGGTGGCCGTCGACTCGCTTCCCGTCAACGCCAGCGGCAAAGTGCTGAAGCGCGAGCTGCGGGACGGGCACCCTCGGCCGGCATGACCCGGTCGTGCCGGCCCTCGGTCCGAAAGGTTCGATCAGTTTGTCCGACGCGCTCCGATCAGTAGACGTTCGATGAGTTCCAATCAGTGGAAAAGAGAGGGAGGGATGCCATGCGAGGCATCGTGTACACCGGTGACGACGTGGAGGTCACCGACCAGCTGAGTGTCGGGGACCCGGGGCCCACCGAGGTCCGGGTGGCCATCGGGGCCGCCGGTGTCTGCCACAGCGACCTGTCCGTGATCAACGGGACCATCCCGTGGAAGGCACCCTCCGTGCTCGGTCACGAGGGCGCCGGGGTGGTCGAGGCCGTCGGGTCCGAGGTGAGCGCGGTCAAGGTCGGTGACCACGTCGTCATCGCCACCCTGCAGAGTTGTGGCCACTGCCGGGCCTGCAGCACCGGTCACCCCACCTGGTGCGTGAAGACGCTCGGCAACGTCTCCCAGCCCTTCACGTTCAAGGGCGAGCCGGCCTCGAACTTCGCCGGGACGTCGGTGTTCACCGAGTCGACCATCGTCAAGGAAGTCCAAGCCGTCAAGATCTCGAAGGACGTCCCCATGACCTCGGCCTGCCTCATCGGCTGCGGGGTCCTCACCGGCGTGGGCTCGGTGCTCAACCGGGCCAAGGTCCAGGCCGGGGAGACGGCGGCCGTCTTCGGCGTCGGCGGCGTCGGCCTCAACGTGATCCAGGGTCTGCGCCTGGCCGGCGCCAGCCGGATCATCGCCGTGGACACCCTGGCCTCCAAGGAGGAGCTGGCCCGCCAGTTCGGGGCCACCCACTTCGTCGACGCCTCGTCCACCGATGCGGTGGCGGCCATCCGCGAGCTGGTCCCACCGGGGCCGGCGCAGGTGACCGGGGCTCTGGGCTGGACCGGTGGGGTGAACTGGTCGTTCGACTGCGTGGGCCATCCGGCCGTGCTCCGTCACGCCCTCGACGTGCTCGACTGGGGCGGCAACGCGCTGGCCATCGGCATCCCGCCCCAGGGGACGGAGGTATCGGTGGACGTGAACGCCCTGGCCTACGTGGACCGCGGCCTCCTCGGTTGCCGCTACGGATCGTCCCGCCCGCACCACGACATCCCGCTCATGGTGGAGCTCTACCTGTCCGGCAAGCTGATGCTCGACGAGCTGGTCACCGAGGAGCGCCCCCTCGAGGGATTCCGCGAGATCGTGGAGGACATGGAGGCCGGCAAGCTGGCCCGCGGCGTCCTCACCTTCTGACGGTCGGGGCGGCGCACGGTCGAGACGGCGCAGAGCGGGGCGCGACGGCCCTGTTACAGTCGGCCCCGGTATGACGGTGCGTCAGATTGCGGGGGAGTGGCAGACCGTGGTGGAGGTCCTGCGGGCCGCGGCAACGACCAATGCCGACGCCGAGGCCTACGTCGAGCCCGAGACCGGGGAATCCCCCCGCCGGCACCTGACCTTCGCCCAGTGGGACCGAGCCGCCGACGGCGTCGCCGGGCTGTTCGCGGCCCGAGGCGTGGGCCGCGGCGCGGTGGTCTGCCTGATGCTTCCCAGCTCGATCGACTACATGGTCTGCTTCGCCGCTGCCACCCGGCTGGGGGCGATCACGTCGGGCATCAACCTCCGCCTCGGCGAACGCGAGGTTCTGTCGATCATCGACCGGACGCGGCCGGCGGTCACCGTGGTCGACGACGACGCCACGCCGCCGGCCGGACCGACGGGGGACGTGCTCCGGCGCTCGGCGATCACCGACGCCATGACCGGCCCACCGCCGGCCCGGTTTCCCGAGCTGTGGCCGACCGATCCGGTGGCCGTGGTGTGGACGAGTGGCACCACCGGGTTGCCCAAGGGGGCGGTGTTCGACCATGACGCCCTGGCCGCGGTGGCGTCGGGCACCGACGTGCTGTCCGAGC
Source organism: Acidimicrobiales bacterium (assembly GCA_050011635.1). Taxonomy (GTDB): domain Bacteria; phylum Actinomycetota; class Acidimicrobiia; order Acidimicrobiales; family RAAP-2; genus Bog-756. The sequence continues at coordinate 21,636 of JBEKIU010000031.1, forward strand.
CGGGGGACCGGCGCCTCTCGCCGCTCCCGTTCGCCCATGTGGGCTCCATGACCCGCACCTGGGACGAGATCGCCAATGCGGTGACCACGGTGATCACCCCGACCCCGTGGCGGGCGGCCGACACCGTCCGGGTCATCGGTGAGGAGCGGATCACCGTGGCCCAGGGCGTCCCCACCCAGTGGGCCCTGGTCCTCGCCCACCCCGACCTCGGGGCCACGGACGTGTCCTCGTTGCGGATCGTGGGCACCGGGGCGTCCCGGGTTCCGCCGGAGCTGGTGGCCTCCTTGCGCCTGCGGTTCGGGGTGCCGGTGGTGGTGCGCTACACCTCGACCGAGGCGTCGCTCGGCACCGGGACCGTCCCCGGCGACGCCGACGAGGTGGTGGCCAACTCGGTGGGGCGACCGGTGCCGGGGGTCGAGCTGTCCATCGTCGACGACGACGGCAGGCCGGTGGCGTCCGGCGAGGTGGGGCGGGTCCGGTTGCGTTCGGCCGCGGTGATGCGCGGCTACTGGGGCGGTCCACCGGCCGGTCCGGGGGCGGACGGGCTGGTCTACGACACCGACGCCACCCGAGCGGTCCTGGCCGGCGACGGCTGGCTGACCACCGGCGACTTCGGCTTCGTCGACGACGACGGGTGCCTCCATCTGGTGGGCCGGGCCAACGAGCTCTACATCCGTGGCGGCTACAACATCTATCCGGCCGAGGTCGAAGCCGTGCTCGGCGCCCATCCGGCCGTCGAACAGGTCGCAGTGGTGGGTGTCCCCGACCCCGTCCTGGGCGAGATCGGCGTGGCTTTCGTGGTGCCGGCGGGCGGCGAGCGGCTCCCGGCCGACCGGCTGCTGGCCGTCCTTCGGGAGGCGGCCCGCTCCTCCCTGGCCGACTACAAGGCGCCCGACCGGGTCGCGGTGGTCGACAGCCTTCCCCTGACCTCGATGATGAAGGTAGACAAGAGGACCCTGGCCGATCGGGCCGCATCCGTGGCCTCGCCGGTAGCGGTGCGGTGAGGAGCGGTCCGGACCACGGCCCCGACGGCCGACGAACGGAGCACGAGCACCATGACTGGTAGATCCACCCCCGCCCAGGGGGGCGTGACCGACGATCCCATCCGCATCGGCACCATGCTGTACACCCTGGTGGAGCCGCACCGGGGCCGGCAGGTGGCCTACAACCGGTGGTACGAGCGGGACCATTTCTACGCGGGGTGCCAGATCGGCGCCTACAACTTCGCCGGGGCCCGTTTCGTAGCCACCGCCCCGCTGAAGGCCCTGCGTTACCCGCAGGGGGCCGATGCCCTGGTCTCGGATCCGGAGATCGGCAGCTACCTCGGCCTCTACTACGTGCTCGACGGTCACCACGACGAGTGGAACCGGTGGGCGGTGGACCAGGTCAACGTGCTCCACGCCGCGGGGCGGATGTTCACCGATCGCGATCACATCCACACCGGTCTCTACCACTTCGAGTGGGAGCACCGCCGGGAGGAGGACGGCGTGCCGGCAGAGCTCACCCTCGACCACCGATTCCCGGGGATGGTGTCGGTGTTCGTCGAACCGGAAGGGGAAGCCACCCCCGAACAGGTCGGTGCCTGGTACCGGGAGGAGTACCTGCCCTCGGTGCTGCCCGGGTCGGCGGTGGCCACGGTGCTGGCCTTCAGCCCACTCCCCCTGCTGGCCGACGCACCCGGCGACGTTCCCCGCACCGAGTCGGTGGACCGGCGGGTGTTGTTGCTGTGGTTCCTCGACGAGGCGCCGGCCGGCTCGTGGGACGCCGTCTTCGCCCACCAGGCCGGGGCGATCGCCGGGTCGGGCCTCGGCCGGGTGCAGTGGGCTTCGCCGTTCATCGGCACCGTCCCGGGCACTGACACCTACACCGACCAGCTGTGGTCGACGACGGCCTGATGGCTGATTTCATCGAGGAGCTCGACCGGCGCACCGCGGCCCGGGGCTGGGTCGGAGCGCCCACCCTGTGGGGGCTGATCGAGCGCCGGGCCGCGGCCACCCCTGACGCCGTCCTGGCCCACGAGGACACCGGCAAGGAGCTCACCTTCGCCGGGTACCGGGATGCCTGCCTGCGAGCGGCGGCGGGCCTCTTCAACGACTACGGGGTGACCGGGGGAACGAGCGTGAGCTGGGAGCTGCCCACCTGGAACGAGTCGCTGGTGCTGGTGGGCGCGCTGGCCCGCCTCGGAGCCCGCCAGAACCCCCTCATCCCCATCTACCGGACCCGCGAGGTGGGCTTCATCACCGCCCAGAGCGAGGCCTCCCTGCTGATCGTGCCCACCATCTACCGGGATTTCGACTACGAGGCCATGGCCCTCGAGATCGCCGGAACCCGGCACGGTCTGTCGGTGCTGGTGGTCGATCGCGACCTGCCCGATGGGGACCCCGCCGACCTGCCCGAGGTGGCGCCACCCCCGACCACGGCGGCGGACGCGCCCATCCGTTGGCTCTTCTACACCTCGGGGACGACCGCCGACCCCAAGGGGGCCCAGCACTCGGATCTGACAGTGATGGCGTCGGCGCTGGCCATGTCCGAATGCCTCGACATCGGACCCGACGACGTCTCCGGTCTGGTGTTCCCCTTCACCCACATCGGCGGGATCGGATGGCTCATCGCCGCCCTGTTCACCGGATGCCGTCTCCTCATCACCGAGTCCTTCAACGCGGTGGCCACCCCGGCCTACCTGGCCGCCAACCGGGTGACGCTGGCCGGGTCGGGGACCACCTTCCACCTGGCCTACCTCGAGGCGCAACGGGCGGCCGGGGGAGGCTCCATCTTCCCCCACATCCGCTCCTACCCCGGTGGTGGCGCCCCCAAGCCACCGCAGCTCCACTACGACCTGAAGCGCGAGATCGGCGGGGTGGGCATCGTCTCGGGCTATGGCCTCACCGAGGCGCCCATCGTGGTCATGGCCACCACCGAGGACCCCGACCAGAAGCTGGCCGACACCGAGGGCCGGCCCACGCCCGGGGTGGAGCTCATCGTGGTCGGTCTCGACGGCAAGCGGGCCGGGCCCGGACAGGAGGGGGAGATCCGGCTGAAGGGACCCCAGGTCATCCGTGGCTACCTCGACCCCGCCCTCGACGCCGAGGCCTTCGACGACGACGGGTACTTCCGGAGCGGCGACCTCGGGATCGTCGACCAGGAAGGCTACGTGACCATCACCGGGCGGCTGAAGGACGTCATCATCCGGCACGGCGAGAACATCTCGGCCAAGGAGGTGGAGGACCTCCTCTACGCCCACCCCGCGGTGGCCGATGTGGCCGTCATCGGCCTCCCGGACCGAAAGACCGGCGAGCGGGCCTGTGCCGTGGTGGCGCTCAAGGAGGGTGCCGCCTTCACCTTCGACGAGATGACCGCGTACCTGAAGGGCAGTGGGCTCCGGGTGCAGGCCATTCCCGAACAGCTCGAGCTGGTGCCGTCGGTACCGCGCAATCCGGCCGGGAAGATACTGAAGCATGCACTGCGCGAGACCTACTCGCCGGCACCACCGAACAAGGGGGGCTCATGAGTCCGATCCAGCGAGTCACACTGGGCCAGGGGGGAGCGGAGCACGACGCCGCCGACGCGGCCATCAGCTCGCACACCGGCCGCCGCTTCGAGGACAAGGTGGCCGTGGTGACCGGCGCCGGCTCGGGCATCGGGCGGGCGGTCGCCCGCCGGCTGGCCCGCGAGGGGGCGCGGGTGGCTGCGCTCGACGTGGCTGTCGACAATCTGGACGCCACCGTCGACGCCATCGCCGCGGCCGGGGGCACGGCCACCGCCTACCGGTGCGACGTCACTTCCGAGTCGTCGGTGGCCGAGGCGGTGGAGTCGACCGCCGCCGCCCTCGGACCTCCGAGCGTGGTGTGCAACGTGGCCGGCATCGGCGGCTTCTACAACACGGCGGACATGCCCCTCGACCGGTGGGAGCAGATCCTGGCCGTCAACCTGACCGGCCCGTTCCTGGTCTGCCGGGCCACCCTTCCCCACCTGCTGGAAGGTGGGGGCTCGATCGTCAACGTGGCCTCGAACACCGCGCTGATGGGGCAGTCGTACTCAGCCGCCTACTGTGCCTCCAAGGCCGGCCTCCTCATGTTCTCGAAGGCCCTGGCCGCCGAGTACCTGTCACGAGGGGTGCGGGTCAACGTGGTGGCTCCCGGCGGGGTCGACACCCCGCTGATCGGCGCCTTCGAGCTGCCCGAAGGGGCCGACGTCAAGGAACTGACCAAGATCATGACGCCAATGGGGTTCTCCACTCCGGCCGAGATCGCCGCCTCCGTGGCCTTCATCGCCTCCGACGAGTCGTCGTACACCACGGGCGCCGTCCTCTCGGTCGATGGCGGGCTGACCATCTGAGGGAGACCCGAGACCCGCCCCCGGGTCGGACCGGTCCGGCGGGCGGGACGGGTCCGATCGACCGCGTGCCAAGATGGAACCGATCGCCGGCGCCTGATGCTTCGGCATCGACACGAGGAGCACCATGTCCGAACTGCCCCCTGTGACCCACTGGGATACCGACTTCGACGTGCTGGACCCGGCCTACGTGGCCGAGCCGTTCGGCATCTGGGACGAATTGCGCCGGACCTGTCCAGTGGCCCATACCGACCGCCGAGGGAGTACCTGGCTGCCCACCCGCTACCAGGACGTGGTCGACATGGCCCACGACATCGGCCATTTCAGCTCGACCCAGATCAGTGTCATCCCGTTTGCCGGTCAGCCGTCCGGCGAGCCGGTGCTCAAGTACGGGGTCCCCCCGATCTCCGCCGATCCCCCGCTGCACACCTGGACCCGGCGGCTTCTCCTGCCGTGGTTTTCTCACCGGAGGGTGGAGCAGTACGAACCGATGACCCGCAAGCTGTGTGCCGAGCTGGTCGACGGCTTCGTCATGTCGGGCTCGGCCGACGCGGCCGGCGACTACGCGCAGCAGATCCCCGTGCGGGTGATCGCCTCCATCCTCGGGGTGCCGAGCTCCCTGTCGGATACCTTCACCGGCTGGGTGCGCGACGTCCTCGAGTTCGCCGACGATCCCGAGCGCCGCCACCGCGGCGCCGACGGGCTGATCAGTTTCTTCATCGGAGAAGTGGCCCGGCGCAAGAGCGAGCCGGGTGATGACCTGTTGAGCGATCTGCTGCACAGCGATGTCGACGGGACGCCGGTGGAGGAGAGTGTGGTNNNGGTTCTCATCGCCGGGGTCGACACCACCTGGAGCGCCATCGGATCCTCGCTCTGGCACCTGGCCACCCATTCCGAGGACCGACGGCGGATGGTGGCCGAGCCTGAGCTGATGTCCCTCGCCGTCGAGGAGCTCCTGCGGGCGTACTCACCGGTGACCATGGCTCGCGTGGTCACCGAGGACATCGAGTTCCAGGGCTGCCCGATGAAGGCCGGCGACAAGGTGCTGATGAACTTCCCGGCCGCCAACCGCGATCCGGAGGCGTTCGAGGACCCCGACCACGTCGTACTGGACCGTGAGCTCAACCGCCATGTGGCCTTCGGCTCGGGTATCCATCGGTGCGCGGGCTCTAATCTGGCCCGTATGGAGCTGCGGGTGGCGCTGGAGGAGTGGTTGGGGCACATCCCCGAGTTCAGGTTGGCCGACGGCGCCGAGGTGACCTGGGCCGGTGGCCAGGTCCGGGGGCCCCGCCGGCTTCCGGTGGTGTTCCCGTGAGGATCCGGGTCGATCCGGAGAAGTGCCAGGGCCACGCCCGTTGCTATGGCCTGGCTCCTCAGCTCTTCGACGTGGACGACTATGGGTTGTCCACCGTGGTGGGTGACGGCACCGTGCCGGCGGACCTCGAGGACAAGGCCCGCCTGGCCATCGCCAACTGCCCCGAGTACGCCATCGACGAGATCCCGGACTGAGCGGTCGGGTCGGGGCCGGGTCAGAGTTCCTTCTGGCGGCGGATCCCGCCGCCGACACCGATTCGGGAGGGTTGGTGTGGGCCTTCAACGGATCCAACGCGCCGGAGTGGCCGGCGCGACGCATGGTAATTTCCAGCCGATGCGCAGCCGTAGCGCAGCCGTAGCGACCAGCGACCACGAGAGGCGGACGATGAACACACCAGGCCAGTTCAACACCCAGACCTCGGACATGATCGCGGTCCACCAGGCCCTCCTCGGATCATTGGACGCGGCTCCGGACCTCGTCGGCAAGGCCGGGGTCGATCCCGATCGAGTCGAGATCATCTCGTCGTTCTATGACAACGTTCTCGAGTTCCTGCACGTCCATCACGCCGGCGAGGACGAGATGATCTACCCGCTGCTGGAGGAGCGGTGCGCGCACGAGAAGGCACTGCTCGAGCGCATCGACGATCAGCACAAGTTGCTCTACGAACCGATGGACGGGGCCTGGGCCACCATCGCCGCCTGGCGGGCCTCGCCCTCGGCCGAAGGAGGTCAGGCGGTCGTCGAAGCGATCTCGACCGTCGACACGACGCTGCGTCCCCATCTGAAGGAGGAAGAGGACACGGTGCTGCCCATCGCCTCGGCCTGGATGAGCCCCGAGGAGTGGTCCCAGCTCCCCGGCCACGCCCTGCAGTCGTTCCGGGGGGACAAGCCGTGGCTGGCCCTCGGCCTGGTTCGGGAGGGCCTGACCTCCGAGCAGCGGGACGGGATGCTCGCCGGAATGCCGCCGCCCCTCCGATCGCAGTGGACCGACGAGTGGGAGCCGGCGTTCGCCGCCTTCATCGCCGAGGTCCGTCGGTAGTCGATCACTTGTGCGGCCGGGATCCGGCCGAATCGACCTGCGACACCCCAGGAGTCGAGACGACTGGGTGAGTCGAGACGACTCGACTGGACAGGGTGCATCATCGAATATTTCAAATTGGCCGAATTATCGGCTACAGCCGATAGGCGGCACGATTCGATATCGGCTACAGCCGATAATTCGGGCGATTCCAGTGGATCAAGATGCCGCCGGCACACCCCACTCGACGTGGGGTGAGAGGTCCGGCCGGACCGGCCGCCTTACGAGAGGCGTTCGACGATCATGGCCATTCCCTGGCCGCCTCCCACGCACATCGACTCGAGTCCGATCGTCTTGCCAGTGTCCTCGAGGGCGTTGAGCAACGTGGTCATGATGCGGGCACCGGTCTGACCGAAGGGATGACCGAGGGCGATGGCCCCGCCCTTCACGTTCAGCTTGTCGTAACTGATGCCGAGCTCCTTGGCCGAGGGAACCACCTGGGCGGCGAACGCCTCGTTGATCTCCACGAGATCGATGTCGTCGATGGTCATGCCCGCTCTGGTCAGGGTCTGGCGAATCGCGCCGATCGGCCCCAGCCCCATGATCTCGGGATTGAGCCCGGTGACCCCGCTGGCCACGATCCGAGCCAACGGGGTGATGCCGAGTTCGCGTGCCTTGGTGTCGCTCATCACGATCACCGCGGCGGCCCCGTCGTTGAGCGGGCAGGCGTTGCCGGCGGTGACGGTGCCGCCCTCCCGGAACACTGGCCGCAGCCCGGCCAATCCCTCCAGGGTGGTGCCGGGCCGTGGACCATCGTCCTTTGTGACCACGTCCCCGTTGGGGGTGGTCACCGGGATGATCTCGCGTTCGAAGAAGCCCGACTCCTGGGCGGCGACGGCGCGGGTCTGGGACTGGAGGGCGAATTCGTCCTGCTCCTCACGGCTGACCTTCTTGTACTCGGCCACGTTCTCGGCAGTCTGACCCATGGCGATGTACAC
>JBEKIU010000032.1:0-26653 GCA_050011635.1 Acidimicrobiales bacterium
TAAAAGTGGTGGTGAACAGCACTTTCACCCGTTTCAACCCATGGGCAGGGAGAACAGCGTGCCAACAGTGGCTTCTGTCGGGGCCAGACGATCGACCGCCCGCCACGGTTCGCGCGCCCTCATCGGCGACGGAGACCGCCGGCGCCGGGGCGGGGCCGACCGTGGTCGGTTGCGCCGCTCCAGCCTCACCGTGATCGCCCTGTGCTCGGCGGTGCTCCTCGGCCTGGCCGTCGGGCCCGGGACCGCCGGGGCCACCGGGGCCTCGCCGCCCACCACGGCCACCTCGTCCGCCAGTGCCTCAGCACCGGCTCCCGGCGCCTCGTCCACCTCACAGGACCAGATCAACGCCACCGAGGCCCAGGTGGCCAAGCTGGAGAGCCAGATCTCCAGGGAGCAGGAGGAGCTCGACCGGGCCGATGAGCAGTACGACCAGTCCGTGGTCGAATTGACCACCACGAGGTCGGAGCTGCAGGCGACACAGGCGTCCATCGATGCCACACGGACAAAACTCGCCACCGAGCGCACCGAGTTGCGCAGCGACGCCGTTCAGGCCTACATCGAGGACACCGCGACGACCGCGGTGGCCCAGATCTTCTCGGCTCCCACCTCCGGGGCCCAGACCCGGAATCTCTACGAGAAGCTGGGTGCGGGCGACGCGGCTCTGGACGTGGCCCGGGTGCAGGCCGGCCAAGAGAAGCTCTCCGCCACCCGGACCAAGCTCCTGTCCGAGCAGCAGGCGCAGACCACCCAGCTCGGCATCGAGGACCAGGCTCGCCAGAGGGCCGGAGCCGCCAGCTCCCTGTCCGAGGCGACCCTCAACCAGGTCAAAGGGACCCTCGCCCAACAGATCGCCGAGCAGGCCGCCGTCCAGGCTGCCGCGGCGGCCAGGAAGGCGTCTTCGGCAACCTCTCCGGCGGCGGCCCAGGCCGCGGCGAACGCGGCCTCGGAGGCGGCCCAGGTGGCCAGCACGGTCAGCGGGGGAAGCCAGGCGGCCGAGAATGCCGCCTCGGCTGCCAACCAGGCGGCCAGTAGCGCGGGGGGCGTCACCTTCGCCTACGGCGGCAGCCCCACAGCCGCGGGTCTGGCCGCCGTGCATGCGGCCATGCAGTACCTCGGTGTCCCCTACGTGTGGGGCGGTGCCAGCTCGGCCGGGGTGGACTGCTCCGGGCTCACCATGCTGGCGTGGGCCAACGCGGGCGTGTCCATGGACCATTCGGCGGCCGACCAGTACGCCGCGTTCCCCCATGTGAACCCCAGCGACCTCGAGCCCGGTGATCTGCTCTTCTACGACTTCGGCGGGACGGGTATCGACCACGTGGTCATGTACGTGGGCCCCACGTTGGACGGACAACCGACGGCATACGGGAGTGCCACGATCATCCAGGCAGCCCACACCGGCACCGTGGTCACCTTCGACCCGGTGTGGTCCGAAGGGTTCGTCGGGGCGGCGCAACCCTAGAAGGTGGGCGGCGACCCCCCACCGCCGGACCTGCGACCTAGGGTCGGAGGTCCACGATCATGACACTCGAGCTCACCATCGTCGTTCCGGCCTTCAACGAGGCCCACCGGCTCTCCGAAGGCATCAAGCGTTTCGACGCCGCGGTTGGTGACGGGGCAGTGGACATCCGGCGGACCGAACTGCTGATCGTCGACGATGGCAGCACCGACACCACCTCGGCCACCGCCCGCTCCCTGCTCACCCACCTCCCCCACCACCGGGTGGTCCGCCATCCGGTCAACCGGGGCAAGGGAGCGGCGGTGAGAACCGGGGTGTCACATGCCCGGAGCACCTACACGGCCTACATGGACGCTGACATGGCCATCGACCCGCGGGCCATACCCAGGCTCCTCGACGGGTTGCGGGTCAACGACGTGGCCATCGGATCGCGGGCGCTGGCCGATTCGATGGTGGAGAGCTCGTACGCCATGCGGTCGGTCATGGGCCGGCTCTTCAACCGCTGCGTCACCACCGGCACCGGTCTCGGCCTGAACGACACCCAGTGCGGCTTCAAGGCCTTTCACACCTCCGTCGCCCGCCTCTTGTTCCACCTGGTGCGGATCGATCGGTTCGCCTTCGATGTCGAGGTGCTGGTCCGGGCCCACCGTCTCGGTCTCCGGATCACCGAGGTCCCCGTCCAGTGGACGCACGTGCCCGGGAGTACGGTCCATCCGCTCCACGATTCGATCTCCATGCTCGCGGACGTCTCCTCCTCAAGGCTCGGGCTGCTCGCCACCCCCGCAGTGCCCGGCGTCGTCGTGCGCGACCCCTCCGGCACCTCCGACCCACGGGTGCTGGCCGAGACGATCCGCTCCGTCCTGGCCGGATCGACCGCGGGGGCTCCCGCAGCCGTGGTGACAGACGGCCCCGCGGCGGTCCTCCTCCTGCCCCTGGTCGACCCGGCCGTGGTGGCCGAGGTCCACACCGCCCTGCGGGCCGAGTTCGAGTCACTGACGGTGACCCGGATGGCCTTTCCCGACGAGGCACTCGGTGCCTTGGGCCCCCTGGCCGGCCGGCTCGGAGCGGCGCCGGACAGCTAGCCGCTGGGGACGGGGTCCGGGCTGTGGTCCGCCGCTGCGACTTCATCCGGATGGTCCGCCGGGATGGTCGTCGTGGTGGGCTGCGTCTCTCGGGGGGGCCCGGGATCCGGAGTCCGGCGGGTGCCGACGGCTGCGGCCACCAGGATGGCGGCGCCGGCCCCGAGCAGGACCCAGCCCACCACCCCATGCCCGATGACCCACCACATCCCGGCCACTTCGGCGATGTGGTGCCGGATCAGGATGACGTCCCCCCAGATGGGTGAGGTGGCGAACTGGAAGTCGACCTGCCTGGCCCGAGCGTTGGAGGTGTTGGGGCCATGGATGCCGAACAGGGCCCGCCAGTAGGGATTGGCCGTCGCTCCCAGCCATTCCCCGTAGAAGAGGCGGACGGACAGGAAATTGACGATCGCCGCCACCGCGGCCAGGGCGATCGCCAGCACCCGGACCAGGACGCCGGTGACCCGGCGGCGGTCGGTGGCCAGCAGGACGGGGATGAGGGTCAAGGTGAGCACAGGTACCACGGGAAGGAGGAAACGGGGACCCCAGACCGACCCTGCGTCCCAGATGCTCCACTTGGCGAAGAGGAGGATCCGCGGGATGATCAGGAGGAGGCACAGGACGCCGAACCGGCGGTTCCGCGCCCGCGTCGGGCCGACGAAGAGGAGCACCAGTCCGACCACCCCCAGGATCGTCAGCGGATTGAACAGGAACAACCCCTTCCCCGGGCTCAGCAGCAGGCCGTCGAGGCCGTGCCACAGCGGGGTCACGAAGCCCCCGCCGGGTCCGTAGGTACCGACCAGCACCTTGTGGAACCGAAGCTGGTTGTACCACCCGAGCAGGCCGAGGCTCACGACCATGGGTCCGAGGACCAGAGCCAGCGTCCTCCGGGCGCGGATCACGGTCCAGGGGACGAAGCAGGGTGCTGCCAGGAGGGCGATCCACACCGTGAACAACGAGTCGCTCCGGAACTGGACCGCGCAGCCCGCGGCGATCCCGATCCACAGCGGGGCCATGGCGCGACCCTGACGCCACCGGATGAAGCCCAGCATGATGACCAGGATGCACACGGTCACCCCTGGCTCGCTCAACAGCTCCGTCGTATACCACACCGCCATGGAGAACAGGCCGTAGCCGACGGCGGCGATGAGCCCGTACGAGGGGCGCCAATCGAGTGCACGGGCGATCCGATAGACCAGGACGACGCAGAGTGCCGTCAGGAGGGGGTCGATCATCGAGGCCAGGACCGGGAAGTTCCCGGTCCACTTCGAGAGCGCGTACGGTGGCACCGCCAGCAGGCTGACAGCAATGCCGTAGGGAGCGTACGGAGTGCTGACGGGGAACCCGCCACCCGCTGATTTCAGCGATCCATGATTGACCAGGTTCTCGGTGACCCCCATCATGGCGTGGGTGTCGTAGACCTCCAGGTGGCCCTGGGTCACCCCGATATAGATGCAGAGCACCCCGAAGAAGAGCGCCGATGCGATCCATCGGTCGGACCACATGGATTGCCGCATCACCCTGTCCACGGGACGGAGGATTATGACGCGCGCCCGCGGACCGGGCCGAACACTGCTGCCGCGTCCCGGTCCGGCTCCGGCAGGGTACGGCCCGCGACCGACGTCGTCGATGCCGGCGATCCCGTCGATGCCATGGATGCCGGCGATCCACCCACAGCCCAGGACCCGGCGCGGTTCGAGCTGCGCACGGCCAGAGCCTAACCATCCGGCCCGCACCCCGGGGGACACCGGCCCGAAAACGGGTGCCGCTCCGGCAGTACACTGCACGCGGTGAGCGCGGATCCCTCGGACACGGCTCGGACGCCGCCTCGACCGGCACGGCCGACACCTCCCTCGGGCCGTCCCTTCGACGGGGGGTCGGTCGGACTCGACGCCGACGATGCCCCCGGCCGGCCGGACGATCCCCCCGATCGACAGGGGGCGGTGGACTCGACCGATGATCGGGACGCCACCGCCACGGTCGACACGTCCCCGTCGATGTCCATCCTGCCCGTGGCCCGGCCCCGCTCGGACGACGAAGGTCCCGACCCGGCGAGGCGATCCGACGTCGACGAATGGGGTCGCTCCGAGCACATACGGTCCATCGTCCGCCGCCTCTACGACCCGGTGTACCGCTACTGGTTCCGGGTGGAGTGGGATGGCCTGGAGAAGATCCCCCAGCACGGAGGGGCACTGCTGATCGCCAACCATGCCGGGGCCATCCCCTCGGACGCCCCGGCCATCATGCACGGCATCGAGGAGGAGCTGGGCCGACCGGTCTACGGCATGGCCGACTACTTCTTCAGGACGATTCCAGTGGTGGGGACCATGTGGTCGCGGACGGGAGGCGTGCCCGCCCACCCGGACAACGCCTATCGGCTCCTGCACGACCAGCAACAGCTGGCCCTGGTGTTCCCCGAGGGCACGAAGGCTACATCGAAGACCTACTCGGACCGGTACCGCCTCCGCCGTTTCGGGCGCGGCGGGTTCGTCGAGATCGCCATGAAGGCCGGAGTGCCCATCATCCCCATCGCCGTCATCGGTGCCGAGGAGTCGATGCCCATCGTCTTCCGGTTGAACACCGTGGCCCGCGTCCTCAGCCTGCCGTACTTCCCGGTGACCGTCAATTCCCTCCTCATGGGGCCCGTCGGCTATGTGACCTACTTCCCGGTCAAGATGAAATTCCGTGTCCTCGATCCCGTCTCCTTCGACGTGGAACCGGGCCTCGACCGGTACTCGAGGAGCCGGGTCATGGACGAGGCCGAGAACATCCGGGCCCGGCTCCAGGACTCGATCCACGACATGCTGCGTGAGCGCCGCAGCATCTGGTTCGGTTGAGCCGTGGGGCGGCGCGTGTTGATCACCGGCCTGGACACCTTCTGGGGGGGCCGCATGGCCCAGGCCCTGGAGACCGAGGCCGATATCGAGATGATCCTCGGCCTCGGAGCCAACGAGCCCCGTGTACCCCTCGAGCGCACCGAATTCGTCCGCTCCGATCAGAAATACTCGATCCTCAGTCGGATCGTACGGGCCACCCAGGTGGACACCATCGTGCACACGTTCCTCGAGACCAACTCGGTCAACGTCTCCTCCCGGGCCCTCCACGAGATCAATGTCATCGGGACCCTCAACCTGCTGGCCGCGGCCGGCTCGGCCGGATCTTCGGTACGCCAGGTCGTGGTGAAGTCCTCGACCCACATCTACGGTTCGGCCGAGACGGACCCGGCCTGGTTCCGCGAAGAGGACTCCCGCCAGAGCCCGGTACGCACCCGGGTCGAGCGGTCCCTCATCGAGGTCGAAGCGCTCGTGCGCGACTTCACCGAGGACAATCCTCACCTGGTGGTGTCCGTGCTCCGGTTTGCCAATGTGCTCGGCACCGACATCATCACGCCGGTGAGCTACAACCTGCGCCGCCGCCTGCTGCCGTGCATCGCCGGATTCGATCCGCTCGTCCAATTCATCGAAGAGGACGATGTGGTTCGGGCCCTCGAGTACGTCACCAGCCACCGCATCCCCGGCGTGTTCAACGTGGCCGGCTCGGGCAAGCTGCCCTGGAGCGAGGTGGCATCCATCTGCAACGGCTACCTGCTGCCCCTGCCACCGTTTCGGCCACGGGCCTTCGTGGCCCCCTTACGCCGGATCGGGGCCGTCCAGTTCCCGCCGGAAGTGGAGGGCTTGACCCGCTACGGCCGCGGTGTGGACACCTCCCGCCTGATCCGTGCCGGGTTCGAGTACCGGTACACCAGTGCCGGTGCCGTGGAGAGTTTCGCCCGGGCCAACAACCTGCGCCGGGCCACCGGCTCGGGTGAACCGATGTACCGCTACGAACAAGACGTCGAACAGTTCTTCCGCCACTCCCCGGCCGTTGTGCGGGGCATCGACGGCTGAACGGGTCGATGGGCTCGTGCCCGCCCCCGTCGGGAGCTTCAGCCGGTCAGCCCGGGCTCGGCGTGGCCTCCACGATGAACTGGTATCCGAACATGGTCGGCCACAGGGACAACAACACGTGGTCCGCCAGCCGCAGCCACTGCGCCTTGCCCCCCTCCACGCCCAGGGCGTCGAGGGGCAGACCCACCGGCTCGAGCCGTCGGACGGTGAAGCCCTGGCGCTCGATCAGCTTCCGGATGCTCCGGCGGGTGAAGAATCGCAAGTGGGTGGAGTCGAGGATCCCCCGCTGGTCGTAGTCGAACATCCCGAGTGTCGAACGGAAGCGCGGATACCAGTGGGCGATGTTGGGGACGCAGAAGATGGCCGTGCCCTCCGGCACCAACAGGCTTCGGACCTGCCGCATCAACGCCCCCGGGTTCACAAGGTGCTCGAGCACGTCGGCTGCGAGCACGATGTCGTACCCGGTCCCCACCTCGGGCGGAACCCCATCGTTGAGGTCGGCTCGGTAGAACACATCGGTGCGGCCCTCCACCCCGGCGATCTCGTTGAGATCGACGCCGGTGACATGGTGCCCCATGGCCCGCAGGCGCTCTGAGAGCAGTCCGCTCGAACATCCGAGGTCGAGGATCTTGCTCGGGGGCCGAGACTTGAGGAGGGTGGAGATGCGACCGTGTGAGCTGTCCTCGCTGGGCTTGAGCTGGTACTCCTCGTTGAGCGCGATGCGGCTCCCGTCTCCGAAGCCGGCCTTCTGCAGCCGGTAGGCGACCACGTCCTTGGTGACGTCGGCGGCGTAGCCCATGCCGTCGACATAGCAGATCTCGTCGCCGTAGTAGGTGGGAATGGGAACCTCGGCGATCCGCATCCCGGCATCGTGGAGCTGGATGATGATCTGGGTGTCGAAGTTGAAGCCGTCCGAATTTCGCTCGAACGGGAGCTGCTTGAGTGCGGCCACCGAATAGGCCCGGTACCCCGAGTGGAACTCGGTCAGTTCCGTCCCCAGAGCGGCATTCTCGAAGCGGGACAGGATCCGGTTCCCCACGTACTTGTAGAGCGGCATCCCACCCCTCCGCGCCGCGCCCTTGATCATGATCCGGGAGCCGAAGACGGCATCGGCCTCTCCGGCCAGAAGCGGTGCCACGATGTCGGGCAGTGATTCAGGCGCATACTGGCCGTCGCCGTGGAGCATCACCACGATGTCGAGGCCGTGCTCGATGGCCAGGTCGTACCCGGCCTTCTGATTGCCGCCGTAACCCAGATTGGTGGGCTGCCTGATCAGGGTGATGGGCAGGTCTGAGACCTGCTGGTAGCCGAGGCCCACCAGGTACGTCGAGTCCTGGCTGTGGTCATCGCTGACGATGACCTCTTCGATGTCCGAACGGATCTCCATGGGGATGCGGTCGAGCACTTTGGCCAGCGTCGTGGCCGCATTGTAGGCGACGACGAGAATCCCGATCCTCTTCTTTGTGACAGACGTCACGTCCGATCCCCCCATAGTCCACGAACGACCTGCCCACCAGCGTATTCGGCATTTCGTCCCAGGGAAAGACCGGCGACCGAGTTCGGGGCCCGGAGCCGGTCGAGCACCGACAGGTTCCCCGGGCCGGCGCCCCGGGCGGGGACCGGGTCGGCCCATTTGTGCAGGTCAGACGCGAGACGGTTCAGTCGTTCCCGATCCATCTGGGCACCAGCTGACGGCGCTGGACGGCCCATTCCTCAACGGTCATGGCATAACGGACGTGATCCTCCCATTCGCCGTTGATCTCCAGAAATCCGAGGGCCACCCCTTCGGATCGCATTCCGAGCTTCTCGACGACCCGCCGGCTGGGCCGGTTGCGGGGGATGATGGCCACCTCGATCCGGTGCAGCCGGAGCGTCTCGAATGCGAATTTCAAGACGACGACCACCGCTTCGGGTATCAGGCCCTGGCCGGCCGACTCCTTGTCGATCCAGTAGCCGATGGATCCGTTCTGGAACGGGCCCCGCTGGATGGACGACAAGGTGACCTCACCGACGAATCGGCCCTCGAAGAAGATGCCGAACCCGAATCCACTTCCAAGCTGGCGTTCACGTTCCCGCATGCCACAGCGGGCGGCAAAGCTGGCCGAGTCCTCCGGGGCCAGAGGCGCCCCCTTCGACCGCGGCTCCCACGGGACGAGCCAGTCCCGGCAGCGGTCCCGGACCTCGAACCACGCCTCGTAGTCGCTGTCGACCAGGGTGACCAGGCGGACCCGAAGCCCGGAGAGCTCGAGTGAACGGACAACCGGAGCGGGAGTATGGCGGATCATGACCCGGCCATGCCTACCTCTGGAACGAACAGCTCGCAAACGGGAGCGCCTGTGGGCCCACAATTCGTCGATTCCACCAGCGCATCGTGCCCGATAGCTCCTGGCCGACGCTAATCCGGGATCGCCCGCACCGCACGAGGGCCGGATCCACCGACTCGTCGGTCGGGCCCGGCGGACCGGAGCCCGCCGGTGTGGGGGAACGCCCGCCGATGGGGCCGCGGCGCGGGCACTCCCCCGAGCGGGGATGCCCACGTGATCGCCGTGCACAGGGCTAGAGTCCCTCCGACGGAGCGGTCGGTGTGGTGGGGCCTCGATGACAGAGAGGCGGGTTCGGCGCCGCCAGTGGAGACGATGCTCAGCCAAGCGACTTCCGGAACGGCACCGGCGACTCGGAGGCGGAAAGCCGGGCTCTTGACCGGAGGCGCGCACTCCAGGCGGCGGGCCCGCCCGCGTCACCGGGCGATCGTCCGGGCCACCGTCGTGGTCGCAGTCGTCTTCGGGCTGGCCATACGAACCTGGCTGATCTTCCATGCGCCCATCAACTCGGACGAAGCCGTGGTCGGTTTGATGGCCGCCGCCGGTCTGCACGGGCATTTCAACGCCTTCTACTGGGGACAGACCTACGGCGGAACCGCCGAGACCGGTCTCACCACACTGTTCTTCGCCGTGTTCGGCCAGACGGTGCTGGCGGCAAGGCTGACGGTCATCACCCTGTCGGCGGTGGCGGCCCTGTTGACGTGGCGCATCGCGCTCCGGCTGGTGCCGTCGCCCGGCGTGGCCGCGATGGCGGGCGCCCTGGTATGGGCCGCGCCGTTCGCCTCCGTCAGCTTTTCGGTCCTCTTCTACGGGTTCCGGGGTGCCACACTGGCCTGCGGGCTCATCATGCTCCTCGGGTCCCTGCGCATTCTCGACGGGCATCGGTCCCCGATCGAATTCGCCGTCCTCGGTCTAGCGGCCGGGGTGGGGTGGTGGTCGTCGCCGGAGATCGTCTACTACGTCATCCCGTCCGGACTGCTGCTCCTCGGCGCGGTGGTCGTCACCACCGGATCCCGATGGCGGATATGGGCCCCCCGCGGAGCCGTCGCCCTGGTGGCCATCGCCGTCGGGGCCCTCCCCTGGATATGGGCGAATCTCCATACCCACTTCGGTTCGCTGAACGGAGCCCGGTTCAATCCCCTGACGCGGCGGATGGACTACGGTGACCGCTTCGACTCCTTCTTCCGCTCGGTCTTCCCGACCGAGCTCGGCGTGCGGAGAGGCAACGATCTGGCCTGGATCGCGTCAGGCTTGGGCCAGCCGTTCGTCAAGATGCTCACCACCGTCCTCGTGGCCCTCGTCATCGTCTTGGTGCTGCTGTGTCTGGCCCGGCCGGGACGGGCCATGGCCATCGCCGCCGCCGTCGTGGCCTTCCCCCTGGTCTACGCCCTGTCACCGGCTTCGACCCAGTTTGCCAACGGTCGCTACGGCGTCTTCCTCCCTCCCCTGTTGGCCATGGTGGTCGGCATCGGGCTGTGCGAGGCGGCCCGGAGGCTGTCGGGACTTGCCTCGGTCCGACAACCGGCCGACGGCCCCGTCCGGACCCCGGCGGGTGGGGGAAGGAGGTCATCCGGTAGCGCAGTGGTGGTGGCGATGACCGGCATCGTGCTGGTGTCGCTGCTGTTCAGCGCGGTCACCTTCTCACAGGTCACCGGCCAGCCCCACGCCTTCACCCAGGTGTGGGGAAATCCCGACCGGGCTTCCCTGGAGGCGGTGTCGACCCTGGAGAAGGCCGGTGTCACCACCGGCTACGCCGACTACTGGGTGGCCTACAAACTCGACTTCCTCAGCCGGAGCCGTCTGACGATCACATCCATCGGCCGCGACGTGGTCCGGTCTGCGGCGATCGAGGACGACGTCCTCCACAGCAAGCACCCCGCCTGGCTCTTCGTTCCCCCGGGCGAGACCGATCGCGGGGCCTCCCAGTTCTCGGCCCCGGTGTTGACGATCGGGCCGGACGGCGTGCCTGAGTCATCGTTCGTGGCCACGTTGCAGTACCTGCACGTGCGCTATCGGGTCATCCGCACAGGGGTGCTGAATGCAGTGGTGCCGGATCGCGCCGTCACGCCGATCGAGGTCAACATGCCCGGGGCACCGACCCAGGCATCGTCGTCCGTCGCGCCTCGTCGGTGACTTCTGTCAGCCCGGCGCCAGCTTGGCCAGCGAGATGCCCTTGACCACGATGGTGCCGGTCCCGAGGAACTGCACGCGGACGGCCACCTCGTCTTCGCCGGTCACGACGAACGAGTGACTGCTGGACGTGGCCGCGGCCGGCAGCGGACTGCTCTGCAACACGGCCACCGCCCCACGCGGTGGCTTCCTTATGCCGATCACCTGTCCGAGTGCTGCCCCCGGAGCACCGTCTCGGAGGTCGTAGTCGATGGTGGCCCGGTAGCGCCCGGGCAGCACCTCCCAGAAGGGACCGAGAACCACGTCGCCGTTCTGGCCCGAGCCCGTGGCCACCACTGCGCCTCCCCGCCTGGTTCCCACCTGGGACGCGAGCATGCTGGCCCTGAAGGTCACCGGCGCCGGGAGCTGCACCGGCGAGGTGAGGGTGAGGACCAAGCAGACCAACCCGGCGGCTCCCAGCGCTCCCAACAGGCGACGTCGGAGGAGGGCGGGACGTCGCGCCACCGCCACCAGCCAGTACAGAACGGCGGCCGCCAACAGAAGGACGCAGGCCAGGCCCCACAGGTCACGGGCGTTGCCCCAAGGGATGGTGCCGGGCAGGAAGGTGGGGATCCCCGACAGCCCGCCCGGTGTCCAGAGCGGCACGTTGTAGATCTCGGCACCGGGAAGATAGCCCAGCACCGGTGACGGGTCGAGGCCCCCCCACCAGCCTCGATAGGAGATCGGATCCCACGGCACCTGGCTGTAGTAGAGGTGCTCGTTGAGGACCACCGGAACCGATTCGATCACCGAGAGGACCATGCCGACACCGACGACCAGCGGCACGGCTGCTCGCCGGACCCTCCACAGGTCGATCAGGTAGAGCGCGCTGAATCCCAGCATCAGGGGCACCAGCGGCCACGCGTACCGGCCGGCGAAGCTGCCACCGGTCTGACTCCCCGGCTCGGTGCCGTTCCCGTAGATGACGGCGGCGGCGATGAGGACGGTGGCGATGACCACCAGGGGGATCCGGCGTCGCCAGGCCCACATGGCCGCCAGTCCGAGGAGGATGACCGGCAGTTGGATGAGGATCCCGCTACGCCGGTCGAACAACAGGGCCGACGATCGGGTCCAGGTCTCGATGCCGGAAAGGGCGATCGGGTTCTTGATGCCCAGTGGATGGCCAAAGGCCCACAGGTTGAACACCACCACCCCGAGCAGGCTGGCCAGGGCCGGGATGGCCAGCCAGGCCAGCTCCCGCACAGCCATGACTGTCCGGCGGTGGGCCACCACCAGCACGATGACGAGAAGGAGGGTCATCGGGATGTTCTTCTGGGCGAGCCAGGGCAAGACAGCGAGGAGGACCCCCCCGGTGACGATCTGGGTGGTGGTGCACCCCTTCCGGACCTCGAACAGGGCCACCAGGAAGATGATGATGGCGATGATCATCCCGGTCATCAGGTCCGGATAGACCTGGGTGGTGGCCAGGACGTAGGTGGGAGCGAGGAACACTCCGGCCAGGGCGAAACGCCACGGTGAGGTGGCCCCGGCGACCAGGCCGACCAGATGGACGACCCCCACGGCCAGGGCGGCCAGCATGAGCATGAAGGCGAGCACGGCGACGTTCGCGCCACCGAGGACAGGAACGGCCAGAAGAACAGAGAGGCCGACGGAGTGGATGGGCAGGTACAGGTGGTGCTCGAAGACGGCCTGCCCGATCTCTCCGGCAACGTTCGGACCGGGCTTCTCGGTGAACGGGTAGATGATGTGGTGGGTGATGATGTAGACGTAGCCGGGGTTGCTGTTGAGCGTGAAGTCCCGAGCGATCGACTCTGCTTCCGCCAGGTACTGGGGCTCATCGCCGTTGATGCGGATGCCCTGGTGCCTGACGAGGGCCAGTGCGGCGATGGACGCCCCCACGAGGCCGGCGACGGCAGCCAGGACGGGCCACACCGACGGTATGCGTCGGCCACGCCGGGGCGGCTCGGCCACGGGCAACACGTCGTCTGCCAGGGATGATGCGTCGAGGGTGGAGGGCGAAGCGCCGATCATTTCGGCCCAACCATATGCGCGGAACACCCGGTTACCGCGCGACCGGGTGCCCTGCTCAGGACGAGATCCGGGCCGGCGATCGGCTCAGGCGACGGGCCCGTCCGGCTCGTTTTGCCGCCGTGTAGATCTCCCGATGGTCGGCAACCACGCGGGGCCAGCGGAACCGACGGGCCTCCATGGCGGCTCGATAGGCCAGATCACGCTGCAGATCAGTGTCCATCAGGACTCGTCGGATCCCGTCCTCGATACTCAGGGGATCGCCGTCGACGACCAAGAGCGCATTCCGTGAGTCGGTGAAAATGGGGGTATCGGTGACGACGACCGGCCGGCCCAGTGGCAGGACGAACCTGAGGGCGGCGCTGGATGACTCGCCGGTCTCCTGGTAGGGGAGCACGATGGCGTCCGTTCCCCGGAGCAGGGTGCGGGCGACATCATCGGAGAGGTACTCGGTAACCAAGAGCACGGTCTCCTCCATGCCGCGGGCGGCGATCTCGGCCCGGATCTGGGCTTCGTACTCCTTCGACTCGACGTGGGGATAGCGGGCACAGAGAGCGAGGAGGAGGAGATCGGGGAACTCGGCCCGCAGCGGGTCGACCGCCTTCACCAGTTCGAGGGTGCCCTTGTGGGGCAGCAAGAAGCCGAACGTGCCGACGACCGGCCGTGACCCGAGCCCGAGGGAGGCGCGCACGTCCGACGGCGAGAGCTCTGGGGGGGCGGCGGCACCGATCGGCACCACGGTCACATTCTCCTGCAACCCCATCTCCGCCAAGAAGCGGGCGTCGGACTCCTGGTGGACGATCAGCCGATCGACCTTCGACAACGTCGGCGCGATCTGGCGGAGCGTCAGCAACTCGCCACGATCGTCGTAGTCGCGGGTGCGGTGAAGTGTGACCACCACGCCCCGCTTCTCCAGCTGACGTTCGATGAGGTCCGCCATGCGCTGGAACTCGAAGAACCCGAAGTTGAACTGCACGTGGAGCA
The DNA here is from genome assembly GCA_050011635.1 of Acidimicrobiales bacterium. Lineage (GTDB taxonomy): Bacteria > Actinomycetota > Acidimicrobiia > Acidimicrobiales > RAAP-2 > Bog-756. The sequence continues at coordinate 13,886 of JBEKIU010000032.1, forward strand.
CTTCGGCGTCGGTCAACCTGAGTTCGTCCTCCAGCTCCGAGAGGTCAGGTGTCCAGCGGTCCTTCCACGTTCGGCTCACACCCAGGTCGAGGGCCGGGTCGATCACCGTGGCATCGACATCTGCGAAGAGGTCGAAGTCGAAGACGTGGCGCGAGTGTTCCACGATGTAGCGGGTGTTCTCGGCGATGCCGCACCGCGAGTTCCAGGTGGTGACCATGGCCACCCGTTGGATCTCCGCCGAGTCCTCGAGATCGGCGATGAACTCCTCCCATCGCTGGACGGCCGCGTCCCACGAGAAGCGGGTCGTGATCAGTTCGCGGGCTGCCTCGACCCGCTCCCTGACCGCCGGCCCGTCAGGGTCGTCGACCATGCGCTGCAACTCGAGGGCCAGGATGTCACCGTCCGGCTCGGCCCAGATGGAGTTCTCGAGATCCAGATGGGTCTGGGCCTGTTCGAGCGTGTACGGGATGGTGACGGCCGTTTCCTCCGAAACGAAATCAGCCAGGCCCGAGTAGGCCACGCTGATGACCGGTACTCCGGCTGCCATGGCTTCTGCCACTGGCAGGCCGAACCCTTCGCCCCGGGCCGGATGGACGTAGCAGTCGGCCAGGCCGTACAGCGCATGGATCTCACGGTCGTCGAGGTCCCGGTCGATCCACCGCACGTCGGGCGGATTGGGGTGGGTGGAGCGCAGACGATCGAGGATCTCCCCCACCTGGTTGTGGGGATTGGGGAACGTCTTGAGGACCAGGGACACATCGCTCGTGCCGTCGAAGGCGGCGTAGTACGACTCGAGGAGAACGTCGACGCCCTTGCGCGGGAACGCCGAGCTGATGTGGAGGAAGGTGAACGATCGCAGGTCGACCAGCTCCTGGGCCTCGACCGTGGCGGTGGGATCGGGGATCTCCACGCCGTTCCCCACCACGCGTATCGGGATGTCGACTCCGCAGTCCCGGAGCACGTCGCGGACGAAGACGGACATGACCCCGACGCCGTCCAGATAGCTGTTGAAGTCCGCCACCACCGAGTCAGGGACCCTGCTCTCCTCCCACCCGAAGTACTCACAGGTGATGCCGCCGGGAGTGTCGATCACCCGGGGCGGATACATCTGACGGATGACGACGTCCGGGAAGGGGACCTGCATGGACCGGGCGAACAGGGCGGCGGCCTCCGGGTGCCGCTCGAGGTCCTCCTCGGCCGGCTCGTAGTCGCCGGGACCCTCGGTGGCATAGATGGAGACCGACTGCCGTTTCGATCGGTGCAGACCCACAGCCAACTGCCGGTTCACCACGGCGAGGCTGTAGCTGGTCTCGAATGGGCCCTGGATCTGGACCTCAGGCGAGACCGTCACGCCCGAGGCCCGGTCGATGACCCGGCGCAAGAGCGCCCGGCTGTCGAAGCTGCGAACCTTTTCGATCCGAGCCAACTGACGTCCGATGAGGCGCTGTCGCAGTCCGGGATCGGACTGGACTGCCTGCACCGATGCGGCCACCACGGCCGGGTCCTTGGTGTGCAACAGGATGCCCGCCCCGCTCATCGTCTCGGGAATGGCGGCCGCGCCGTAGGCGACAACCGGCACACCGGCGGCCATGGCCTCGAGGATGGGCACGCCGAAGCCCTCGTGCTCGCTGACCGATACGAAGACCCCTGCACCCGCGAACGCCGACCTGAGCAGCTTGTCGGACACCTTGCCCATGATGATCACACGGTCGGCCACTCCGAGACGCTCGGACTCGGACCTGACCTCGGCGACGTAGTCCGTCGCCGAGGTATCGCCGATCAACACCAGTCGCGCCTCCTGATCGAAGGTCCGGTGGTACTGGGCGAAGGCGGTGACCAGGTCGTGTTGGCACTTGTTCCCGATGATCCTCCCGACGTAGAGCCAGTCGTTGGATCTGATGCCGGTCCCGGTGGTTGCATCGGCAAACTCGCTGAAGTCGACTCGGACCGGCAGCACCTCGACCCGGCGGAATCCGACGGCCAGCATCTCCCGGCGGTTGAAGTTGGAATCGGCGATGCCGAACAGCGAGCGGCGGGCAAGTGCGGTGAGCTGTTCGCGCCCGAGCCGGATGTGACGGCGTGTGGCCTCGTCGTCGAAGTAGTGCTCCGGCGTGACGTTGTGATACACGGTCACGATGTCGTTGGGGAGCGAGATGACGTCGTCAAAGGCGTCATACCCCATCGAGTGGTGCAGGAGGAGGAGGTCCGACTCAGAACCCCCGTATCCGTGCACCAAGCGGATACGGTCCTCGAGGCCCGGCGCGATGTGCTCGGCGAGGATCTCGGATTCGAGTCCCAGCTCACGCAGAAGCCGCTGCAGCTGGAACATCTGGTTGGTGATCGCATCTCCCACAGCCGTTCCGGAATGGAACTGGTGGACTGCCCGGTACTCGATCACTTGGAGGCGACGATGACGTAGTCCTGATGCCCGAACACGTTTTCGAGCAGCGCAGCCACCGCCTCCCCCACCGCACCATCGGGAAGGTCGTCGGTCAGCCCGAGGAAGGGGTGGGGCGACCGCTCCTCGAGCTCCACGGACACAAATCCCACCTGTTCACAGATGTAGCGCAACGTCTCAGGGTGGACGGGTCGGACGTGGGAGGTGTCCGCGTAGAAATGGTTCCCCAACGCGTAGGAGCTCCTCGGGTTGATGGTCTCGATGACCAGGACCCCACCCCGCTGGAGCTTCTCGTGGGCCAGGAGGATGAGCTGCTCCAGCTCCGGAGTGATGAGGTGTTCGACCACCTGGGAACAGAAGATCCCCTTCAGCGAGTCGTCATCTGCCAGCGACAGGAAGCCGATCCCGTCGTCAACGACCGCAGGGAGTCCCCGGGACTTGCATGCCGCGATCATGTCGGGATCGGGGTCGACGCCCATCACCTCGTGACCGGCCTGCTCCAGAATGGAGAGCATCTCGCCGCGGCCGCAACCGATATCGACGATCCGCCCTGCCACCGAGCTCGGAGGGAACAGCGTGAGGTAGCGCTCCTGGGATGCTCGGAGCTCGTCCGTGCTGCCCCGGAACCTGTCTTCGAACCCCACGTAGTCGATATCGGCGCCCACCGTCCCGATCGCGCCCAGGCGATCGAGGATGGATGTGACTTCTCTGGTCAGCGGACGAATGTCGGGAAGCCGGGCGGCGACTTCGATCTTCCGGCTCTGCACGCCCAGGTCATCGGTCAGACCGGCGACGTCCCGGCGGACGCGGTTGGTCTGCTCCATCCCGGCCACCAACTGCATCTTGAGCCGGGTGACCTGCCGGCGGAGCTCATCGAGCTCGTTGTCGATGCGATAGACGGCGTTGTACGCCTGAGCGGAGAATTCGATGGCCTGGCCGTCGAGCTGCTCCTGAAGGATCCACCGGGGCTCGACGTACCAGCTGGTCGCCTTCCGCACCACGCGCTTGACGATGGTTGCCGCCCGTCCGCGGAGGCCGCCGGTCCCGCCGATCTCCGGGGGGTGCATCTGCCCGTGGATCACCCGCATGGTGTGGATGGGTACATCCATCGGCGTCACGGCGACAGCCGTCTCCGCCGAGGCTGCACCGGGCGTCTGGCTCCCCGAATGAACGGCTTCGAGGAGGTGCTCGATCCTCTCGACCAACACGTCGGCCGATATCACCTGGCCATCGACGTCAAGCATTTGCACTCCCAGGGTAGGGTCACGGCTCTCGGCGACAGCCATCCCGGATAGTTTATCTGCCAAGAATTGCCTGACGGCTTCGGTGGGCGGCAGATCGTGGGGCAGGTGGAGAGCGCGGCTGGGCGGCCGCGATCCCGAGCCGGCCTCCTGCCGTCATCCTTCGAGCAGACCGGCCACCATCCCGTCGAGGATGTCGGCCTCCGAGACCAGGCATTCGGTGAACCCGAAGCGGTTCATCACCTGGTCGAGGATCATCGCCCCTCCCACGATCACGTCCTCCCGTCCCGGCACCATGCCGGCCCGGTCGAGCCGTGCTTGCCTGACCTCTGTGGCCAGCGTCCGGTACCAGAGCCGGACTTCGTCGATCGTCAGCACCGAGTGGTGGATACGGCTGCGGTCGTAGTCGTCCAGCCCCATCTGCAGGGAAGCCAGCGTGGTGACCGTACCGGCCAGCCCGACGAGCCGGCGAGAGGTCCGAAGCCGCGGCTCGTCGGCCATGGTCGTGTCCAACAGTTCAGCCACCATCGACTCGGCCCGACCCAGCTCGTCCGGCGACGGCGGGTCCGAGTGGAGAAACCGCTCTGTCACACGCACACATCCGATCTGCATGGACGCGGCCGCCAACGCCGGATCTTCCGAACCCGATCCTGCCACCAGCTCCGTCGATCCGCCGCCGATATCCAGGATCAGAAAGGGGCCGTCGTCGGGGTCGAGATCGGAGACCGCGCCGGCCATCGACAGCCTCGCTTCTGTCGTCCCCGACAGCAGTTCGGGCGTGACGCCGGCCGTCTCGCCCGCGGCTCTGAGGAACTCATCGCCGTTCGAAGCATCCCGCGCTGCCGACGTGGCCACCAGCCGGCTCCGGACCACTCTCAATCCGCGCATTACCTCCCGGTACTCCGACAGCACCGAAAGGCAACGGTCGATGGCATCACCCGAGAGCTTGCCGGTGGCGTCGACGCCCTCACCCAGTCTCGTGATCCGCATCAGGCGCTCGAGGGGTCTGCCCTGGGCGTCGACGATGAACAACCTGGTGGAGTTGGTCCCACAATCAATGGCCGCCACCGGACCAATTGCGCGCATGAGCACTTGCTACCACGACCCGGGTGGCCCCACCACCCCAGGGCACCCCGCACGTGGGCGGCGGCGGTCGTTCAGCTCGGATGGAGGCCGATCCGCCGCGCCGTCCACTCACCGACCGGATCGTCGGCACCGGTGAGCCACCAGGCCAAATGGGCGTGCAGGCACTTGACCCCGGCCCTGGTACCACCGACCCCTCCCGAGGGCCTCGGTCCCCGGTGGTCGGCGGGGATCAGGGCATCGCGCTCCTCCGCATAGCGGGCGTGGGCGGCTGTGATCCGGCCCATTCCCACCTCGGTCTCCGCTTGTCGGACACCGCCCGTCGACTCGATCCGGCTCACCGCCTCCCGGAGATCGGGGTCGACCAGCCAGTAGCGGGTGGGCATCGGCGTGCCGTCGAAGAGAAACGGTGCATTGGCGATGACCGCCGGAGTGCCGTGCTCGGTGCGGACGACCACCTCGAACTCGCCGGCAGGCTTCCGCCCGATCAGCTCCGCGACTGCCTCGAGGTCTGACGCCGACACGCCACCGGCCCCGGGTCCGGCCGAGGGCCGTCCGGTCACTTCCAGAATTCGAGTGTGTTGGCCACCCGGGACCAGAAACTCGACGGGCTCGAGGCGGTACCCGACTCACGGGCCGAAGATGAGCCGTCCGTGGCCGATCCGTCGGCGCCGTCGGTTCCCCCCTTCACTCCGGCAGACCCAGAGACCGAGGGCGTCCGGGGTAGGCCTGGGTCGGGTGACATGTCAGGGGCGTCTGCCGGAGACACCAGCGGTTGGGCCCCGGGGTCACCCGACGTCGATCTTCCCGGGGTGGTCGACGTCGTCTTGCCGGACGGAGGCAGCACGTTGTACAGCGTCTGGTTCGGCAGGACCAGCTGATAGTCCTGGCGGGCCAACCGATCGATCTCCGCGGTCGAGTTGAGCTGTTGGTTCTGTTCGGACAACGCCCGGTTGGAGCTCTGAACCTGATGGAGCTGCGCCGCCTCCGCTGACAGCTGGTGGTGCTGTGACAGAAGGGTCGGCAGGGGAAAGTTGGTGGCGAGGACAGCAAGGGCGAATGTGGCCGCCAAAGCCACGGGAATCCGACTCCGGCGGGTGAGAGGCGAAACCGGCTCCCGCGATCGTTCGTTCGATCGCTCCTTCGATCGGTCTTTCGATCGTGCTCCAGATCGTGCTCCGGTCGTGCCCCCGCGCCACCGAACGGCGCGGAGCGCGGTGAAGGCGCGGAGGCCGGTGAAGGCGCGGAGGCCGGTGAAGCGGCCCGATCGAGCCGAGCTCTTCAATTGCAGCTTCGCCCAGCCCCGGGCCGGTCCCTTCCTGCCCTTGGCGCGCTTGGAGCGAGCGTGGAGACGGCGGCTCACCCGGCGGGCCCCCACGAGGCCATGGCCTCACCGCCGTAGAAGGCCGCGGACTCACCCAGCACCGCTTCGATCCGCAACAGCTGGTTGTACTTGGCCACCCTGTCCGAGCGGGCCGGTGCCCCCGTCTTGATCTGCCCACAGTTGGTGGCCACGGCAAGATCGGCGATGGTGGTGTCCTCGGTCTCCCCCGAGCGATGTGACATGACGCACCGGTAGGAGCAACGGGTGGCACGAGCCATGGTCCCGAGCGTCTCGGTCAGGGTTCCGATCTGGTTCACCTTGATCAGCACGGCATTGGCCGCATGCAAATCGATGCCCCGCTGCAACCTGTCCTCGTTCGTCACGAACAGATCGTCTCCGACCAGCTGGATCGTCTCGCCCAGGGCCTCGGTCAGCGCGACCCACCCGTCCCAGTCGTCCTCGGCCATTCCGTCCTCGAGGGACACGATGGGATAGCGGTCGACCATGTCGACCCAGTACGCCACCATTTCCGATGAGGTGAGGGTCCGGCCCTCACCGGCCAGCACGTACTGGCCATCCTTGTAGAACTCACTGCTGGCCGGGTCCATGGCAATGGCGATCTCGGTGCCGGGAACCCGATCGGCCGCCTCGATGGCCTCCACCAGGATCTGGACCGCCTCCTCGTTGGAGGAGAGATTGGGGGCGAACCCTCCCTCGTCGCCGACCGTGGTGGAAAGGCCCCGGACCTTGAGCACGCCGGCCAGCGAATGGTACGTCTCGACCCCCCAGCGCAGGGCTTCGGAGAACGACGCGGCGCCAACCGGCATGATCATGAATTCCTGAAGATCGATCGAATTGTCGGCATGAACTCCGCCGTTGACCACATTCATCATCGGAACGGGGAGCACGTGAGCGTCGGAACCGCCGACGTAGCGGAAGAGGGGAAGTCCGAGCTCGTCAGCCGCCGCCTTTGCCGTGGCCAGGGAGACACCGAGGACCGCATTGGCCCCCAGGCGGGCTTTGTTCGGCGTGCCATCGGCATCGATGAGCGCCAGGTCCACCCCGCGCTGGTCGAGGGCGTCGAAACCGTCGAGCATCTCTGCGATCTCGCCATTGACGTTGGCGATCGCCCGTTGGACCCCTTTGCCGCGGTAGCGCTCGCCCCCGTCGCGGAGCTCCACCGCCTCGAAAGAACCGGTCGATGCCCCGGATGGGACGATGGCCCTTCCGACCGACCCGGAGTCGAGCACCACTTCGACCTCGACGGTCGGATTACCGCGGGAGTCCAGAACCTCCCGGCCGATGACCTGCTCGATCGCGCTCACTGTATGTCGTCACTCCTGTTGCCGGTCCGGGCAAAACTACCACCCAGGACCTCCCGGACCTGGTAATTCACCCACTCTGCACAGGCGCCGGCGGTCCGAGGAGCCGGATCATCCCCGCTCTTCAACCGAAGTCCGAAAGCTCGCCGCCCGAGCTCGCAGCGCCGATTCGGGGTCGATTCCGAGTGATCGGGCCACGTTGACCAGTGCGAAGAGAAGCTCGCCGAGCGCGGCAGCGTGGTCGGAACGTCCCCCCTGACCGTCGGCGATCCCTCCGAGCTCGAGGATTGGTGCGCCCGGCTGGGAGGTGCCCGGATCCGCCGCCGCGAGCTCCGAGACTCCCGTGGCCACGCGTACAGCCTCATCGGCCACGTCGGGCAGCACCATACCCACGGCCACTGCCTTCCGTTGCAACTTGGCTGCCAGCGACAACGCCGGCAGCGCGGCCGGAATGCCTTCGGTGACACTCGAGCGGTGCTTCTCAGTTTTCTTGAGTGCTTCCCAGTTCGTGGCCACCGCCTCGGGGGTGGCCACATCCAGATCGCCGAAGACGTGAGGATGACGGGACACGAGCTTGTCGTGCACCCCGCGGGCGACATCGGCCAAGGTGAAACGCCCCGCTTCGGCTCCCAACATGGCGTGGAAGTAGACCTGGAAGAGCAGGTCCCCGAGTTCTTCTTCCAGGTCCGCGACCGCTTGTCCTTCTCCCTTGTCCTGTTCTTGCCCCTCGCCGCCGCCGGGGCTCGCCGTCGCTCCTGCCGGGGCCGCGGTGTCGATGGCGTCCAGGACGTCGATCGCCTCCAGCACCTCGTAGGACTCCTCGAGGAGGTGACGGGCCAGCGAACCGTGCGTCTGCTCACGATCCCAGGGGCATCGCTGCCTCAAGGTGTGGACGAGCTCGTCCAGTCGGACCAGCTCGGCGGCGACTGGGCTGGCCAGATGCGATATCCACAACGAGGTCAGGTGGTCCGGGACGAACGAGCGGTCGAGGTCGTCCCACGCCAGCTCCCGGACCAGCTCGTCGGAGAGTCCGAGATGATGGAGCACGGTGACCCTGTCCGACGGGGTCGGCTCCACCGAGAGCTTGATGGCCGACAGCACCGACGGGCTCCAGCACTGGGCCACCAGCAACGGCCCGGACTGCCCCGCCGCCTCGACGGCGAACCCCTCGCCGTCGACCACCTTGACACCGGCGGTCACCGGATCCACACCAACCCTGGCGAAGGCCAGATCGATGAAGGACACCGCAGGGTGGACTTCCAGGTCGATCGCTCCGCCTACAACCGCAGGGTGCTCCCGAAGCATGGACACGGTGCGTTCGGCCACCGTCGGCGACCCGGGTACCGCATAGACCACCCTCGTCCCCCTCCCGGGTTGCCCACCGGCGGCGCCGGCTGTCTCGGACAGTGCTGCGGCCGCGACGTCGGTGACGATGGCCCGGTACACGTCGTCGAAGGAATCGGCCCGCTCGTAGTGCGGGTCGAACGAGCGCGCCCCGGGGAAGGCCTGTGCCGACGGATGACGGCTCGTCCGCATGAGCACCACATCGGCTCGGGCCACGACGGCCAGGGTATCGGCGGTGATCAGCTCGGGACCGGCGGGACCCATCCCGACCACATCGATCCGAGGTGGGGCCGGTCGACGGGGCGACGGCTCGGTCACCATGGCGGCCTTCGCTCCGGGAGGGTCAGCTGCCGCTCGGCGAACTCGACGAACCGGGCGTGCCCGTCCCCGTGCCGACTGACGTGCCGGCGCCCGACACGGTGGAGCTCAGCGGCGACCCGGCCGGGGAGCTCTGTGACCCTGTCACCGCGGCCAGCAGGTACTGCGGCGGGGGCGCCACTGGGGGCACGATCGTGGTTCGGTCCCACGTCCCGTACTGCGGATTGACCGACACGTCGGAGCGGTGGGCGAAGGCGATGATCTCCTTGCTGACCCGGTCGACGTTGGTCGTGGCCTGCAGAAGCTCGCGCCGCACCACCGAACTCACCGCCGACAGCGGTTCGAGGGTCTGACGGGTGACCTCGTAGACGAACCACTGGCCCGTACCTGAGTCCTGGACCGGCGTCGTGGGCCTGCCGGGGAGAATGCTCTGCTGCCCGAGGTCCTGGTCCACCGCAGCCTGGGTATAGCTACAGCCCAGCGAACCGCCGTTGGCCGCTGTCTGTGTATCGATCGAGCTCGCCTTGGCCACGGCAGCGAACGGCGCCCCTGCGTTCAACGTGGCCACGACCTGATTGGCCGCACCCTCGGAGCCGGTCACGATCCGGCTCACGCAGTCCACGGTGAACTCCGACTTGTTGGCGACGTAGTAGTCGAGAATCGCATCGGCGGAGAGATCCGCACCGTCGGCCAGCAGTTTCTCGTCATAGGCCTGGTTGAGTACCTGAGCGTCGTCGACGGACTTCGGGAGGCCGTTCAGAAGTTGGTCCCCGGTGAGGCTCGAACCGTCCGGGCCTTCGCAGTAGGACGTGGACCCGGTCGAGACCGACTGCTGCACCGCGGCACTGATCTCTCCGTCGAGCGTCTCGGCGAAGTCGGATCTGGCCGTCGAGAGATCGGACGACGAGACGGTGAGCCCCTTGTGGACGGCGTACTGCTGGGCGAGCAACTCGCCCACCTGGCTCTCGAGCACCGCACCGGCGAACGCCGTGGTGTAGGTACCGGGCCCGCCTGCGCCCTGGCCCGAGGCGGAGGTCAGCTCGGGGTTCTCCAACTGCAGGAGACAGGCCCCGTACTGGGTGCTCTCGAGCGTACGGAGCTGGCTGTTGAGACTGCCGGTCGAGATGGTCGTGCCGTTGGCCGTGGCCGCTGTCGGGCTCACGTTGCAGGCCGACGCCAGCGCGCCGGACGCGATGAGCAGGCACACGGCGGCCCCGGAGAGATGGCGCTTCACGGCCGTGATGCTATCGGTTGGATCCATGAGCCCGACTGCACGGCGGCTGCTCGCCATCGCGTGTGATCGGGGTCGCCAGCACCGGACGAGAAGGGCGGACAGACCCACGAAGCAATTGCGGAATTGGCCGAATTATCGACCACAGCCGATAATTAGCCATGGCCAAGAAGCCAAGAAGGCAGAATTATCGCCCGGAGCCGATAAGGCAATTCGGAAAACTGATCCACACGTCCGCTCCGGCCCGACCCGCAATCCGGTCAACCCGCCGGAGGCACCAGCTCCCTCAGCAACTCCACCAACCGTGGGGCGAACTCCGAGCCGTGGGCCGCCATCTCCATCGGCGCCAGCAGCCGATGGAGATCGGGCTGGTACGTGGCCCCCGGGGCCAGACGGCGCAGCCGGACCTCAGCTGACGCCGGCAATGTCACCGGGGACAGCTTGACCGTGGCCCGCCTCCCCCCGATACCCTGACCCCCACCGACGCCGCCTCCGGAACCCATCCCCCGTCCCGGAACGGTCACCGTCACGTCGGTGATCCCCAGTCGCAGGCATTCGACCCGCAGCCGGGCCACGTCGATCAATGCCCGGGCCGGCACGGGCAACGGGCCGAAGCGATCCTCCCACTCGGCCAGGACATCGTCGATCTGCTCGACGGTCCGAACCGCAGCCAGGCGCCGGTAGGCCTCGAGCCGCACATCCTCTGCCTCCACGTAGTCGGAGGGCAGGTGGGCGGCATCGGGCAGGTCGAGCGAGAGCTCCACGGGCTTCGACCTGGGTTCCCCTTTGAGCTCGGAGACGGCCTCGGCCACCAGCTGGACGTAGAGGTCGTAGCCGATGGCGGCGATGTGACCGGACTGGTCGCGCCCGAGCAGGTTCCCGGCGCCCCGGATCTGCAGGTCGCGCAAGGCGATCTTGAATCCGGAGCCGAGCTCGGTGTGGTCGCCGATCGTGCGCAGGCGCTCATAGGCCTGTTCGGAGAGCACCCTGTCGACCGGATGGAACAGGTAGGCGTAGGCCCGCTGTCCGGCCCGCCCGACCCGACCCCGGAGCTGGTGGAGCTGGCCGAGCCCCAAGAGATCGGCTCGGTCCACCACCAGCGTGTTCACCGTAGGCATGTCGATGCCGGACTCGATGATCGTGGTGCACACGAGGACGTCGTACCCGCCCTCCCAGAAGTCGAGGACCACCTTTTCGAGGGACCCCTCGTCCATCTGACCGTGGGCCACGGCCACCCGCGCCTCGGGTGCCATCCGCTGGACGCGCGTCGCGACCGCCTCGATGTCCTGCACCCGATTGTGCACGTAGAACACCTGCCCCTCTCGCAGGAGCTCCCGCCTGATGGCCTCCGACGCCGCCGCTTCCTCGAACTCGCCGACGTGGGTGAGGATGGGTCGCCTGGCCGCGGGAGGGGTGTTGACCATCGACAGGTCGCGGATTCCGGTCAATGCCATTTCCAGGGTGCGGGGAATCGGGCTGGCGGTGAGGGTGAGGACATCGACCCCGTCGGTCAGCGCCTTGATCGACTCCTTGTGGCTCACCCCGAACCGCTGTTCCTCGTCCACGACCAAGAGCCCGAGCTTCTTGAAGGTGACGTCAGCTCCGAGCAACCGGTGGGTCCCGACGACCACATCCACCGAACCATCCGCCAATCCGGCCAGCACCGACTTGGCCTGGGCGTTGGTCAGGAACCTGCTGAGCATCTCCACCTTCACCGGGAACGGTGCGTAGCGATCGGCGAAGGTCTGGGCATGCTGGCTGGCCAAGAGCGTCGTGGGCACCAGGATGGCGGCCTGAAACCCGTCCTGGGCCGCTTTGAACACGGCCCGGATGGCCACCTCGGTCTTCCCGAATCCCACGTCGCCGCAGACCAGTCTGTCCATGGGCTGGGGCCGTTCCATGTCGGCCTTGACCTCTTCGATGGCGCGGAGCTGGTCGGACGTCTCGACGAACGGGAACGACGATTCGAGCTCGGCCTGCCACGGGGTGTCCGGGGCGAAGGCGTGTCCTGGGACCTGGAGCCGGCGACGGTAGAGGGCCACCAGTTCCTCGGCGATCTCGTGGACCGCCGCCCGGGCCTTGGAGCGGGCCCGCTGCCACTCCGACCCGCCCAGCCGGCTCACCGTGGGCGAGTCGCCACCGGCGTAGGGCGTGAGCAGCTCGATCTGATCGGTGGGCAGGTAGAGCTTGTCCGCCCCCCGGTACTCGAGGAGCAGGTAGTCGCGGGTGGAACCCCCCATGGTCCTGGTGACCATGCCCCCGTACCTGGCCACCCCGTGCTGACGATGGACGACATAACTGCCCGCGGCCAGATCGTCGAAGAAGCCGTCGACGGGGCGGGCCCGGGTCCGGGCCTGGCGGTGGGGACGGCGGCGCCCGGTGACGTCGGATTCGGCGAGGACGGCGACTCGCGCCCCGGGCAGGACGAAGCCGCGATCCACCGGGGCGACGACGATGCGGGCACCGGGAGCGGTGAGATCGAGCGATCCGCCCGGTTGGTCGGGCGG
>JBEKIU010000033.1:0-33437 GCA_050011635.1 Acidimicrobiales bacterium
GTACCCCAGGCGCACGATCCTCCCGCCGCGTGGCTCTTCTGCCAGACGATCTCCCCCCGGAGCAGGAAGCCGAGTCGTTCGAGGAGGTCGATGACGTCCCGTGACAGGGAGCGGTAGGGCTTGCGGCCCAGGTTGGCCACGTTCACCGCGATCCGTCCGCCGGGCTCGAGCTTGTCGAAGCACTGGCCGAAGACGTCGTGCAACATCCCGAGGTAGGCGTGGTAGTCGGCGGGGACATGGCCGACCCCGAGCACGGCTTCATACTCCTTGCCGGCGAAGTACGGCGGCGAGGTCACCACCAGGGCCACCGAATTGTCCGCCACCTCCCCGTAGCGGTCCATCTCCCGGGCGTCTCCGGCCCAGATGGCGTCACGGGAGGCGGGACCGGCGACCTGGTCGTCGTCGGAGAGCCGCGGTGGGGTGAACCGGGCGTAGAAGGACGAGGCGTCGTGCGCTTCCCGACGGCCGACCCCGAACCCTGACGTCGCCGTCGGCCGCCGTCTGGTGCGGGGCTGGATGGGCTCGACGTTGGTCACAGGTTCCTTGCCGGCGGGCAGGGCCGGGGACCCTCGGGGGGCATGGTGGTCGATGGCCGGTGCACGTGGTGAATCATAGGAAGACGGTGTGACCGGGCGTCCGGCGGTGGCGTGTGGGGCTCATGGCGGCTCCCATCATCCCAGGCCCCCGGCCCGGAGCAGTGGTTCACCCGCCGGCCAGGTGTTCGCTGATCGACTCGCCCACGGCGACGCACCGCGAGGTCGAGGTGCAGCTCACCGCGGTCAGCGGCTGAGGGGCGCTGACCACCGACGGGGACCTCCAGGGATCCGCCGGCGATCCGCTCACCACCATCAGACCGGCGTGGGTCGCCGTGAGGACCGAGCTCCCCACGGTCACGCAGGTGCCGATGGCGGTACACGACACGCCCGTGAGCGACGCGGATTGGGCGGTGACCGTCTGACTCGCCCAGGTCGCACCGCCGTTGTCGGTGGTGAAGAGGAGCCCGTGCCCGATCCTGGCCCCGTTCAAGGAGTCGGCGGTGGTCCCCACCACCATGCAACGGACGCCGGGGACACCGACGAGCGGCGTGGTGGTGGTCGTGGTGGGCGGCACGGTGGTGGTGGGCGGCACGGTCGTGGTGGTCGGGGCGGCGGTGGTCGGGGCGGCGGTGGTCGGGGCGGCGGTAGCGGCGGGCGCAGACGACGAGGCGGTGGCCGCGCCCGGAGGTGGCGTCGTCGTGGTGGTGGACGGCACCGGAAACGCACCGCTGCCGGTCGGCGACCCGCTGAGGCAGGAGACACCATTGAGAGAGCCGCTGGCCGGAAGAGTCAGGACCGTCGCCCAATTGGATCCACCGTCGGTGGTGAGGGCCAGCGTCCCGACCACGTGGTCTGAAGCCACCGCGGTGTGCCCGGTGACCCAGCAGCGCTGGTCGTCGGTACACGAGATGGAGGTGGCTCCCGTCATGGCGGGGGGAAGGGCACCGGCTTGGGCCCACGTGGCTCCCGAGGTGGTCGAGACCAGTGCCACCGACCCGGCGGCGGCGGCGCCGACGGCCATGCACCAGCCGTCGGCCAGGCAGGAGACGGCGCTGAGGTCGAGGATGCCTGGGGGGGCGGGCACCTGTGCCCACTGGACGCCACCATCGGCGGTGGTGATGATCACGGCCTGGCCGGCGGAGGCCTGGCTGGCCTGACCAACCGCCGTGCAGCGGATCACATCACTGCACGCGATGCCGGACAGATAGCCGACGGTGGGCGGGATGACCTGGGTGGTCCATCTGACTCCACCGTCCGTGGTGGTGATCACGGCGGCGCCGTTGGGGGCGCCACCCCCTCCCACCGTCGAGCCGACGGCCCAGCACCGGGAGGCGCTGGCGCAGTCCAGCGAGGTCAGGGAGTTGACCGGGGCGGGAAGGGCCACCGCGCTGAGGGCGCCGAGCCATGGCGATCCGGTACCGAAGGTCGAAGGGGGAGGGGTCGATTCCGAGGTGGCGCAGCCGGTCACCGACAGCACGATGAAAACTGTTGCTGCGATCGGGCCCAGCCGTCGAGGGGAGATGGCGATCACGGACCGACGTGGAGAGTTCAGCGAACTTTGATGACGTCCGTGTGCGCCACCTTGTCGTGGAACCCCTGCCTCCGGCTGTCCCACAAGGGGGACAGCGCGGCCACCAGGGTGTAGAGACCGGCGATGGCACCGATGACCGGTATCCATCCCACCAGGACCTCCGGATACAGCACGACGATCCGGACACCGGCCCGCTCGGGCCTGATCGCCCCACCGGAAGGCTCGTCGCGGACGGCGATCCCGAGCATCATCTGACCGACCGTCTGCCCTTTCTCACTTCCGTTCAGGAGTGCGAAGTAGCCGACGTCGACGACGGCGAAGATGATCCCGATGACGATGACGCTGGCGATCCAGTGGGACTGGTAGACGCCGCCGCCGCCGGTGGCGCCGACGAAGATGGCCGTGATGATTCCCTTCGGGACGCCCAGGATGAGGGCGTCGACGATGATGGCGACCAGGCGTTGCCACCATTCGGCCAGGGGCCGGCCGAACCGATCGGTGGGACCGACCGGGTACCCGTAGGCCGGTGGGGACGCGGACGGAGGCGGGGCCGGACGCGGCGGTCGGGGTCTCCCGATGGGAGGGGGAGGCGGGGCCGAAGGCGGAGGACTGAATCCGCTCGGGGGAGGGGGAGGCGGGGCCGAAGGCGGGAGGCTGGATCCAGCGGCGGGCGGGGGTGGCGGGGGCGCACCTGGTCCCGGGGAGTCTGGGCCCACCTCGGGCTGCTCGCCCTCGGCGGGAGGCGTCTGATCACTCACGGACAACAACCCCGCTCATCTGCTCGGGCCGCCCGCCATCCGGACAGGCCGGCGGGTCGATCGATTCCACTTCAGATCTTGCCACGTGGGCCCGGTGCGGAGGGGTGATGACGCTCGGGCCCGACCCCGTCCGTCTACGTTTAGTCAGTGGTGCCGGTCCCTCGTTCCCCCGCTCGCTCGGCGCTCGTCACCGGCGAAGGGCCGGGGCGATGAACTGGGTGGACCTCGTGGTGCTGGTGGTGGTCCTGCTGGCGGCGATCCAGGGCCTCCGGTTGGGCGCCATCGTCCAGGTACTCTCCTTCGGGGGGTTCCTGGTGGGCCTCTATCTCGGTGCGCTGGCGGCGTCGGTGACCGTGCGCTGGGTGCACTCCCAGCCGGCGCGGACCGCGGTGGCCCTGCTCACCATGCTCGGTATCGCCGCCTTCTGCGGTCTGGCCGGCCGCGTCGTGGGCAGCCTGGCCTTTCGACGGATCCACCGGGGGGTACTGGGATCGGTGGACTCCGCGCTCGGCGTGGTGGTGGCCGTGGTCGCCTCTCTGTTGGTGGCCTGGCTCCTGGCCAGCACCCTGGTCAACAGCTCGTCGCTCAGCCTCAACACGGCGATCGACCAGTCGACCATCCTCAAGTCCCTCGACAACGTGCTCCCCGCGCCGCCGTCCGTCTTCTCCCGGGTCCAGAGCTTCCTCTCCGCCGAGGGATTCCCACCGGTGTTCGCCCAACTGGCACCGGCATCCGCCGGGCCGGTGTCCCTGCCCGGAGGTGCCCAGTTGCAAGAAGCGGTCGCCCATGCCGGCGCATCGACGGTCAAGGTCATCGGCGACGGATGCGGGCAGATCCAGGAAGGGTCGGGTTTCGTTGTCGGTGCTGGGATCGTGGTGACCAATGCCCATGTCGTCGCCGGCATTCCCCATCCGGTGGTGGAGGTGGGGAACAACCTCTTCCAGACCACTGTCCTGTCCTTCGATCCTTCCTTCGATCTGGCCGTGATGCAGGTGAGGGGCGTCGACGAGCCGCCGTTGACCCTCGATCCGGACAAGTCCACCCGCGGGGTTCAGGCCGCGGTGCTCGGCTATCCGGGCGGCGGGCCGTTCGAGGTGCAGCCGGCCGGGGTCATGGCCGAATTCGAAGCCGAAGGTCGGGACATCTACGGCCAGGGACTGACCGTACGGGACGTCTACGAGATCCAGGCCAAAGTCCGCCCCGGCAACTCCGGTGGCCCCCTGGTCCAGCCGGACGGACAGGTGATCGGCGTCGTGTTCTCGCGATCGACCACCGACGGCGATATCGGCTATGCCCTTGCCTCTCCGGGGGTGCTGGCCCGGGTGACGAAGGCCGAGAGCCTTTCCCGCGCCGTCAGCACCGGCCCTTGCACCTTTGGCTGAGTCGACCGCACCCGGACGGACCCGAACCCGGCCCACCGGGCCGTGCATGATGGCAGGGCGGGTGGGAGGGCACCGGGGAGCAGCACAAGAGGCCGTGCCTCCGGCTAGACATGGGGACATGGCGCTATCCATCGAGGATTACGGCATCATCGGCGACCTCCACACCGCCGCCCTGGTGGGGCGGGACGGCTCGATCGACTGGCTGTGCCTGCCCCGCTTCGACTCGGCCGCCTGCTTCGCCAAGCTGCTCGGCGACCAGGACCACGGGTCGTGGAAGCTGGCGCCGAAGGGGTCCGAGGGTGCCACCCACCGCCATTACCGCGGCGACACACTGGTCCTCGAGACGGAGTTCGTGACCGACGAGGGCTCCGTCCGGGTGGTCGACTGCATGCCCATCCGCCAGCAGCATCCCGAAGTGGTGCGATTGGTGGAGGGTGTGCGCGGAAAAGTCACCATGGAGATGAACCTGACCATCAGGTTCGGCTACGGCCAGATCGTGCCCTGGGTCCGAAGGACCGACGGGACGCTCAACGCCATCGCCGGTCCCGACGGGCTCTCGCTGTGGACGCCGGTGACCTGCAAGGGCCAGGACCTCACCACCGTGGCCGAGTTCACCGTCTGGGAGGGCCAGCAGATCCCCTTCTCGCTGACCTGGTTTCCGGCCAATGAGGATCCGCCCCGGCCGGTCGACGCCGCCTACGCCATCCAGGACACCGAGCTCTGGTGGACCGACTGGGCGAAGCAGTGCACCTATCAGGGTGAGTACGGCGAGGCGGTGGTGCGGTCGTTGATCACCCTGAAGGCGTTGACCTACGAGCCCACGGGCGGCATCGTGGCCGCCGCCACCACGTCGTTGCCCGAGACGCTCGGAGGATCCCGCAACTGGGACTACCGCTTCTGCTGGCTGCGGGACGCCACGCTGACGCTCGAATCGCTGATGCGCGGCGGGTTCTACCAGGAGGCCATGGAGTGGCGGAGCTGGCTGCTCCGGGCCATTGCCGGCGATCCCGCCCAGATGCAGATCATGTACGGGGCGGGTGGAGAGCGTCGACTCGACGAGTGGGAGATCGACTGGCTTCCCGGCTACGAGCGTTCCTCGCCGGTCCGCATCGGCAATGCCGCAGCCGGGCAGTTCCAGCTGGATGTCTACGGCGAGGTGATGTCGG
The DNA here is from genome assembly GCA_050011635.1 of Acidimicrobiales bacterium. GTDB lineage: Bacteria > Actinomycetota > Acidimicrobiia > Acidimicrobiales > RAAP-2 > Bog-756. The sequence continues at coordinate 5,374 of JBEKIU010000033.1, forward strand.
CCCTGTACGAGTCGTCGGGGGCCGTCGAACCCGGCGACAGCCCCACGTGGGAGCTCCAGCTGGCGCTGATGGACTTCCTCGGTGACGGTTGGCGCGAGCCCGACGACGGCATCTGGGAGGTGCGAGGGCCGCGGCGGCACTTCACCCACTCCAAGGTCATGGCCTGGGTGGCCATCGACCGCGCCATCAAGACGGCCGAGGAGCATGACCTCCCGGGCCCGGTCGACCATTGGAAGGTGGTGCGAAAGGAGATCCACGACCAGGTCTGCGAGAAGGGCTTCAACGCCGACAAGGGCTCCTTCACCCAGTACTACGGGTCGGACGAGCTCGACGCCAGCCTGCTGATGATCCCCTTGGTCGGATTCCTTCCCGCCAACGACCCGAGGATGCGCGGAACCATCGAAGCCATCGAGCGCGAGCTGGTCGAGGGGGGATTCGTCCTGCGGTACCGCACGGTCGACACCGGCGACGTGGACGGGCTGACCGGCAGGGAGGGTGCCTTCTTGGCCTGTTCGTTCTGGCTGGCGGACTGCCTTTCATTGCTCGGACGCGACCACGACGCCCGCCAGCTCCTCGACCGGCTGTTGGGGCTACGGAACGACCTCGGTCTCCTGTCGGAGGAGTACGACCCCGTCGCCGGCCGGCTGGTGGGTAACTTTCCCCAGGCGTTCTCGCACGTGTCCCTGGTCAACTCGGCCTCGAAGATCGGCGGCGACGAGAAGCCGTCCTCGAGCCACGTCATCTCCACACTGGCCAGACGGGCCCTGGTCGAGGGGAAGGGCAGCGCCACCCGCCACCGGGGCGCCTTCAGCGCCCGCGACGTGTTGTCGAGGCTGGTCGAAAGCGGCACCAGCGACGCCGCCCGCGGCGCCGCCCATGTGGTCAAGGAGTCGATCGGTTCGCCGTCCGTGGGCATCGCCAAGGGTGTGACCTCGGTGAGCGGGCGCACGGCCAGGGAGCAGAGCGCGCCGGCCGCCAAGAAGTCGGGCCGCAGGAGCACGGGTGTCAGAACGAGGGGCACGGCGAAGAGGACGCCGACGGGCGTGCGGACGACCGGAGCGACCGCGGCGGCAGCCACGGCAGCGGCCGCGGCGGCCAAGACGGCCAAGACGGCCAAGACGGCCAGGTCGTCGGCCAAGAAAGTGGCCAAGAAGGCAGCCAAGGCGACCAAGACGGCCAAGCCGGTGCAAGCGGCCAAGAAGGTGAAAGCGACCGAGGCGTCCGGGAGACCGGCGAAGGCGACGGGAGTAGCTCCGGCGCGGTCCTCAGGTCGGAAGAAAGCCGTGGGCCGCGCCAAGGCTCCGGCCGAACGCCCGTAGCCGGTCCGGTGTCCCCGGGAGCCAGCGCTCGATCGACGACGGTGCCGTGGTGAGCGGACGCCACCGGCACCGGTCGGACGGAGGGGGACCGGACGTCGCCGGCACCCATCCGTTCGACCCCTCGGACCCGGAAACGCCGCGGGCCGGTGCGACTGTGGCCGAAGGGGTCATCGAGCTGGACACGCTCCTCGGCGGATGGGCGCGGGTGACGGCCGGCTACCTCATCGAGGGGGACTCCCCGGTCCTGGTCGAGACGGGCAGCCAGAGCTCGGTGCCCGTGCTCCTGGCCCAGCTGGATCGGCTGGGTGTGGGTGCCTCCGATCTGGCCGGGGTGGTCGTCATCCGACCAGGCTGGTCGATTCCGCCTCCCGGGTCTACGGCTCCCTCCTCGACTCGCTCTACGGCCGGCTCGACCCCACACCGCCTGAGCGGATCCACGTGCTGGAGGATCTCGAGGCGATCCGGGTGAGCGCGAACCGCTCGCTCATCTCCGTGGACTCGCCCGGTCACGCCAAGCACCATCTGGCCCTGCACGACACGTTGAGCGGCGTGCTGTTCGCCGGGGACGCGGTGGGTGTGAAGCTGCCCGACGCCGGGGTGCTGCGGCCGTCGACGCCACCACCCGATTTCGACCTCGATCTGGCCCTCCATTCCCTGCACCGGTTTGCCGAGCGACGACCGACGGCCTTGGCCCTCGCCCATTACGGGGTCCTCGATGATCCGTCCGACGTGCTCGACGAGGCCGACGGGACATTGCGGCGGTGGGTCGACGTGGCCGAGTCGGCGTTTCGCAGAGGTGAGGACATCGCCGCCGCACTCGACGCCGCCTTCGCATCCGATCTGGACGGCGTGCCCGTGGAGCACCGCGAGAAGCTGGATGTGATGAACGGGGTCCATTCCAACGCCGCCGGGCTCCAGCGCTGGTTGTCGACCCGCAACCCCGGAGGTGCCCCGTCCCCGCAAGGGTCGTGACCGGACACCCACACGGCCCGGTGGGGATCTCCGTGCCACCGGTGGGACCGATCGGCGGCCCGGCCCGGCCGAACCCGATGTGAACGTCTCGATCGTCACCGGGTGGGTGCCCCTCGCGCTGCGCCTGTTGGCCGTGGCCACGCTGGTGGCTGCGGTCGATTGGCGCTCGGGCCGATGGAGGCGTCAGCTGAGCCGCGGCCTGCCGGCGGCCGCGGCGGTGACCGTGGCGGTGGCACTGGTGGCGACGGTGAGCTCGCTGACCCGTTCGGACCTACCCCGGTCGGCCTTTGTGTGGGGCTTCCTGTTCATCCTGGCCTTTTGCGTGGCCGTCATCGGTTGGGGCGACGCCGGATGGCGCCGGTCGATGGCCGTGTCCGCCATCGTGCTGACCCTGTTGGTCACCCTGGATGCGATCGATCAGCAGTCGGGTTCGTTCCCCACCCTCGGCCGACTGGTGACCATCGACCCTGAGAACGTGGTCGAGACTCCCCAGCTGCAACAGATCCGCAACCATGTGGCGGCGACGGGCAGACTCCCCGATCACGGCGTGCTGATCGCCGTCACCATTCCACCCGCCATCTCGCGGTTCTCCACGCGGCCGGCCTACGTCTACCTCCCGCCGGCCTGGTTCGCCAAGGTGACGCCGTCGCTACCCACCTTGATCCTGTTGCCGGGGGAGCCGGGAAGCGCCTCCGACTGGTCGAGTGACGGCGATGCCGACAGCACTGCCGATGCCTTCGCCCAATCCCACCACGGGCTGGCGCCCATCATCGTCATGCCCGACCCCAACGGAACCGAGACCGTGGACTCCGAGTGCGTCAACAGCAAGTTCGGCAATGCCGAGACCTATCTCGTCCAGGACGTGCCCGCCTTCGTGCGCAGCCGCTTCAGCGCTTCGAGAGCCCCCGGGTCACTTGCCATCGGCGGCCTCTCCGCCGGTGGGACCTGCTCAGTGATGTTGGCCCTGCGCCACCCGTCGGTCTATCCCACGTTCGCGTCGTTCTCCGGATTCGCGTCGCCCCAGTACCTGGAGACCACCCGAGCCCAGACCATCCAAACCCTTTTCGGCGGATCCGAGGCCGAGTTCGCCGATCATGACCCGGTGCAGCTCCTCCACGGCCGGCGCTTCGACGGGATGGCCGGTTGGTTCGAGGTCGGGGACCAGGACGCCCAGCCCGTGCAGGCGGCCCACCTGCTGCAGCCGGCGGCCCTGCACGCCGGGATCGCCACGTGTCTCGCGGTCCGCCCCGGGGGCCATGACTTCGCTCTGTGGAGCCAGGCGCTCGAGGACGCGTTCCCGTGGTTGGCGTGGAGGCTCGGCCTGGTCCGAGAACCCACCCACGAACCGGCGACGTGCGAAGCACCGTGACCGGACCCGGCGGGCCTTGCCAAGTCGTTGCCTCCTGGTCTCGAATGGTCGGTGTCGCAGCTGCGGCAGGGTCGACAGCACCAGCGTGGGCACCGGCAGAGAGGGGGTGGTCAGCCACATGAGCATCGTGTTCGCACTCCTCGGCGCCTTCAGCCAGGCGCTGACCTCCGTGCTCCAACGGCTGGCCAACATCGCCGGATCCGACGAGAAGCGCTCGTTCTGGCAAACCAGCCGCTTCCTCATCCGCCAGCCCATGTGGCTGTTGGGAATGGTGTGCATGGGCGGGACCTTCGTGTTCACCGCGCTGGCCCTCTACTTCGGCGAGCTGGCCACCGTGCAGCCGATCCTGGTCACCGAGCTCATCTTCACCCTCGCCCTCCGCGTCCTGTGGCTCCACGACCGCATCGCCTCCCGGACCTGGGGTGCCGCCGCCCTCCTGTGTGCCGGCCTGATCGGGTTTTTGGTGGTGGCCGATCCCCGGGAAGGACACGGCCATCCCACGCCCAGCGGGTGGGTCGTGGCCGTCGGGAGCCGAAGCCTGATCATCGTGGTCCTGGTGATCCTCAGCCGGTGGGGATCCCCCGCCCGTCGGGCCGCCCTCCTCGGTGCCTCCGCCGCCTTGGTATGGGCCATCGATGCGGCCTTCGTCAAGGCCGCCACCGAGGTGCTCGCACACCACGGCTGGAGCGGATTGTTCGTCCACTGGCCCGTGTATGCAGTGGTGGTGAGCGGCGTGGTCGGTACCGTGCTGCTCGAGTCTGCCTTTGCCGCCGGCCCCTTGGCCGCTTCCCAGTCGGCCCTGCTCATCGTCGACCCGCTGGCCAGCATCGCCCTCGGGATCGAGCTCTTCGGTGAGCAGCTCAACAGCTCACCGGCCGCCATCGTGGCGCAGGCCGCATTCCTCATCACCATGTTCACGGGGGTGATCCTCTTGTCGAAGTGGGCGCCTCCGGAGATGGAGGCCCGCTCGAAGCGGTCCCCCCGGCTGGTCGCGTCCGGTGGTGCCGGACCCGACTCGATCTGAGAGCCGACGCCCCGACCTGGTCGCTGGGGATGAACGATCGTGCGGTACGATCGGTTCGGGCGTCCGACGACCTAGGGGTGACGATGCGACTGAACGGAAGAGCTGTCGGTGCCGTTCTCACGCTCGTGTTCATCGGCTTCGTCGCAAGTGCCTGTGGATCGAGCGCTGCACCTGCTCCGCAGAGCACGGTGGCCACGTCCCACACCACATCTGGCGCCTCGGCCGGGACGGCTCCGACGTTGACGAACCTGACGTCTTCGGTGCAGGCACAGATCACGGGCACGGGAGCCAACGACTTCAACGTGACCGGGCTGTCCAAGCTCACCTGCGACCCTCCGGCCGCCTGGAAGGTCGGCGCCACGTTCAAATGCCTCGCCTACGACTTCGCCCAGGACGAGATCGGCGAATACAACGCAACCGTTCAATCCGAGTCGGGCGGTGGTCCGCAGTGGACCGGGCAGTGGATCCCGAAGTGACCACGTCCATCCCGTTGTCTCTTCGAGTCGGGCAGCCGGCCGGGTAGCGTCCCCGGGGTGGCCCTCGAAGCCAAAGTGCTCATCGTCTCCGAGTCGGTCCACGCGGGGACGCGCCAGGATCGTTCGGGGGCTGCACTGGCCGACGCCTTGCGCGGGCACGGCTTCGAGGTGGTCGAGGTGCGGACCGTGCCCGACGGGGTGTCGCCGGTCGGCGCCGCGCTCGGCGAGCTGGCCGCCGGGTTCCACGGTCTCATCGCCACCACCGGGGGCACGGGGTTCTCCCCCACCGACCTGACCCCCGAAGCCACCCGTTCCGTCATCGAACGGGAGGCGCCCGGCCTGGCCGAGGCCATGCGGGCCGTCAGCCCGCTCGGCCGTCTCTCGCGGGGCATCGCCGGGACGGTGGGGGCCTGTCTGGTCGTGAACGTCCCCGGGTCCACAAACGGGGCGGTCGAGTCGATCGGGGCCATCGTCGATGTCGTCCCCCATGCCCTCGAGCTCCTCGGGGGTGGGCATCCCCACTGATCGACGACCGGATGGGTGAGCGCCGCCCTCTGCAGCACCGGCCGGCAATTCCACGGCACCGGCCGGCAATAGGGTGGTGGGGTGGTTGAACCGCCCTCCCAATTCGACGAGCGAGACTGGATCGGCGTCACCGAAGGGGTGCTCCGCGCCGAGCCGGCACTGACGTGGGCATCGCGGCCCGGGTGTGGCGCAGTCGTCAGCTTCTGCGGAACCGTGCGGGACCACTCGGAGGGCAGGCCGGGCGTGACCGCGCTCGAGTACGAGGTCCACCCCGAACAGGCCGTTCCCCGCCTCTCGAACGTGGCCGAATCCGCCCGCGGCCGCTGGCCCATGGTCGGACGGCTGGTGCTGCTCCACCGGGTGGGCCTCCTCGCGGTGGGTGAGATCTCCGTCCTCGTGGTCGTGTCGACGCCGCACCGGTCCGAAGCGTTCGCGGCCGCCGAATACTGCATCGACACGCTGAAGCGCTCGGTCCCGATCTGGAAGCGCGAGACGTGGGCCGGCGGCACGGACTGGAGCGCGTGCGTCCACGACATCGAGGACATCGGCGCATGATCCCCCTGTCGGAGGCTCGGGAAGTGGTGCTCGATGCGTGTGGGCCCCGTGTCCCGGTTTCGGTGCCCATCGACGAGTCACTCGGGTGCGTCGTCGGCGCTCCGGTCGTGGCCGGGGAACCCGTCCCACCGTTCGTGAACTCGTCGAGGGACGGCTACGCACTCCGGTCCGCCGATACGGCTGCCGCGGCTGGGACCTTGCCGGCACGACTGAGGGTCGTCGGTTCGATCATGGCCGGAACGCTGTTCGAAGGGACGGTCGGTCGCGGGGAGGCCGTCCGCATCATGACCGGGGCACCGCTCCCGGCCGGCGCCGACGCCGTGTGCATGCTCGAGGACTCCACCGATGAGGACGACGGGTCGGTCGTGCTGATCGACCAGCCCGTGGCCGCCGGTGAAGCGGTCCGGCGGGCTGGTGGGGACGTTGCTGTCGGAGATGTGGTGGCCGAGGTGGGCACCGTTGTCACCCCCGCGCACGTCGGGGTGTTCGCCAACATCGGGATCACCGCGGTGACGGTCCATCCCCGCCCACGGGTCGGCGTGCTCTCCACCGGCGACGAACTTGCTCCGGACCCCGGTCCGTTGCGGCCGGGCCAGATCCGTGACGCCAATCGCCCTGCTCTGCTCGCCCTCGTCGACCGTGAGGGCTGGGACGGGTTGGACCTCGGGGTGGTCGGCGATGACGAGGACGCGTTGGGTGGCGCCTTCGATCGTGCCGCGGACCGGTGCGACGTGCTCGTGACCAGCGGCGGCGTGAGTGTGGGGGATCTCGACATCGTCAAGGTGGTCCTCGAGAAGCGGTGCTCGGGGACGATGCGGTGGATGCAGGTGGCCATCAGGCCGGCGAAACCGTTTGCCTTCGGAACGCTGGCCGGGTCGGGCACGCCTGTCTTCGGGTTGCCGGGCAACCCGGTCTCGGCCATGGTCAGCTTCGAACTGCTGGTGCGCCCGGCCGTCCGTCGCCTGGCCGGTCACCGTTCGCTCGAGCACCCGGTGGTTTCGGCGATCGCCACCCGCGGGCTGCGCCGCCGGCCCGACGGCAAGACGCATTTCGTGCGGGCCGCGGTCTCCCTGGACGAGCACGGGGCATGGGCGGTCCGCCCCATGGCCGGACAGGACTCGCACCATCTACGGGCCATGGCCGATGCCAACTGCCTGGCCGTACTGCCCGATGGTGAAGGCGTCGAAGCCGGTGGGACGGTCGATGTCATCCTCACCGACCCCGACCGCCTGGTCGTCGAACCGCCACGGCGAGAGGTCCGGGGATGGTGACCGCGGCGGTACCCGTCGTCATCTCCGACCGGCCGGGTGGCCACCGTCCCGAGCCCGCTCCCATGCCCACCATGGGTCCGCTGGTCGACTCCCACGGGCGGATCCACGACGACCTGCGCATCTCGGTCACCGACCGGTGCAACCTGCGCTGCATCTACTGCATGCCGGAGCACGGCATGACCTTCCTGCCTCACTCCGACCTCCTGTCCTTCGATGAGATCGTCCGGGTGGCCCAAGTGGCGAGGACGCTCGGCGTCTCCTCGGTCCGGCTCACCGGCGGAGAGCCGCTCGTGAGGCGCCGGCTCCCCGAGCTGGTGGCCCGGCTGGCCGCCATCGGGTTCGAGGACCTGGCCATGACGACGAACGGGGTGATGCTGGCCGACATGGCCGGCGACCTGGCGGCGGCCGGGCTCCGGCGGGTGAACGTGAGCTGTGACTCCCTCCGGGCCGACCGGTTCGGGTCGATCCGCAGGCGTGGCCATCTCTCTGGCGTCCTCCGGTCCATGGACGTTGCCGAAGCGGTTGGCATTACGCCCGTGAAGGTGAACGTCGTGCTGATCAGGGGGCGCAACGACGACGAGATCCTGGACTTCGCCTCCTTTGCCCGCCGTACCGGGCGGATCGTGAGGTTCATCGAGTTCATGCCCCTTGACGCCGAAGGGCGGTGGGAGCGAGGCCAGCTGGTGTCCGGTCGGGAGGTCTACGAGAAGCTATCGGCGGTGTGGCCGCTCGATGCGGTCATGGGGGACGGGAGCCCGGCGCCGGCCGAGCGGTTCCGGTTCGCAGACGGCCGCGGGGAGATCGGGCTCATCTCCAGCGTGACCGAGCCCTTCTGCGGCACCTGCAACCGGCTGCGCCTGACCGCCGACGGTGCCGTGCGCAACTGCCTGTTCTCCGACGACGAATGCTCGGTGCGGGACCTGTTGCGCAGTCCGGCGACCGATGCCGACCTGGCCCTCCTCTTGCGACGGGCCGTCTGGGGCAAGATGCCGGGGCACGGCATCAACGAGCCCGGGTTTCTGAGGCCGGCTCGTTCGATGTCGATGATCGGGGGCTAGGGATGGCTGTCCTCCGGCTGTTCGGGCCGGCACGGGAGGCGGCCGGCGTGGCCCGCGTCGAGGTGGCCGGCTGCACCGTGGCCGACGTGCTCCGGACGGCGGAAGCACGGTACGGATCGGCGTTCTCCGACATCGTGGGCACGTCGAAGATATGGATCAACGGGGAACCGGCCGCCGCGGGGGCGGCAGTGGCGGAACAGGACGAGGTGGCAGTCGTCCCGCCGGTGTCCGGCGGATGATCGTCTCCGGGGCGGGTGAGGGGAGCTCGTCGGCCGAGCGGCTGACCCATGTCGACGAGCACGGCAAGGCCCACATGGTCGATGTCACCGGAAAGCCGCTGACCCGGCGGGTGGCCGAGGCCAGGTGCTCGGTACGCGCCTCGGCGGAAGCGGTGGCGGCTCTCGGTCCAGCGGCGACGGGCACCGATCTGATGGAGGAGGCGCGGATCGCAGGGATCATGGCCGCCAAACAGACGTCGTCGCTCCTTCCCCTGTGCCATCCGATCCCGATCGACGCCATGACCGTCGATGTCACCCGGGTGCCCGAAGGGCTGGCCATCTCGGCCACCGCCGAGATCACCGAGCGGACGGGCGTGGAGATGGAGGCCCTCACCGCCTGTGCCGTCGCCGCGCTGGTGCTCCTCCAGCCGCTGCTCGACCTCGATCCCCGTTCGTCGATCGAAGAGCTGACCCTGTGGGCCAAGAGCGGTGGCCGGTCGGGCGACTGGGAGCGGTCTGTTGACGGCCGGATGAGCTGGACGGCCCCCCTCCCCGCTCCCTGACCGGAGCCGAAAGGACAGAGGGGGCCAAAAAACCCGTATTTGCGGGTTGTATTGCACTAGAAGTTGGACATATCCGAGGTTGGCGGATAGCTTTCGCACCGTGACCCAGTACCGGCCCGGCCAACTCGCCGAACTCCTGGGGGTGAGCACGGACACGGTCCGCCGGTGGTGCGACGAAGGGCGGATCGAGACCGTCCGATCAGACGGCGGCCACCGGATGGTCGACGGCGCATCCCTGGCCCGCTTCGTCCGCGAACAGGACGCGGCCTACGCGCCGGAACAGCTCCTCTCCCAGTCCGCACGCAACCGGTTCAGCGGCGTCGTCACCCGGGTGGAACGGGACGCCCTGACCGCCATCATCGAGCTCCGTGCCGGTCGCTTCCGGATCGTCTCCCTCCTCACCCGTGAGGCGGCCGACGACCTCCGGCTCGAGGAGGGCGATCTGGCCACCGCGGTCGTCAAGTCCACAAGCGTGATGATGGAGGTCCAGCCGATATGAACGGGACGAGAAGGCGGTCGAACCGCGATGGGCGGATCCGCCGGGTCGGGATGGTGGCCCTCGGGGCCACCGCCGTGACGCTGGCCGCGTGCGGGAGCTCCTCGGGATCGCCGACCACGTCCACGACGGCCGCGGCCAAGCTGACCGGATCGATCACGGTGTCGGCCGCCTCGTCGCTCACCGACGCCTTCGGCACCTTGGCCACCACGTTCAAGGCCGCGCACCGCGGTACGAACATCGCGTTCAACTTCGGCTCGTCGGGCGCGTTGGCCACCCAGATCACCCAGGGCGCACCAGCCGACGTCTTCGCGTCGGCATCACCGTCGGACATGGCCACGGTGCAGAAAGCAGGTGCGGTCTCGGGCAGGCCGGTGACGTTCGCCCGCAACTCCTTGGAGATCGTGGTCAAGCCGGGGAATCCGCTCGGCATCCACTCATTGTCCGACCTGACCAAGGCGCACGTGGTGGCCATCTGCGTCAGCACGGCACCCTGCGGCTCCACGGCCGAGCTGGCCCTCAAGAAGGCGCACGTCACCATCCCGGCCTCGAAGATCACCGTGGGCACGGACGTGGACGCGACGTTCGCCGAGGTGACCACGGGAGATGCCGATGCCGCCATCGTGTACGTGACCAACGCCAAGACGGTCGGCCACCAGGGTGTGGGTATTCCCATCCCATCGTCGGTCAACGTCACCACCAGCTACCCCATCGCCGTGCTCAAATCGACGAAGAACCGATCACTGGCCCTGGCCTGGGTGGCGTACGTGCTGGGCCCGACCGGTCAGAGCGTTCTCCGGGCGGCCAGCTTCCTGCCCGCCCACTGAAGGCTCGGGCGGTGGGCCGAACGGGAAGGTCGCGGCGGCCCTCGGCTTCCGTGGTGGCCGTGGCCACCGTGACCGTCGCGTTCCTGGCCATCCCGCTGGTCGGGTTGGTCACCAAGGCATCGTGGTCGACCCTGTGGACGGACCTCACGACGCCGATCGCCATCGACGCCCTCAAGCTGTCACTGGTGTGCTCGCTGTGGGCGACCGGCCTGTCGCTGGTCCTCGGATTGCCCCTGGCCTGGGTGCTGGCCCGGACCAGGTTTCCGGGACGGGACCTGGTCCGGGCCCTGACCATCCTTCCCATGGTCCTCCCCCCGGTCGTCGGGGGAGTGGCCCTACTCCTCGCCTTCGGACGTGACGGGCTCGTCGGACGGCCCCTCTATGCCTGGCTCGGCGTCCAGTTCACGTTCAGCACGGCCGGCGCCGTGCTGGCCGAGACCTTTGTGGCCATGCCGTTCCTCATCATCACCGTCGAGGCCGCGCTGCGTTCGATGGACGGGCGCTACGAGGAGGCGGCGTCGAGTCTCGGGGCCCGGAGGTGGACCACCTTCCGGCGGGTGACCCTCCCGATGATCGGCCCCTCGCTCATCGCCGGAACCGCGCTCACCTGGGCTCGCGCCCTCGGGGAGTTCGGAGCCACCATCACCTTCGCCGGAGACATCCAGGGGCGGACCCAGACACTGCCACTGGCCGTCTACCTGGCCCTGCAGGAGAACGAGCACGTGGCGGTGGCCCTGTCCCTGGCCCTGTTGGCCATCTCCATCGTGGTCCTCGTCGCCTTGCGAGGGCGTTGGTTGGGCGCCATCAACTCGTGAGCCTGGGCGCCGACGTCCATGTCGTCATCGGCGCCTTCGAGGAGCACCTCCATCTCGACGTGGCCGATGGCGAAGTGCTCGCCGTCCTCGGACCCAACGGCAGTGGCAAGTCGACACTGCTCCGGGCGTTGGCCGGTCTGCGCCCGCTGACCGCCGGTCGCATCGTGCTCGACGGCACCGTCCTCGACGACCCGGCGGCCGGGGTGCTCCTCCCCCCCGAGCGGCGGCCGTGCGGGATGGTGTTCCAGGACTACCTCTTGTTCCCGCACCTCACGGCGTTGGCCAACGTGGCCTTCGGCCTCCGGAGCAGGGGAGTGTCCAAGTCCGAGGCCAACCGACGGGCACTCGTCTGGCTCGATCGGATGGATCTCGGCGACCGGGCCCGTTCGAGGCCTGGTGAGCTCTCCGGCGGGCAGGCCCAGCGGGTAGCCATGGCCCGGGCGCTGGCCACCGAGCCGAGGCTCCTGCTCCTCGACGAGCCCATGGCCGCGCTCGACGCCGGTGTCCGCGGGTCGGTGCGGCACCAGCTGCGGCGACATCTCGCCGAGTTCAGCGGCTCGTGCGTCATGGTCACCCATGACCCGCTCGACGCCGCGGCCATTGCCGACCGGCTGGTCATCGTCGAAGCCGGGGCCGTGGTGCAGCAGGGAACCATGGAAGAGGTGACCACCCGGCCCCGTACGGGGTACGTGGCCGAGCTCATGGGCCTCAACCTGCTCCGGGGGGTGGGCCGGGGGACGACCCTGACGCTGGTCGAGGGCACGACCCTGGAGACGGCCAGTCCGCAGACCGGCGACGTGTTCGCGGCCATCGCTCCACGTGACGTCGCCCTGTACGTGGACCACCCGGACGGGAGCCCGCGGAACACCTGGCCGGCCCGCGTCGTCGAAGTCCATCTCATGGGTGATCGGGTCCGGGTCCTCCTCGACGGCCCGGTGCGGTTGACGGCGGAGATCACCCCGGCAGCAGTTGCCCAGCTCGGCCTCACCGAAGGCGCGCCGGTGTGGGCATCGGTGAAGGCCACCCAGATCGACGTCTACGGCACCGAAGGAACCTGGTGACGGCCGGGGACAGCACCGAGTCCGACCATCACCGGGAGATCCCCGACCCCTCTTCGCCCCTCTCCTCCTCCAGCCAGCCGTCCGCGTGCCGGGCGGCCCAGGCGTCGGTCACCCACCCTTTGATCATCGACCGCATCGACCCCGGATGGGTGATGGCGAAGGCGATGTGGCCGAACACCACCACGAACACGGCCAGCGCGAAGACGTCGTGGACGAAGGTGGCCCCGGTCCGCCAGCTCACCGGAAAGTGCCCGAACCACTGCATGACCGAACCGGTGGCCAGCATGACGACGATGGTGGCGCCGACGAAGATGGCATTCAGTTTCTGGCCCGGATTGAATTTGTCGAGCACGATCCGAGTGGTGCCCAGATTTCTCAACCACCGGATCTCGTCCCTGGTCCAGAGATTGAAGCGCCGGAGATCCCGTCGCATCCGGGCCCCCCACGGTCCGATGAGGGAGATCACGATCGGTACCGGCAGAGCGATTCCGGCCCAGAGGTGGATCTCGGCGATGAGATGTCGTCGGCCGATGACACCGGCCAGCGATCCGAAGTAGAGCGGGAGGGCGGTCGCCATGAGGATGCCGAACAGGAGTGCGTTGGCCCAGTGGGCGCAGCGCTGCGTGAGGTCGAAGCGCAGCATCCGAACAGTTGCGGGAGAGCTGTCTTGAACCTGTGACGTCATCGCACCATGGCCTCAGGTGTCGGTCGGCCCTGTCGAGCCGTCGCTCCAACCATTGACGGGATACCCGTTCTCCTCCCAGTACCCCGGGATCACCCGGTCGACGACGTGGATGGCCGAGAGCCATTTGAGCGACTTGTACCCGAACATCGGCGCCACATAGAGCCGTACCGGCCCTCCGTGCTCGGTGGTCACGGGTGCGCCGAGCATCCGATAGGCGACGATGACGTCGGGCAGACGGGCCTGATCGAGCGTCAAGCTCTCGGAATCGGTTCCGTCATAGGACTCGAAACTGAGGGCCACCGCTCCGGAGGTCACACCGACCGTGTCGAGGACATCGGACAGCTTGACGCCCTCCCAGTGGACGTCGGGCACCCTCCATCCGGTCACGCATTGGAAGTCCTTCACGAATGCCGTACGGGGCATGGCCTGCAGATCGTCCAGGGTGAAGGTCGTCGGGCGTTCGACGAGGCCGTCGACCTTGAGACGGTAGCGGTCGGGAGAAATGACCGGGAACGTGCCACTGACCGAATAGATGCGGAACCGGTCGCCTCCGGGTAGCAGCCCTCCGAGCCCGGACCCCAACGCGTCGCCGACCAGGCTCTGAGCTTTCGCCCCCAGTGCGATCCCGGCCGCGCCCAGTGCCACCATGCCCAAAAAGACCCGGCGACCGACAGCGACCCGCTTGGGCCCGACGTCTGCCGGTTGATCAGGTTCGGGGGCCACGGGTCGAGCTTAGGGTTCCGCTCGTCATCCCGGTCGTCGCCATGGCTCAGGCCCAACGGGCGGCGCCGGTCGCGGCCTGAACGACCGGATAGGCTCGCCTTGTCATGAGCTGACCAGACGGGGAGGGCCAGAGGGCTCCGGCTCGTGTCGAAGGGAACCCACTTTCGACGCGCCAAGGAGCCAACATGCCACGTCCGCCTGTGCCCAAAATTGAGCTTCATGTCCACCTCGAAGGGGCTGTCCGACCGAAGGACCTCTTCGAAATGGCGACCCGCAACCGGTTTCCGCTGCCGGTCCGGAGCGAAGGCGAGCTCGCCCGGCTCTACCGCTTCCGGGACTTCGAGCACTTCCTCGATCTCTGGAGGGTGACGACCCCGGCCATCCGGACCGATCGGGATTTCCGTCAGGTGGTCACCTCCTACGCGGAGGAGGCCGCGTCCCACGGTGCCGTCTACATCGAGGGGATCTTCACCCCGTCCGAGCGGGTGGCCGGCGGCGCGTCCTGGGATGAGGTGTTCTCCGGCTTCTGCGACGGTGCTGCAGAGGCGAAGGAGCGGTTCGGGGTGGAGATCAGGCTGACGCCCGACACACCCCGCGACTTCGGTCTCGATGTGGCGATGAAGACGGCTCGCTATGCCGTCAAGTACAAAGAGCGGGGCATCGCCGGCCTCGGGCTCGGAGGGCCGGAGGCGTCACATCCACCCGAGCCGTTCGAGCGGGCCTTTCGCCTGGCCAAGGATGAAGGCCTCGGCTCGGTGCCCCATGCCGGGGAGGCAGCCGGGCCGGCATCGGTCCGGGGCGCGGTCGACGTACTGCTGGCCGATCGGATCCGGCACGGGATCAGGTCGGCAGAGGACGCAGGCCTGTTGCGAGAGCTCGCCGGCAGGTCCATCGTGTGCGACGTCTGCCCGGTGTCGAACCTGCGGACCCGGGTTGTCGCATCCATCGAACATCACCCGCTCCGGGTCATGATGGCGGCCGGCGTTCTGTGCTCGATCAGTACCGACGACCCGGCAATGTTCGATTCGGATCTCACCCGCGACTACGAGGTCGCCGACGAGGCGGGCTGCCCTCCGGAGCGGGCCTTCCACGCAGGAATTGTCGGCGCATTGTGCGATGCCGAGACCCGCTCGAGGCTCCAGCGGATCCACGACTCGTACCCGTGGCCCGACGTCACCCCTCGACGGGAGGAGTGACGGTCGGCGGGCTACCGAGGTCGGTGACCGGGTCCGCGGTGTTCCCGGCGCCAGACGAATCTGAGCGCCGACCACGTCTCGTCGATGGCACAGACCTTGTTGTCGACCAGCCCGTGACGGAGCGCCATGTTGCGGACGGCGACGTCGGCGACGTCGGTCTCCATGCCCGAGGACCTCTTGGGCCAAGCGATCCAGAGGCCGCCGGACGGGAAGATCATCGAGCCCAGACGGTCCAGTCGCGGCTCCATCCTGGACGCCCGGGTGAAGAAGGCCAGCACGATGTCGGCGTTTCCACGGGCCGTGTGCCTGACCACGACACCGGCTGGAAGCTCGAGGCGCAGATCGTCGGGGACATCGAGGAGCGCCAGCGTCGAGTCTTCCTTGACGCCCAGCTTCGTCGTCAACGACGTCCTCGAGGGGTCCACCACGTCGCCCGAGTCTCTCACCGCCGAGGTGGTCCGGTCATCCCCGCGTCGGGGGAGACGGCGGGGACCGTGAGAGCGTCAACCGGCAAGGGCCTGGCGGAACTCATCGGCCAGTGCGGCCGCGGTCTGCTGCAGACGTGACGTCTCCGGACCGGCCGAGAGCAGGGTGCGCGAAGCGCTGGGAATCACCCGGTCCGGACAGGCGGCGAACACCTCGGCCACGTCAGCCGGTGTGGCCCCCTGGGCCCCGATGCCGGGGGCGAGGAACAGGGCCCGCGCGGTCGGTAGATCGAGCCGCGGATCCATGTGGGTGGGACTGACGACGGCACCGATCGGTCCCACCTCGCCCGGTGCCAGCTTGGCGTTCAGATCCCCGATCTCCTCGAGCAGCGTCGCCTCGACGCTCTGGCCGGCCATATCGACCGCCGACTGGACCGATCGACCCTCCGGATTGGAGGATCGGGTGACGACGAGGAGGCAACTGCGGGATTCGTGGGCCCGGGAGATGAACGACCCCATGGCGGCCAACCCCAGATAGGGATGGACGGTCAGGGCGTCGGCTCCGAGTGGGGCGTCGTCCCCGAGGAACGCTTCCGCATAGGCGTCGTTGGTGGTTCCGACATCTCCCCGTTTGGCGTCCACGATGACGAGGAGGCCGGCACTGCGAGCCTCGACGATCGCCCGTTGCAGGGTGCGAACGCCGCGCCAGCCGTGTCGCTCGTAGAAGGCCGACTGGAGTTTCACCACACCGACGGTCCCCACCGCGGCTCCGAGGGCGATGTCGGCGAACCGGTCCAGGCCGTCCGCGGTGTCCCCGACGCCCCAGGCACCGAGGAGTTCGCCCGACGGATCGAATCCCCAGGCGAGCGGCCCGAACGTGGCTCGAACTCGGGCGAACCGGGCGGCAAACGTATCGGTCATGGGTCCAGTCTTGCCCATCACCGATCGCCGGGCCATCATCTCGCCGGCCGGTCGCCGGGTTGGTCAGGCGCCGGGGTTGGTGAAGCGGCCGTCCACCAGGACCACATCACGGCCGCTCCTGGCCAGAAGACTGGCGGCGATGGCGGCGCGGTACCCCGCGGCGCAGTGGACCCAGAGCACGCCGTCGGGCAGATCGTCGATCTGTTCGCTCAGGTGATGAAGGGGCACGTGCACCGCACCTTGCAGGTGCCCCTCCTCCCACTCATCCGCCCGTCGAACGTCGAGTGCCACCTGGGTCGGATCGGACATGGCCAGACCCAGGTCATCGAACCCGCGCACCGGATACGAACCCAACGCCGGCGTGAACGATGTCGGCGGTAGCCGGCCGGCATAGTGTCCGGCCGGCCGCTCGATGCCGACTCTGGCCAGATCGAGCTGTGCCACTGCGATGGCCTTCGGACTTTCCGCCATCAGGATCAGGGGGAAGTCGTCGGGAAGGAGCCAACCGATGTAGGTGGTGAACGGCGTGTCCAATTCGAAGTTCAGCGAGCCTGCGAGGTGGTTGGCGGCAAACGCCCCCCGGCCTCTCAGATCGACGACCCACGCTTCAGTGGTCAGAGCGCTGCACAGCTGCTCACCGTCGAAAAGAGGAGGGGTCGAGAGATCGGGAGCAGACGCTCCCCGCCTGTTGATGGTGCCCATCCGGTGGTAGTAGCGGGGGTAGTCGCCGAGCGAGTTCAGCAGCGATTCGACGAAGGCCTCTTCACTTCCGGCTAGGAAGGCAAGGTTGGCCGCACGTTGCTCCCCGATCGTCGAAGCTTCCACGCCTGCCGCACCCGCCGAGCAAAAACTGCCGAAGCCATGGGTGGGGAGCACCTCGACCGAACCGGGTAGCTCGCCGAGCGCGTGAGCGGACCGGTACTGCTGGCGCGACAGCTCGACGGCCTGGGCGGTTCCCATGAGGTCGGTCCGGCCGACGGACCCGAAGAGCAGTGACCCACCGGTACAAGCCAGAACCGGCCGACCCCGGTCCAGGGCGACGTAGGAGAGATGATGGGGTGTGTGGCCGGGAGTGGCCACACTGCGAAGCGAGAAGCCCCCGGCGATGGGAATCTCCTCGCCGTCGCGCACCGGGTGGCGGACGAACCCCACCTCCTCGTCCGCGGCCACCAGGTAGGGAACACCCAGGTGGCGGGCCAATTCCCGACCGCCCGACACGTAGTCGTTGTGGACGTGGGTCTCGGCCACGTGCGTGATCCGAAGGCCGTTGACTTCGGCGGACCGGAGGATTCGTTCGATGTCGCGTTGAGGATCGATCGCCACCCCGACATCGCCGTTGTGCAGGACATAGGAGCGGTCACCGAGCTCCGGCGTCGAAAGGGTGATGACGTCGATCATGCGACCACTCCTTGGACTGTCCGACGCAGCCATCCTACCCGGGGGTCGACGAACCTTCGGGTATCACGCGTGAGCCACGGACACTTCAACGCCGGGTCCGGAAGCCGGTCTTCCAGGGGCCACCGTTGACGATCGGGGTCCGCCGGCTCGGGGCCGGGTGCTGACGTCACCGGGGCGGAACTGCCGGCGACCTCCACAGACTTGGCTACTCTCTTCTGGTTCACCATCGACGACGGTCGGGAGGTTGCGTTGAGCTTCAGGTCAGCGGGGTCACCGACCTGTCCGGGCCCGGGTTCCCGCTCCGGTGATTGCCACGTGTCCTGGCCGGCAGGGAGGTTGGGGTGACCAGTCCGGAGAGCTCGCTCCCGGGGACGGAGCCCGGCGGAACCAGCCGACTGGAGGCATTCAGCGATGGGGTGATGGCGGTCATCATCACGATCACTGCTCTCAGCCTCAAGGCACCGGCGGGGTCGGACTTCTCCGCCCTCGGCCACCGCCTGCCGGCGCTCCTGGTGTACATCCTGAGCTTTGCGTTCATCGGGATCTACTGGAACAACCATCACCATCTGTTGCGCGCCACCCGTCACATCAGCGGGAGCGTGATGTGGGCAAACCTGTATCTCCTCTTCTGGCTGTCGTTGATCCCGGCTGTCACCGAATGGGTGGGCGATGCGTATCACAAGGACTGGCCGGCAGCCACGTACGGGATCGTCGCCATTGGATCGGCGATCGCCTTCACGATTCTGGTGAGGACCATCGTGCGGGCAGACGGCCCGCAGTCTGCCGTGGCCACCGCCATCGGCTCGGATGTGAAAGGGACGATTTCCATCGTGATCTACGCATGCGGCATCGGCTTCGCCTTCCTGAGCCCATGGATCTCCTATGCGCTGTACGCATCGGTGGCGATCATGTGGTTCGTCCCGGATCGACGCCTGTCGAGACAGGTGGCCGCGGAGTAGGCGGAGCCGTCCGGGCTCAGAATCGTTCACCATCAGGCTGCCCGCGCCGGCGAACCCGATCCTCCTGCCGGATCGGTGAACCCTCAGTGGAAGAGTGCTCCGTGTCGTTCCCGAGCGACCTCGGGAGGGATACCGTCGTAGCAGTCGATCCACCTCTGGCACGGTGCGCAGAACACGCAGACGAGTTGACCCGACCCGGCGACGGACCCGTCTGCCGGGGTGATCTCGCGTTCCGCGTGGCCGTCGGGGCCACCATCGGTCTTCTCCGCCGCTCGTCGTGCCAGGGTTTCTCTACCCAGATAGTCGTCCTGGTCCATCAACCTCTCCCGATCACCGTTCCATCAGGTAGGAACGACCCGCGGAGGCTACGACTTGAGCGAAATTCGGATTGAGGCCCCAACCAGAGCGAAATCGACCGGTCCGGAGGACGATTCCTGCCCAGGAAGATGTGCGTACCGCCGATCGGAATCCGGGGCCTTCCACCTCGGTGCTTCGCTTGAGCATGCCCGGTTCGGCCAGGAGGCTTCGGTCACCCCGAACACACCGGCGACCTGCGTCTATTTGTTGTAGATGCCGGTGTCGAAGGTCGAGGTGACGGTCTTGGCCTCGCCCAGGCGTGCCAACCCGAACAGGTCCTCGATCGACGCCAACGACGAGTAGTGGTTGTAGGCCTTGGTCACCACCGTGCCCGGCTTGATGAACGGTGAAAGAAGCACCGCGCCCACGACGCCACCCCCGGGGCCGCTTCCCCCATTTCCACCGCTGTCGGCCGCCGGCCCCTTGGTCTCGCCACAGCACGCGGTGGCATCCAGTTTCGGATCTTCGGCTTCGTCGAATGTGATCTCGATGAGCCCATTCTGCCGGTACGCGGCCGAGGCCTGGATGATCGGCACCCAGGTGCTCAGCCACTTGTTGATATCACCGACGGCCGAGCCGCCCCCCTGGCCCGCGCCGGTCGTGTTGGTGCAGGGATAGTCGTGCCCGTCGTCGCACAGGTTGGGGGTGATGAAGGTGAAGTTCGGGGTGGTTTTCACCGACTCGAGGTCGGTGGCCAGGCCGGTGACCCCGGCCGGGGTGCCTGTTGGCATTGCCCCGGTCGTGCTTCCCATCGGCACCACGTCCTTGTTGCACTCGGTGGTGTTGTCGATGATGGAATGAAAGTACAGGAACGGGTTGTGGCGGGTGGTATAGCCGTCGCTGGCCACCGCCGTCGTGGTCGGGTCGCTCGCCCCCAACGTCGGATGGCCACAGGTAATGCCACCGTCACGGGACGGATCGTTGCCCATGTCCTCTTCGTAACCCTTCCATGTGAACTTCTTCGCAGTGAGCTGGCCGGCCAGCGTGTTCACCGCCTTGGGGAAGACACAGCCCGCTCCCTGCTGGATCCCGCTCTTCTGGCCGTCCGCCGCCGGGAAGTTGGAATAGCCCGATGTGAGGCAGTCGAGCTGGTTGTCCTTGTTGGGCGGCTGACCGGAGATGAATCCGGCGTAGTTGTCGTTGGAGAAGTGTCCGATCCCGTAGTACTTCTTGAGCAGCGCACCTTTGCTGGGCAAGGTCTTGGCCAGATACGGGTCATGCGTCGGCGATCCGAAGGTGGCCGAATAGTCGTTGTTCTCGAGCATGATGACGAACACGTGGCGGATGGCCGGCAGCTTGGCCGATGGAACAGCACGCGGCTTGGCGGCCGAGGCGAGAGGTGCGTACTGGATCAGCAATGCGCCAACCCCCAACAGTGCTGCCCCCGCGATGATGGCCGTACGGCCAACCTTCGGTGTGCGCATTTCAGAATCCCCTCTCGAAGCGGCGGCCGCCATTGGCCGAACGGCAGATGCACGATCACATCGGCCCGCAAAAGCTAGCAGGGCGAGGAAGCATCTTTCTCGCGTCGCCAAACCCGCTGGTCGAGGCGGCATTGTCCAGCACTTGATCCGCAGTGCTGGATACGCTCACCATGATGACCGACGAGCACCAGGGGAAATTCCGGTTCTGGCCCGAAGGGTACGGATCCCTCCAACGGCTGAGTGGGGTTGTCCAAGCGTCCGGTCTGGAACCGGGCCTTCTCGAGTTGGTCAAGATGAGGGCTTCCCAGGTCAACGGGTGCGCGTACTGCATCGACATGCACTCCAAGGATGCGCGCATGCAGGGTGAGTCCGAACAGCGTCTCTACGCGTTGAGCGCCTGGCGGGAGACACCGTTCTTCACGCAACGAGAGCGGGCGGCCCTGGCCCTGACGGAAGCGGTCACCCTCATTGCCCAGAGTGAGCTCTCGTCGGACATCGTCGACGAGGCGTCCTCGGTCTTCTCCCCCGAGGAGCTCACGAGGCTCCTCTATCTGATCATCGAGATCAATGCCTGGAACCGGCTGGCGATCACAACCGGAAACCCTGAACCGGGCAGCTACGTTCCGGCCGATGGGTCGGAGAACCACGGGACCCGCCTCTGAGAGGCGTTTCCCTCGAACCCGGAGCGCAGTTCCGGAGCGGGCACGGATCACCGGGGTGCGAGCGGGCCGAGCGTCGTGGAACGGGTGAGATGCCATACCCGGGCGCCGTCGGACAGGGTCGGCGGGAATCCCACCGTGGCGGTGAGCGCGGCCACGTCGCCGGGCCGGGCGTCACCGGCCACCACCACGACCAGGGGCCTCCAGCGGAGCAATGCGGCGCGGAGGGTCTGCTGCTCGGAACGCGTGAGCCGGAGCGGGTCGTCCGACAGGGTGAGGAGGTCGGCCACGGCTCCAGTCGGGGAGCTCACCACCTCGTCGTCGACGCCGTTGCCACCCGGCACGAAGGCCCATCCTCCGATGAGGTCGAAGTCGTCATGTGTCTCGGCCTGCCAGCCCATGGGGTCGGACGCGATGCCGTAGGTGAACGGGACGGCCAGCACGGCGGTGCCGGCCGGAAGGTCCCCGGCGTCGTGCTCGAACCATGCCGGTACCGCGGCGGCGGTGATCCTGAAGGGGAGGGAGTACGTGACGATCAACGGGATGAATGCCAGGACGGTGAGCGCAACGATGGCCAGACGTGCGCCCCGGCGCCGCATGGCCGGGGTGACCCCCGGCCACCGCCGGGCCGCGGCGTACCACCAGCCGTCGATGGAGGCGGCGATGAGGAGACCTGCACACAGGGAGACCGGGAGGGCGAAGCGCCTGACGATGATGCTCGACAACAGCGGCAGCCGGCCCCACAGCCCGATCGGCGCCAATTCGAGGACCCAGCTCAAGACGCCGACGCCGGCGATGACAGTGCAGCCCCGACGACGCCACCACACCGGGCTCGAAGCGACGATGGCGACAAGCAGCCCGATGCCCAGATAGCCCACCTCGGGCCCCTGGGGCCCGAGGTACCCGACCGCAGTGAGGCTGGTGTGGGCGTCGAAGACGTTGTTCCCGGGCCAGACGATCCCGGAGGGCGACGACGACACCACCGGCCAGAAAGGGCCGGTGACGTGGCGGGGCCCTTCGAGGGAGAACCAGACGGGATAGGCGAGGACCGCCACAGCCAACGTCCCGCCGACCGAGGCCGCGACCAGTAGCTGTCGGCGGGCCGCCGCCACCACCCGTGGCCGACGCACGGTACATCCCAACGCGCACAGACATCCGGTCACTGCGGCGATGGTCAGCACCTCGAGGCTGGTGAAGAACTCGAAGATGGTGAGCACACCGAGCAACAGCCCGGTACGAACCGGATGTGTTTCCCGGCTGAGCAGCCGCAGGCCGATCAGGAGGACCAGCGGCAGGTAGGCCGTCAGCGTCATGCCGAGGTGACCCAGCACGGTGTTTCGCAGCACGAGGGGCGAGAAGGCATACAGGCCACCGGCGATGATGCGGGCCCCCGGCAGTCGGGAGAAGCGGCCGGCGAGCGCGAACGCCGCCCAACCCGAGAGGACCGGCGCCAGCAGGTTGGCCACATTGAACGACGCCACGGGTCCGAAGAGGAGCGTGATGGGGGACAGCACGCCGGCCGGTGCCAGCCAGCTGGTGTTGGCCATGGCATTGACCCCACCGAGGCGTGACCACATGGCGTTGGTGAGGAACGGGTCATGGCCGTGGGTCAACGCCCAGGGCAGCCACTCGAGCCACCACACCTGCTGCACGGTGTCGCCGCAGTTGCAGGTGATGGAGTGGGCCGGACTGCCGCCGAACCAGACGTGGCCCCAGAGGACCAGAGCCACGGCCAGGTACGCAGCGATGGCCATGAGGTGAAGCGGGATGCCCGTTTTGGGGGGCACTGAGAGCAGGCGGGCCTCTGGCTCTCGCACCGTTGTCACAGGAGTGGCGCGAGCAGCGGTCGGGGAATCGCCTGCAGCCTCCCGCAGGGAGTTGGCGGTCACGGTTTGGGAGATCCCGCCGGAGGCAGGGGGTCGGTCGAGGTCGGATCGATCAACGGGGAAGGGCATCGTTCGACATCCGCCACGGCTACACAGACCGGAGCATCCAGATGCGAGCGGTGCAGGGGTCGTGCAGCGGCCATGCCAGGCCCTCTTCCATGAGCGCCGCCCCTTGTCGTTGCTCCACGTCGGCCCGAGTCGCGTCGATGCCGTCTGCGAGATCGACGGTGACGACTTTGTAGATCCGGTTCGGGTGGAGCCCACCCGGGCGGAGGGGTCCCGTCTCGGACGTGCGGGTGGCGAGTTGGAAGGCGAAGACCACCGCCCGGTCGCCGTCGGCGGACACATAGGCGAGGGCGGCCCGCTCGCCCGGAGGGATCAATCGCCACAGGTCCCCTTGTTGGACGAGCGGGCGGATGTCGCGATACAGCTCGACGGCTTGACGGCAGACGGTGCGCTCGCCGTCGGTGAGGCCGGCGAAGTCGATGTCGAAACCGAACCGTGCGCTCATGGCCACTGCGCACCCGAAGGCGACCGGTCGGTCGCCTTCCCGGGTCACGTGGGCGGCGACCACGCTGGCGGGCAGGAAGTGGGACGCGGCCCACTGCATCCGCAGCCGGTCGACGGGATCGGTGTTGTCCGAGAGCCAGACCTCGTGGAACCAGCGCAGTGACCCGAGATCGACCCGCCCCCCACCCGAGGCGCACAGCATGAGGGTCTGCACGGGGTGGCGCTCGACCACCGTCTCCATCAGGCGCCAGGTGGCCCGGACGTGGTCGACCCAGTAGTTGGCCTGACGGTCGGTGCCCAGGGTTGGGGACCCGGGATCGGTCAGGGGACGGTTGGCGTCCCATTTGAGATAGCTGATGCCGGGGTTCTCCGCCAGGACGCGGTCCACGACACCGCACACGAAGTCGGCGACGTCGGGCTGCAGGACATCGAGGACGAACTGGTGCCGCCATCGGCGTGGGCGACGGGCCGGCTGGCCCACCACCCAGTCCGGGTGTTCGCTGTAGAGGGTCGAGTTGGGGTTGACCATCTCCGGTTCGAGCCACAGCCCGAACCCGATGCCGCGCTCGTCGGCTCGAGCGATGAGGGGACCGAGTCCACCGGGCAGCTTGGCCTCGTCGACCTGCCAGTCGCCCAGGCCGACCGTGTCGTCGTCCCGGGGATGGGTGTCGCCGAACCAGCCGTCGTCGAGCAGGAACAGCTCCGCACCGAGGTCCGCCGTGTGGTCGATGAGTCCGAGCAGCCGCTCCGAGTCGAACGAGAACGAGGTGGCCTCCCAGTTGTTGACGACGATCGGCCGCAGCTGGTCGCCGTCGCGTGTGGCGTGCCCGCGTACCCACCGGTGCAGGCGGCGGCTCAGCGGACCCACTCCTTCGGTCGACCAGGCCCAGACCTGCTCGGGGGTGACGAAGGTGGCACCGGGATCGAGCACATACTCCGAGGCCGTCGGATTGTGACCGCACCAGACCCGCACCGTGGGGGTGGTCGTCCGCTCGAAGGCGAAGCGGGTGTTGCCGCCCCAGGCCAGGGCCCCGGCCAGGGCGGTGCCGGTCGACTCCTCGGGAGATCCGTCCGGGGCGAGCAGGAAGAAGGGGCAGGACCGCAGGTGGGGCTGCACGCCGCCGTACGAGTCGACGACCTTGGTCCCGGGGGTGAGGGGCTCGGTGGTCGTGGTCCACTCCGCGGACCAGTCGCCCCCGCCGAAGTGGGTCAGGTGGGGTGATGCGGCGGCGAGCAAGGGTGACGCGGCAGCGACCTCGTGGAGGGTGACCGCACGGGGCTGACGGTTGGTGATGCGTACCCACTGCCGCAGGACACCGTGGTCCTCGGTGTGGAAGCACACCGTGACCTCGAGCGGGCAGCCGGGGTCGACGAGCAGGATGTCGGTCGCAGGGCCGACCACCCGGACGTCCTCCACCCTGAGGCGGGTGGTCGTGGTGCCGTCGCTGTGTGTGACCCGCAGCGCGGGCGCCAGCGTCGGTTGTTCGTCGTAGGCCGGATACGCCAGGGGGTAGAGGGCCAGGGGGACGCCGGTCGGCAGCAGCTGCATATGGGCGTCGATGTCCGGACCGAACCCTGCCTGGCGCAGCCGTCCGTGATCGTCGACGAGGAAGCCGTAGCCGGCACCCCCGGAGGACACCACGATGCTGGTCACCGGACCACCATTGCAGAGCTCGGGCATCCCGCCAAGCACCACCAGTGTGGGATGGACTGCCACGAACGAAGAACCGGAACGCGACCGCCCGACTGGTGCCCCCCCGGACTCGAACCCAGCCTCGCCTAACTGACGGTAACGGCGTAG
Source organism: Acidimicrobiales bacterium (assembly GCA_050011635.1). Taxonomy (GTDB): domain Bacteria; phylum Actinomycetota; class Acidimicrobiia; order Acidimicrobiales; family RAAP-2; genus Bog-756. Next base: position 30,867 of record JBEKIU010000033.1, read on the forward strand.
GTTGCGGTACCCGTCACGCCGTAGCTGTCCTTGATGGTCACCGTAATCCGCCGGGAATGCTCCGCACCGTAGTCGTGGGTGGCCGAGCCTGTTGTCGTGGTGGTGCTGGCGCTTCCATCGCCCCAACTCCACGTATATCTCGTAATCGAGCTGCCCGGGAACGGATCCTTCACGCTCGCCGTCCACCTATCCGTCGTGCCATGGGTGACCGACTTCGGGCCGCCGATCGCCACTGTCGGGCCAGTCTTGGCGAAGGCTGCGAGACCGTTGGGCGTCCCGACGCCCGATGGTCCGTCATAGCCGGCTCCGGCATCGCACGCGAGATCTCCGGCACTCGGCTTGTTTCCGGTGGCCGGGAAGTCGCAGTCCATCACTCCCAGCACGGCGCCGTCGTACTCGAGTTGGTTGGCATTGCCGCACTGCGACGCGTTTTCACCGTCGCAGAAACCGGTGCCCGCCGCCGTTACATCGTAAAGCGAGGTCTGGTGAAGGTGGGCGTACAGCGTCAGCGCAGGATATGCCATGCCGTGCGAGCCACCCGCCAACGCGTAGATTGCAGCGATGACGGGCGACGAAAGTGATGTTCCGCCGATCGTTTCCCAGCCCGTGCCCCCGTCACTCGTGTTGTATGTGTCGAACCCCGTGAAGGGGTCGGCGACTGCCGACACGTCGGCAGCCAGCCGCTTGGTTCCACACGCGGTCAGCGGCCACACCTTGAGCTTCTTCTGCCACGTGGGTGCATTCACGAACAGACTGCAGCCGCCCCCTGATGCGCCCAAGGGTACGCCGTAGCTCTCCTCGATGTTCGCCTGCACGCCGTCGTCGTTCCATGCCGTTTCAGACTGACGGGTTCCGTTTGAGTTCAGGCCCAGCGACGTGCCTCCAACCGACACGACGGTGGCCAGCTCGGCCGGGAAGTTCGGAGCGCCGGGGTTGGCAGCTGGGCCACCCGGTGGCGTGTTGATCCACGTATCGAACCCGTAGTAGCCGTCGTCACCCGTCGATACCGTGATGACCACACCGGGGTGGTTGTACGCCGCCATGTCCGCTGGGCTCAGGCCAGTCGAGTCAGCCCCTCCGTATGAATTGCTGATTTCCGTCGCGTGAAGCGCTACCGCTTTGTCGACTCCCGCCCCCGTGCTGGCGAACGAATTGTTGTCGACCTCGATCAGGTCAATGGCGCACTTCTGGCAGACGGAGTGAACAGCTTCGACGTCCAGCGAGATCTCGCCAGCCGCCCCTTGATCCGAGGGCAAGGGCGAAGCCGCGCCGGACTGGTTGAGCTTCTTGAAGCAGCCGTTTGCAGTCGTACAGGCGGCCAGGTGGTATTCGGTGTCGAACGTGTTGAGGTCGCTTTGGACCGTCGGATCATCGCCCCAGTCGATGATGGCGACGGTCTGGCCGCTACCAGTCGCTGTCGAGCTGAAGTGGTAGGCGGTGCCCAAGTCGCCTGGGGTAAGGCCACCCGCGGGTCCGACGGTCGAGGCGCCGGCCGCGACCCGGTAGGCCTGCGCATGGGGCGTGGTGCTGGTAGCCCGACGAAGCCTCATGGCAAAACAGGTGGCGTGCCCCGGCTTGGCGGGCGGACAGATCGGGACGGCGACCGCGTACCGGGTCGCACCGTTCGTAGTGGAGGCTGCCGCAGCCGGGGTTGCGGTAGCTCGAGTGCCGACCGCCACCACGGCAAGCACGACGGAGCACAACAACGCCCACCGCCACTTGCCGGGTTTCCCCCCTCGTGAACGCTCCGAACCTTCCGCCGATGCATCCCGCCTGGCTACCCGCACGTGGCCCGCCTCGTCCCTCGGTCGGCAGCACCGATTGACGGCACCGGATGTTCTTGAAGGATAGCGGTCTGGCCCCCGACTTTGCCACCGATATGACCCATTTCACCGAAAGGATGCGGTGTTCTCCGTCCATTCCACCGGCTTTGTGATGCGGCAGCCGTCGATTCCGGTGCTGCCAGGGACGGCCGAATCCTCCTCCAGATGCCCTCACCAGCAAGTATCGCCCGAATCGATGCCGAGTTGGACCGCGACGCAAATCTGGATACCGGAACCTCTAGGATCTGTTGGCTCCCAGCGCCATTGAGGATGAGGGCCAAGTTCCAGCAGTCGTCGAAACAAGCCCGATGGGGTGGGGGGGAAAGAATGAGGCATCCGCGTGGCATCCGGGCCGTGGTGCGCGCGGTGGTGGTGGCAGGGTCGATGGTGGGCGTTTTGGCCGGGGCTCCTCCGGCTGGAGCTTCATCGGTCGGCGCTTCGTCGACCGACGCAGGGGCGACCGCGACCTACGAAATGGGCAGCGGGGCCAAGGCGCCGAGACTCCTCCGTCAGGTCACCGGTGAGATCGGCATCGATGCCGGGAACTACGGGGTCATGGCCATCAACGCGAACCACACCGTGGAGGGATGGGGCCAGCCATGGGCCCCACGGGGCTTCTCCCAGGTGCCGGTCCTGAAGGATGTTGTCCAGCTGGCGGACGGGAATGACAACTACGCGGCCCTCGAAGCACCCCCCGGTGGTACCCCTGGAGTATGCCAAACGGACACCTCCGTTTGGACAGTCGGTC
>JBEKIU010000034.1:0-26202 GCA_050011635.1 Acidimicrobiales bacterium
CGACGTGTCCGTCTGGCGCCGGAACGAGTGGGCGTTGGCCAGGGCCCGGGGGAGGTTGCGCAGCCAGCTCGATCGCTCGAGGTGGTCGACCAGATCGGTGCGGATGACCCGTTGGGGTGCCCCGTCCACCGCGGTGGACACGACGGTGCCGGTCACCGGGGTACCCAGGTAGACCTTCTTGACCTCGTCGGGGACCCGGCTCTCCTGGGTCAGCAGGAACCGCGTGCCCATGGCGATCCCGTCGGCACCGTAGGCGAGGGCGGCGACCAGGCCGCGACCGTCGAAGAACCCGCCGGCCGCGATCACAGCCACCGTCTCGCCCACCGCATCCACCACCGCGGGCGTCAGCAGCGACGTGGGGACCGAGCCGGTGTGCCCGCCACCCTCGCCGCCCTGGGCGATCACCGCGTCCACCCCCCATCCGGCCACCTTTTCGGCGTGACGGCGGGCGCCGATGGTGGGCATGACCACCAGTCCGGCGTCCCGGCACCGGGCCACCAGGTCGGGTTGGGGAGCCTGGGCGAAGCTGGCCACCTTCACCCCGTTGTCGATCATCAGTGCCACCCGCTGCCCGACGTCGGCCACGTCGGTCCGCATGTTGACGCCGAAGGGCCGATCGGTTCGGGACCGGACCTCGGCGATGGCCGCCACCAGCTCGGGATAGGTCATGGTGGCCGAGGCCAGGACTCCGAGCCCACCGGCCTCGGCGGTGGCGGCGACCAGCCGGGGGCCGGCCACCCACCCCATCCCCGTCTGGACGATCGGATACCGGACGCCCACCAGTCGGCAGAACCGGGTGTCGAGCGCCGGGTGGACGGTGGGACCGGGGGGACCGGGGGCGCCCGCAGGACCAGCGGGACCCGTGGCGCGGGCCGCCCCGGCAGCAGGATCCCGGTCTGTCACCCGCGTACCTCGCGGTCGCGCATGCCCCCCGGATCGAGGACGTCCCGGATCAACGCGAGCTCGTCCGGGGTGGGCGTGCGGGTGTCGGGCACGTCGGGCGGTATCACCAGGTCGAAGCCGGTGGCCTCCACGATCTCCTCGACCGTCACGCCGGGGTGCACGGAGCGGAGCCGCATCACCTTGTCGGGCGTCTCGAAGTCGAAGACCCCGAGATTGGACACCACGTGCCGGATCTCGTGGAACCGGGTGGCCGCCGGACCCGCCGCCGCCGACCGCAGATAGCCGACACCGCAGACCACGTCGACCTGTTCCACGAACGATCGCCTCGAATGGTTCGGCACCCAGTAGCTGGTCGAGTGGTTGACCGTGTTCCCCGGAGCCCCCCGGACGCCGACCAGTTGGGCCTTGGGGCGGGCCCAGTCTCCGATGGCGCTGATGTTCTGGTTGCCGGAGCGATCGATCTGTGAGGCCATCATGATCAGGTTGCGACGCCCCGACCACACCACGTCGAACACCCTGCGGAAGGGCATGTGGGACTCGAGGACGAGGCTCGCCGGGGAGGCCCCGAGTGCGGGAGCCCCGGCCACGAGGGCCGCGTCACCGTCCGTCAGGACGAGGTCGGGGGCGAACGTGAGCCGGGCCAGCCTGGCGCCCAACGCGGGCGCCGTCCCGAAGGCACTGGCCATCACTTCGCCGTCGCCGCGGAACACCTCGGAACAGGCAACGACGCAGTACTCCGCCCTGGAGACGCCCGACCCGCCTGCAGTGTCGAACGTCGGACTCACGTCGCAGCCCCCTCCGAAGTGGCCGCCTGGTAGTCGGCCTCGGTCGCGTCGAGGTAGCGCCGGGTGAAGGCGGCCCACAGCTCGGGTTCGGCCGCCGCCTCCACATAGCGCCTCTGGAACTCCTCGTCGCGCGGGTAATCGGGCACACATGCGGTGAAGTGCGCTCCTCCCGGGGTCTCGATCACCCCATCAGTCAACAGCCGGCTGATGCACATGGTCTGGAGGGGACCCTCCGCTGCGAACCGGTCGGTGTCGACGATGCGCTCGGTGGTCAGGTAGCGGTGATCGGCCGCTCCGAGGAAGAGCTCGTCGAAGAACGGGTCGGGACCGAGGATCTGGCCGGATCCGTTGGCGTCAGCCCGATTGACGTGGACCAGCGCGGCGTCGAGTCTGAGTGCGGGCATGGCCACCAGCTCCTCACCGTCGTCGTAGGGAGAGGTGATCGTCCGCAGCGAGGGGTTGACCCGGAGCACGTCGGAACCCAGCCCAGCCCGAGTGGGCAGAAAGGGCACCCGCTGGGAGGCTGCCAGCAGCCCCAGATAGAACATCCCTTCGTCGATCTCCATGGACTGGACGGCTCCGGTCTGACGGGCCGCCTTGAAATGGGGGTCGGTCGGGATGGAGTCGAGCGTGACGAACCCGTACACCACCTTCGTCACCTTCCCGGCCGCGCAGAGCAGGCCGACATCGGGCCCGCCGTAGGACACGATGGTCAGATCATCCAGATCGGAGCGGAGGATGGCGCGGACCGCGGCCATCGGCTTTCGCCGCGATCCCCAGCCGCCGATGCCGATGGTCATCCCGCTGTGCAGCTCGCCGACCAGTTCGTCGAGCGACAATCGTTTGTCGGTCATCGCGAGGTGTCCGCGCCGCGCTTCTCGACGAATGCGGCCCGTTGCTCGTCGGCCACCCCGGCCACATGGAGCTCGTAGGTGAACCCCTGTTCGAACCGGTAGCTTCCCTTGACGTCGACGGGATCGATTCCATTGAGGGATTCCTTGGCCCTGCGGATGATGGTCGGGCTCTTGGAGGCAATGTCGGCGGCCACCTCGTAGGCGGTGTCGACCAGCTCGGCCGGAGGAACGACCCGGAGTACCGATCCGTACCCGTGGAGCTCGTCGGCCGAGGCCGGTTTGGCCGTGTAGACCATCGAGCGCATCCGGTGCTGGGGGACCAACCGTGAGAGATGGGTGGCCGCACCGAGCGCGCCTCGGTCCACCTCGGGAAGCCCGAAGGTGGCGTCATCGGAGGCCACCACGATGTCCGAATTCCCGACGATGCCGATACCTCCCCCGAGGCAGAACCCATGGACGGCGGCGATCACCGGGACCTCGCACTCGTAGACGGCCGCGAAGGCGGCGAAGCACCCCCGGTTGGCACCGATCAGGGCTTCGTCGCCCCGGCTCTGGATCTCTTTGATGTCCACGCCGGCGCAGAAGCCCCGACCCTCGGCCCGGACGATGACCACCCGGTTGTCCGGAATCCGCCCGGCATCGGTGACGGCCGCGGCCAGCTCGAACCACCCGGCGACGTCGAGGGCGTTCACCGGCGGGTGGTCGATGACCACCTCGGCGATGCCGGGGAGCTTCTGATGGGTCGTGATGGGCATGGCCGGCTCCGGGTGATTCTGGGGCGACACCCGACGCTGGTAGGCCGCCCACGAGGCACCAGGCATCGTGGGCAGCAGCGCGGGCACGCACTCGGCGTGATCTGATACAGCGTCAGGACAGTACCAGTCGGAGACCGGGAGGCAGCAGTGGCCACATTCGATTTCGCTCGCGGATCTGGAGTGCTCGACTTCACCGGGCGGGCGGTCATCGTGACCGGGGGGACGAGGGGGATCGGGCGGGGGATCGCCGAAGGCTTCCTGGCCGCCGGGGGCGACGTCATGGTGTGTGGCCGTACCGACACGCCCGAGGGCGAGCTCCCCGTCACCACCGACTCGACCGGGAAGGTCCGACGGGCACGCTTCGTCAGCGCCGACATTCGCCAGGCCCAGCAGGCATCGGCCGTGATCGCGGCCACAGTGGAACAATTCGGGCGGCTCGACGTCCTGGTCAACAACGCCGGCGGCTCACCTGTGGCCGCTGCTGCCGAGGCATCTCCCCGCTTCTTCGAGTCGATCGTGGCCCTCAACCTTCTCGCCCCGATGTACTGCGCTCAGGCGGCCAATGCCGTCATGCAGGACCAAGAGGGTGGCGGGTCGATCGTGAACATCGCGTCGGTGAGCGGGATCCGCCCGTCTCCCGGTACCGCCGCCTACGGGGCGGCCAAGGCCGGCCTGATCAACCTGACCCAGACCCTGGCCATCGAGTGGGCCCCGATGGTCCGGGTCAACTGCTTGAGCGCCGGGATGGTGGCCACCGAGGCGGCCGACGACCATTACGGCGGAGCGGAGGGGATGGCCGCGGCCGCGGCCACCGTGCCCCTGGGCAGGTTCGGTACGCCCGCCGATGTCGCCGGTCTGTGCCTGTTTCTGGCCTCGCCGCTGGCCGGGTATGTGACCGGCTCGAACCTGGTCGCCCACGGCGGAGGGGAACGGCCGGCCTTTTTGGGGGCGGTCGAGCGTTCTCAGGAGCAAAATACCAGGTAGACGGGGCATACCGCGGGAGGGTCGCCCACCTCGAACGGTCGTGGGGGCGGCTCCTCCGGGGTCGTGCGACAGGCCCTCCGTCGTCATCAAAACCGCTCAAGTGCAGGCAGGATGCGGTCGATGTTTTCAGTGTGACTCCAGAATATTCGAGAGGGCTGACCACGGGCGGCGGTGCCTCGACCGACGGAACAGTGGTTGGCGGATGCTGACCGAAACCGAGCCGTCGTTTGCCCTGGTCGGCGCCCCTTATCTCGAATACCTGCCCGTCGTCGATCTGTCCACGGGCCGTCTGCTCGGGATGGAGGCGTTGGTGCGCTGGCGTCACCCCACCCACGGGCTGATCTCACCGAACCGTCTGATCCCCCACGCGGAGGTCAGCGGGGACATCGGGCCCTTGACCCGGTGGATCCTGATGGAGGCGTGCGAGAAGGCCTGCCACTGGTCGCCGAGCATCCAACTCGGCGTGAACTGCACGATCCACCAGCTGCGGCGGGGCGAGGTGTCCAAGGCGGTGGCCACCGCGCTGGAAGTCACGGGGTTCAGAAGCGGGCAGCTCACCCTCGAGGTCACCGAGGACGCCATCGTTGACTCGTCGGCGGCGGCCGACCTCAAGAACATTTCGGAGATGGGCGTTCAATTGTCGGTGGACGACGTCGGGACCAACTGGTCGTCCTTCGAACCGTTCAAGCGCAATTCGGTGAGCACGGTGAAGATCGACGGCTCCTTCACCGCCGGTCTCGAATCGAATCAGGGGATCAATCGGCTGGTGGTGGAGACGGTGATCCATATGGCCCACTCGTTGGGGATGTCGGCCATCGTCGAGTGGGTGGAGACGGCGTCGCAGGTCGAGATCGTGCGGGGGTTCAATGCGGACGCAGCCCAAGGGTTCTTCTTCTCCCGACCCATGACGAGCGACGACGCGGCGGCGTTCGCCGGCGGGCCCGACGTGCCGCTGTTCTCCCGGACGACGAGCAGGTCCTTGATCGTGTCCGGACGTGAAGAGGCTCTCGACATCGCCGGTGCCGCGCACGAGCTCGCCGGCAACGACAACGAGCCCGCCGCACAGGACGACGATTGCGAGTCCGAGCCCGACGGCACTGCAGCCGATCCGGACGGTTCGGCAGCCGAGCTCGACGGTTCGGCAGCTTCCGGAGGTCCTGCCGCCGGCGACGGCGAGGCAGAGCCCGTGGAGGCCGGTCCGGACGGCGAGCCCGGTGACTCGGCGGTTGTCGTCGTCGCCCTGGATCCGCCGCAGTCCTCGGACGACGCCGCCTGAGCAGGCACATCCCCGGGTTTCGACCAGGTCGGTAGCAAAACACCCCCCGACCAGGGAAGATCCCTAGAAGTGGCCCGGGGATCGGGCCGGAAATCGGCGAAGAGAGTGGTCGGCCCCTCCATTTGCCTGTATACCTCTGGCCGTGAAACTCGCTGTCGTCAAGGAGTCGCGGCCTGGTGAAGACCGCGTGGCCATCGTTCCGGAGGTGGCGGAAAAGCTGGTCGGAACCGGCATCGACGTGGTCGTGGAGTCCGGAGCAGGAACCGGGGCCCGCTTCTCGGATGAGGAATTTCGCGACGCCGGCGCAACGGTCGTGCCCGATGCCGGCTCGGCACTCAGTGGGGCCTCCATCGTGGCCCGAGTCCAGCCCCCGTCCCTGGAGGAGGTCGGCGATCTCCCGACCGGTGTCTCCGTGGTCAGCTTCCTCCAGCCGGTCGCCGCCGCCGAGACAGTCAGCGCCCTCGCCGACAGAGGGGCCACGGTCTACAGCCTCGACCTGCTCCCCCGAATCAGTCGAGCGCAATCGATGGACGCGCTGTCGTCGCAGGCCACGGTGGGCGGATACCGGGCCGGTCTGTCGGCGGCCGAGCACCTGGCCAAATTCTTCCCCATGTTCATGACGGCGGCAGGGACGGTCCCGCCGGCCAAGGTCTTGGTCATGGGAGCCGGCGTCGCCGGATTGCAGGCCATCGCCACCGCCAGACGGCTCGGAGCAGTGGTCCGTGCCTACGACGTGAGGGCCGCAGCCAAAGAGGAGGTGCAGAGCCTCGGCGCCCGATTCGTGGAGCTGGCTCTGGAGACCCAGGAGGGTGCGGGCGGGTACGCCAAGGAGCAGTCGGCCGAGTACCTGGCCAAGCAACAGGAGCTCCTGGCTGCCGAGGTGGCGGCGTCGGACGTGGTCATCACCACCGCGCAGATTCCGGGCCGCAAGGCTCCGGTTCTGGTCACGCGGACGATGGTGGAGGGGATGTCACCGGGGTCGGTGATCGTGGACATGGCAGCCGACTCCGGAGGGAACTGCGAGTTGTCCGTCGCCGGCGAGGACGTGGAGTTCCAGGGGGTCACCGTGGTGGGAATGTCCAACCCGCCGGCTTCCATGCCCACCCACGCCAGCTTTCTCTACGCCCGCAACATCGCCAACTTCCTCGGGCTGCTGGTGAAGGACGGGCAGCTGGCTCCTGATTTCGACGATGAGATCGTGGTCGGCACCTGTGTCGTGAGGGACGGAACCGTGGTCCACGGTCTGACGGCCGAGGCCCTGGGGCTGGCGGTGCCATCGGCTCCGGACCCGGCGGCGGCAACGGGGCCGGGAGCGCCGCCGGCCGGCACCGACGGAGACGCGGGTGCCGGCGGAGCGTCGCCGGAGAAGGAGAACGGGTCATGAGCACGGGAATCGTCGAATTCCTCACCATCTTCGTACTGGCCGCATTCGTCGGGAACGAGGTCATCGGCCGGGTTCCGAGCATCCTGCACACGCCCCTCATGTCGGGCAGCAACGCCATCCACGGGATCGTCCTGGTGGGTGCCATCCTGATCATGGGGAGCGCCCACGGCGCGGTGGAGATCACGCTGGCCTTCGTGGCCGTGATCCTGGCCACCCTCAACATCGTCGGTGGGTTCGTGGTCACCGACCGCATGTTGGAGATGTTCAAGGCCAAGCCTTCCGAGCGAGCCCCGAAGCCCGGAGCAGATGGAAACGACCCGTCGGACGGTGCAACGTGACCCTCGACACATGGATCGACCTGATCTACCTGCTGGCGGTCATCGGGTTCATCCTCGCCCTCAAGGGCCTGAGCTCGCCGAAGCACGCCCGGAACGGCAACCTGCTCGGTGCCACCTCGGCCGCTCTGGCCGTGGGCTTCACGTTCGCCTACCCGTCGGTGCGGGCCCACTCCCTCAACCTGGTGCTGACGCTGGTGGCCATGGCCATCGGAGCTGCGGTGGCGGTGCCTGCCGCCCGCAAGGTGAAGATGACGGCGATGCCACAGATGGTGGCCATCTTCAACGGGGTCGGCGGTGGCGCGGCCGCGCTGATCTCGATCGTGGTCTTCCTCATCGAAGCGCCCCACAAGCCGGCCGTGTACCGGATCGCCGAGGTCCTGTTCGGAGTGCTCGTGGGGAGCGTCTCGTTCTCCGGCAGCGCCATCGCCTTCGCCAAGCTGCAGGAACTGATGACCGGTCGGCCGATCACCTATCCCGCCCAGCAGGTGATCAACGCACTGGTGGGGGTGGCGATCGCGGCACTGGCCATCGGCACACTCGTGACCGGAAGCGTGCCCCTCCTGGTGGCGACGGCCCTCCTTTCGCTGGTCCTCGGGGTCATCTTCGTGCTCCCCATCGGGGGCGCCGACGTTCCGGTCCTCATCTCGCTGCTCAACTCCTTCACCGGACTGGCTGTCGCCGCATCGGGGTTCACGCTCGACAACAACCTGCTGATCGTGGCGGGCACCCTTGTCGGTGCATCGGGAATCCTCCTCACCCGGATGATGAGCAAGGCCATGGGCCGTTCCTTGGCCAATGTGTTGTTCAGCGCCTTCGGTTCCGTGATCACCGCCACCGGCGGCGCCGACGGCTCGGGTGAGGCCCGTCCGGTGAAGGCCGGAACGCCCGAAGACATCGGTGTCCTCCTGGCCTACGCGCGCAAGGTGGTCATCATCCCCGGTTACGGGCTGGCGGTGGCCCAGGCCCAGCACACGGCGAGGGAACTGGCAGACCTGCTCATGGCACGCGGGGTGGAGGTCTTCTACGCCATCCACCCGGTGGCCGGTCGTATGCCCGGTCACATGAACGTCCTCCTGGCCGAGGCCAACGTCCCCTACGACGAATTGAAGGAGATGGACGAGGCCAATCCCGAGATGCCCACGGCGGACGTCGCCCTGGTCATCGGGGCCAACGACACGGTGAATCCGGCCGCCAAGAACACACCGGGGAGCCCGATATACGGGATGCCCATCATCAACGCCGACCAGGCGGAGAACATCGTCTTCCTCAAGCGTTCGATGCGACCGGGTTTCGCCGGCATCGACAACGAATTGCTCTTCGATCCGAAGACCACGCTGTTGTTCGGGGATGCCAAGGACACGCTCACCAAGCTGGTGGCGGCGGTCAAAGAGGCATAGACGTGCGGTCAGGCCGAGGTGCCGAGCTTCACGCTCTCAGCAGCCGTGTCAGCGGCCAGCTTGGCGAAGACCATCAGGCCCTGACTTGTGGGACGGGTGGAGAGCACGGTGACGGTCACCGGTCCCTGATCCACCAGGTGTGTCGCGTCGTTGACGACGACCATGTCGCCGTCGGGCAGATAGCCGACCGCTTGGCGTGACTGGCGTCCCTCTTTGATAAGGTCGAGCCGAAGCAGTTCGCCCGGAAGATGGTCAGGGGTCAGATCGTTGGCCACGCCGCGCAGGTCGACCACCGGCAACCCCCACTTGCCGGCCTCGTCCACGACGACCGTGGAGCAGGTCCCGATCCGCAGCCCGAGCCGACGTGCCGCGGTGAGCAGCTTGGTGGTCGGGTCATCCTCTTCGGGAATCTCGTCCGGACCGATGTGTACGGGAACCCCCATCTCCCTGAGGGCCTCGACCGACTCGAGGCCGCGCCGGGCCCGACGGGAGATGACCGGATCGGGTGAGACGGCCACCGACTGGATGTGGTCGATGACGAATTGGGGGATGACCAGTCCTCCCGGGAGCAGGCCCCCTCGGCCCAAGACGAGCAGGAACCGATCCATCATGGCGGAGCTGTCGGCCAGGATGGCATGACCCTCGGGCGGGCCCGGCTGCGGGGCCAGGATTCTGGACAGGCCGGCCGCAGCGACGATCTGCCTGCCTTTGACGGAGCCGAGCCGCCATCCGAGTGTGGCCAGCACCCAGGCGATGACGGCGGTGATGAGCAGGGCGAAGCCGGAGCGGAAGAGGACGAGAAGGGGGAGACCGATCACCAGGCCGAGCAGCATGCCGGTGGTGGCGACGATCGAGGCGGCAAAGGTCTCCCCGGGCGGCGTGTTGCGGAAGAGGAAGACGGCTTGCTGCAGGCCTCGGTCCACAAGTCTGCCGGCCACCCCACCGAGGACGTAGCTCACCGCCGCCCCGAGCACCAGACCAATCACGGGTGCGTGCTGACCTGCATCGACCGAGCGACCGATCTCGAATCCGGCCACGGCTCCGGCCAGGACGAAGAGCAGGCGGAACCCTTCGACGAAGATCATGCCGGTCCCAGCCGACTCGACGTGGTGAATCGGTGACTTCATGTGGTGACCACTCTGGTTTCGCCTCGAATATGCGGCCGCCTCGATAATTGTCGGACGCGCCGGCCCAAACCTTTAGGTCGACCCGGTTCCGTGAGGGCCGACCGTTCACGTCCGGTCCGGGTGTCGAGTACTCCCTGCGTACGGCGGATAAATCCGTGTGGCCAAAAGATGCGGAGAGTAGTAAGATCCTCACAGAGAGTGGGGGCATCCTCCGCGCCAGCCTGCGAAATCCGCGACGACCATTTCCATGAGCTCATTCCTCCGGCGGCAACGTCACGATCAGACCCGGGACGAAATCGTCCTGCCGCACGTCGTCGCCCTCGCCCATCCGGCGTCGGACGGCCCGGTACCGGACTGCCCGGTACCGGAAGGGGACGGTGGGAGGATCTCTGACGACACCGCACCAGCCTCCCGGGCAACGGCCGACTGCTACGACCTGCACGTCACTGACCAGGGGCTCATCATCGGGGCCGTTCCGGAAGCCTGTGCGCCGGTCCCCGCGTTGGTGCCCTGGCCCGAAGTGTGTAGTGTCCACGGCGTAGGCGCGGCCGAGCTGGCGGACGGCTCGTGTGGAGAGATTCTCGAGATCGAGGTAACCGACGGAGGTTGGATAGGTGACCATCGCGTGCAGAGGTTTGTGGCACAGACAACGGCCCTGGAGCCGTTCGTCGCGGCCGCAACATCCCACCGACCGGTGACACTGGATTCCGACCTGAAGGAGCCCGGCCAGCACGCGGGGCGCTTGACCATGGTCCGAACCGCCGTCGTGGCCGTCCTGGCCGGGGCATGGACCTGGGTTGCAGCCGCGCCGGCCGGGGTAAGAACCACAGTCATGTCAGTGTTGGCCTGGGCGAGATCGTGGGTCATGGCGGTCCTGGCCACGCTCCAATCCCTGGTCTCCCGCCGGACGGGACTGACCTTTCACAGGGCCTTCCACAAGAAAGGCGGGGAGCCTCAGGGGAGCAACCCACAGCATGGTCTCGGCCGTCGGCGGATCGGGCCCATCGCCATCGGCGCCATGGCCATCATCCTCCTGACCGGCAGCACCGGCACGCCCTTCGGTTCCGCCGCCGGTGGCGCGACGAACCCACGCGATGGCAATGGCGCAGGGAACGGCGCGCAATCGCTGCAGGAGGGCCGCGGGGTTCACCTCGCCGCGGCGACCACCAAGCCCAAACCTGCTCCGCCATCCCTGGCCAAATCCCCACCGCTTCAGTCCCACGAGATCTTTGGCTACGCCCCCTACTGGACATTGCCCCTGTCATCCGGCTTCGACGTCAAGGACCTCACCACACTGGCGTACTTCAGCGTCGACGCCAATCCGAACGGCACACTCGACGAGAGCGGGCCGGGATGGAACGGATACGAGAGCCAGGATCTGGTCAATCTGGTCAACAGGTCGCATGCCGCCGGCGACCGGGTGGTGCTCACCGTGACCGATTTCAGCCAGAGCTCGCTCAATGCCATCACCTCCGATCCCAATGCCGGTGCCCGCCTTTCCGCAGCTCTGGTCTCGGCGGTGGCGGCCAAGAACCTCGACGGTGTGAACTTCGACTTCGAAGGCGAAGGGAGCGGCGACCAACGGGGGCTCACCCGGCTGATCACCCAGGTATCGAAGGCATTGCACGCGGCCAATCCCCATTGGCAGGTGACGATGGCCGTGTACGCCAGTTCGGCGTCGGACTCTGGTGGCTTCTACAACATCGCCGCCCTGGCACCGGCGGTCGACGGGTTCTTCGTGATGGCCTACGAGATGAACAACAGCCAGGTGTCGAGTGCAACGGCGCCGCTCGTCGGCGGGGGATATACGCCCACCGAATCGCTCCAGCAGTTCACCGCGGTGGTGTCGCCACAAAAGGTCATACTCGGAGTGCCCTTCTACGGCTATGACTGGCCGACATCCAGTGGAACGCTGACCGCACATGCGACGGGCGGAAACACGCCGCTCAGCGACGCCGTCATCGCCTCTTCAGGACATCCGACCTACTGGGACCCGGCCACGGACAGCTCATGGACCTCGTACAAGGTCGGAACCCAATGGCACGAGACGTTCTTCGACAACCCGACGTCCCTGGCCCTGAGGGCACGGGTCGCCAATTCGTTCCACATTGCCGGACTGGGTATCTGGGCCCTGGGGATGGATGGGAACAATCCGGCCATGATGGCCGCGCTGCTCGGGAACGCACCTGCGGTCAAGGACTATCAGACCGGGCCTACCACCCTCACCACCACCGCGGCTCCGGGATCGCCGACCACCTCGACCCCCGGGCCGCCCGGGGCCAATTACGTGACGACGGGAGTGTGGAAGGGCAGTGCCGTCTCCCTCACTGCGATCGTCACTCCGGCCTCGGAGGGTACGCCGCAGTATTTGGGCACATTGAGCCAACTGACCACCAACGACCCTGCGCTGGCTTGTCTTGAAACCGGGACACCGCTGAGCGTCTGGTCCTTCAGCACCTTGCCCGGTGTCGATGTGGTGGTGGCCTCCCAGCCGCAGGACTGCGCTGCGGCCACCTGGACCTTCCCGACGACAACGAAATCGGCGAAGACCTCGGGGGGGAGCAAATCGACGACCACCACGACCACCCAACCGAAGAGGACCACCACGACCACGACTGACCCGCCCACCACGACCACGACGGACCCGCCCACCACGACCACGACGGACCCGCCCACCACGACCACCACGGACCCGCCCACCACGACCACCACGGACCCGCCCACCACGACCACCACGGACCCGCCCACCACGACCACGACGGCTGCGGCCGCAAGTCCCGCCTCGTCGATCGGACCCTGAGCCTGGCGGACGACCGGGGGACGGCACGGGGATCCGGAAGGTCTGCGGCGGCTAATCTCGTTCGCACCCAGGGGGTGTAGCTCAGCTGGTAGAGCGCTACGTTCGCAATGTAGAAGTCGGCGGTTCGAGTCCGCTCACCTCCACCCCAGGCAGCATGGCCGATGGCCCGACTTCTTACTCCCCTTCCCGTGGGAACCGTCGACCAGGGGTCAGTACCCGAGATCGATCCCGGTGTCGCGGTCTCTGCCGAGCTCCGTCGATCGCTCCTCTGGAGAACTCAGTTCGAGCGCACCTGCTCTCCACACCTGAACCCGAAACTTCAGCTCCTCGAACTGGATGTCGTCGATCGGGAACTCATCACGGGGAAGGCGCGGAAAGCGATCCAACATCTCGGTGAAGGCTGCCGGACTGAAACCCCGGTCCTTCTCATGTGCCAGTTCGAAAAGGCGCGCCAGACCAAAGCGAGGCTCAATGGACATGAGATCGACGTAATCACGCGCCTCAGCCCTGCCAAAAACGGCGAGTACCTTGTCGGCGGCGAGCTCCTCGGACGACAGGAGTTCGAATCCCGGGCCTGCCTCAGTTGGGAGCAGACGAGCATCGCTTGCCAGGTCAACCTCTGTTCTTTCGAGTTGGTCTGTGACGACGAAGCGCGTAAACCCAGGGCTGTCGATGAACCGATCGACCTGGAAACCGGCCTCTTGGAGCGCCAACTCTGCCGCTGGAACCAAGCGTGCCACTGCGTCGGGACTGGTACCGAAGAAATCCAGATCTCGGGTGGCCCGTTCCACGTCGCCATGGACGATCAGTGCGGCACCACCAGCGAGCGCAAAATCCTCGGCTTCTGTGAGTCCGGCAATGATTCTTGCGACCCGAAGCTGGAGGTCACTCAGCACTCCGCTCGAGCCTTATCGTGGCGTTCGAACCATTCCTCCCATGTCAGTCGGACTTTTGGGGGAAGGACCAGCTCATCGAAGAGTTCGACGAGTTGGTCCGGATCAATGAAGTGGAGAACATCGGCCTCAGTGCCTTCACGGAGGACCTGCTCATAGACGCGAATCCGATCCCTCCGGACGGCCATGTCGTAGGCCACCACCGGATCGCTCCATCTCACATTGAATGGAAGCGTGACGATGCCGGAGGCCTTCGGCGTTCCTCGATCATCGAACTTCTCGGGAATCGCGACGGGCCGAGCAGCGGGTCCAAGTGTGAGACTGCGCGTTCTTGCCATTGCTCCAAGTCTACGACGGCGACTCCAAACGTCCCGTTGGAAGCGGTCTCGAGGCCTGATGCTCAGGACTCAACAGGACTCAACAGGACTCAACAGGACTCAACAGGCTGCCCAACTGCGCACCTGCATGCCCTTTGGTGCACTTCGCCGACCAGTGTGACCAGAAACTGCGAACAAAGTCCCTGTTCAGAGGCGTGTTCTCCCTACGTTCGCAATGTAGAAGTCGGCGGTTCGAGTCCGCTCACCTCCACCGGCACGCCCAGGTCAGAGGACCAAAGTGGGATCCTCAGGATTGCGTTTGCTTCTCCGTCAGGGCCCAAAGCAGGCGCCCCTGAGTTGCAACTTTCCTTTTAGGATGGCCGTGTACTCGCGGCGGTGGACGGGCTCCGACTCATTGACTGATTTCGGCAGTGGCCGACGTGTAGGTGCCATTCGCGGCGAGGGTCAACGTGGCGGTAGTCCACGAGCCGCTTGAGGAGGACGTAAAAGTGAACCGCGGTGACGCTGCAGGTCCCGTGGCCGGCAACGCCTGGGCGGTCGTGGGCGTGCCGGACGCTCCGGGACCTGCATTGGCGAAACTGAACGTCACCGTGTGGTTGGCGCCGATGGCTGACTCGGTATTGCCTTCGGCGTCGGTGACGGTCACGGTGAACGAGGCCGTGGTGCCGCGGCCGAACCCCGTGAGCGGGCAGGTGAAGAAGCAGGGTTGGGTAACGGGGGCCGGGTTGATACTGGTAAAGGCCAGTCGGGTAGCGGTGCCGGGGGTGATCGCGATCGGCGCAAACGTGAGATTGCGGGCCGTCCCGTCGGTCATGGTGAGGGTCTCGGTGTCGGCGGCAACAAGGGTGATCGGGATGGTGACGCTGCCACTGGCCCAGGTGGGACTTGGGAGAGTCGCGACCGCTCCGGAGGGACTGGCGTTGGCGCCGCCCCACATGAGCGCGTGGGCGCCGGTGTAGCTCGTATCGAGGGCGCCGTTGCTCAGGGCATGGACGGTGACGTTGAAGGCGGTTCCGGCGGTCGCCGTGGTCGGCTGAGTTCCAGATATTGCAAAGGTGAGCGTCGGAGCGGCGACAGGGCACGCATTAGCGATGTTGAGGGTCGGCCCGGTGATGCAAATGTCTGTGGCCGTGCCGGTCGTGCTGTCCGTTCCACCCCCTCCCACAATGCAATTTCCGCTACCGGTGTCGGTGATCGTGTTCGAACCCGCAGAGCCCAGCACGAGCGCGTGCGATTGGCTGTTCGAGAACGTTCCCGTTCCTTGTACCAGGACGGTCAGGCTGAGCGAACTGCAACCTGCCGGGGCCAGTTGCATGATCAGGCGAGCCTGGGTACTGGTGCCGACCCGGCTGGTCGGGACGTTGGTGCTGGCGGTGAAGCTCGTCACCAGGGTGACCGTCACCAGGAGGACGACGATGCCGGCAACAACCCGGGCCGCGATGACGTGCTGTGGTCGACGGAGACGCCTAGAGCGTGGCGGCACCTGCTTCGACCTCCCTGGCGCGATGTTCCTGACGATCGCTCTCGGACCAAAGGCCCGAATCTTCCTCGGCGCGCCCGGTCGCACCGTTGACATCGCAGAGAGTGCCCATCTCAGAGGCGGGCTGATAGACGTACCGACGAGTCTCGTCATCGACCTCGTAGCGTCGTTGCCCGTCCCTCATCTCGTAGAGGATGGGCCGCTCGAGATAGTGGGCAAGGCCGGCGAGATGAGCGAAGTCGAGGACGACCAGTCGCGCTGACCCATCAGTGTCGGCCAGCCTGTCGACCGGCACGATCAGTGAGCCGACCTGTCTGGCGATCAGTTCTTCGTCGCTTCGAATCGTCTTGCGGCGGCGCAGGACGTCGTGCAGCACCGCAACGAGGACAGCGAGCACAGCAAATATCAGGCCGGACGTGCGGAGCAGCGAGACCCGGACCTCGTACTTCGCTACCGAGACCACGTTGGGGTAGATGTGAGGAACGTTTCCGGACTGCGTCGGGTTGAGGCCCGCCGCCAGCGCAGAGGCGGCGCTCGGGGCGACGTAGGTTGCCCCCGGCGGAGCGGGTGCAACGGGGACATCGAGGGTGAGCGCCGTCGGGGCCACTTGGAAGGGAAGCACAGGCAAGAACGTTGCCTTGATCGGATTGCCGGCCACAGTGCCCGTGATACGGACGACCGGCTGCACATCGACCGCGTAGTTGGCTCCGGCCACACCCGATTGCGCCGACACAGTGTTGATCAGGGCATAGAGACCGCTCAAGGCCAAAGTGGTGGAAACAGACGCTGTGTCGCCGGTAAAGGGGGCAGTGGCCGTTCCAGTTGAAAGGCTCTTCCAGGTGTTGGTGCTCGACAACACCAGAGTACGAAGTTGGATGGTGCCCGTGACGTGATGCGGAAGCGGCGACGCAAATTGGTACTTGAAGTTCAGCCCGAGCGAGCTGACCAGGCTCGGGTAGATGGGATCGCCTGTTTTGACGGCACCTGACGGATAGACCGCCGTCGGTGCGTTCACAGCGGCCGAGTAGGAGAAGGTGCCGGTCTGTCGATACGCGTCAGTCAGCGGAGCGGTCCGGAGGAGCGGTCGGCTGTAACCAACGCCGAGAAAGACCACGGCGAGTAACGCGAGGATGCAAAGGGCTATCAGGGTTGACTTCGGGCCCTCGAAGTAGGAGGGCGCACGACGTGCCGCGACCTGCTGAGGAGTCATGACGATCCCGGATCTCCGTTCCTGCTCGGGTCTCGTCTTTTCCGATCCGGATCCGGTTGCGGAGCGCCGCTCTCCGGTTCCCCGCAGCTCGTTCGCGTGGCTCGGCGTCGATTCGCGGGTCATGGTGTGCGACAGCTGTCCCTGACGGGGTGGTGACCGACCGCGTCGGCGCCGCCCACCCTTGGATGTCTTGGCACCGGTAAGGACGACGGCCATGGCAGCGATTCCGGCCAGCAGGGATGCATGGGCCGGCACGCCGAACCAGCCGAGAACCGCTCCGGCGTGGGGGATGTGGAACCAGAGCTTTCCGATGAGCTCGCTACGCGTTGCGTACCCAGGATCAACGAAATCATTGTTGTCCCCCTTAAAGAAGTAATTGCCGTTCTGAATCAAGATGATGCGGTGCAGCACTGGCTTGTGCAGGACCTGGCTCTGATAGAGGACCACGTCGCCCACGTGATAGATCGACTGAGAGCGGATGACCGCAAGGTCGCCCTTGTACAGCAACGGGTTCATGCTGATGCCGTCGGTGATCGAATA
Source organism: Acidimicrobiales bacterium (assembly GCA_050011635.1). Lineage (GTDB taxonomy): Bacteria > Actinomycetota > Acidimicrobiia > Acidimicrobiales > RAAP-2 > Bog-756. The sequence goes on from JBEKIU010000034.1 coordinate 17,065, forward strand.
GGTCGTCGTCCCGCCGAGCTTCGTTGGAGCGAAGAAGATCCATACTCCAAAGAGGACGGCGGCTGCAGCGATGATGCCTGCCATCTTCGCTCGGTACGATCTCATAAGCCCGCGCGGGCCTCCTCGGGTGAATCCCGAGGACGCGGGTGCGGTCGTTCCGCCACACCCGTTTCCTCGTCTCGTTGGGGCGTGTCACCTCGCCGCTGCTATTGAGCTGCGACGACCGTCACGCCTGTCAACAATGCTGCCGTGAGTTGTGTCGGGAGAATGGTCGCGCACGTGACGTTCGAACCGCCGGTGTCAGTCGTGCAGGTGTAATTCGTGGGGCCACCAGTGCTCAGAGCCGCTGAGATGATGACCTTCCCTGAGCCCGTACTCGGAACGGCTGGGCTGATCGTGAACGTCAGCGAATCGATATTGGCCGGCGTCGTTGCGTCCAGCGTGTAGTGAAGATTGGTCACCGTATATCCCGAAACGGCACCGGCTCCCGCACCAACTGTCGTCGCCGGAACGGTGTTCGAGGCCGTAAATGCATAGGCACCACCGCCGATCGCCAGTGCGATACCGCATGCCACCAAGATGGACAACATCCTCTTATTCCGCATCTGCACCATGAGGTGCACCTCAAGTCTCACTGCTTGCCCTACACCAACAAAATGATGGCTATACGGCTATGTCGGCAGTTGCTGAGGATTCTTGAGTGAATCCCCGCTGTTGTAACGAGATTGCGGGAACTCTGGGGTTTGCGCATGTTTGTTGAAATCCTGGAGTGCGGCCGAACCCGCGGTGGGGGCACGATGAGCGGCGGGTGAGGGCCCTTCACAACGGCGCCGATGGCACGCTCAGATCGAGACGACCCTCCCCAGCGAGACAGGGTCAACCGTCAACACGACGAGGTCAAGGTGCTCTTCGGCTGACGCTGGAGGACGAGCGCCGCCAACACTCCGCTTCGCGAGGATGTCCGAGGCGATCCACTGGACGGGAGAGCGACCCCCGGCACTGGCCTTCGCGCTGCCAGCACGCCGTAGCATAGGCGGCGAAGGCTGAGCCCCCTCTGGAAGGCTGAGTCCCCTCTGTAGGTCGACCTTTGTCGGGACCTTGTGGGTCCCCTTGCCACGTGTGGTGCGGTCAGAGACTGCAATCCGGTGGATCTGACCTAGCCAGACTCAAGTGGTGTCGACTGAGGAGGCGGCCCAAGTGGTTGGCCGCCTGGACCCTTTGTGTAAGTGAGCCAGGGAATGGTCGGCTGCTGTTCGAGCCCAGGTTTGTTCCAGTTGCAGACGCCGTCGGGAAAGGTGGCCCGCAGTACTACCCACTGAGCACTGGTGAAAGCAACGGAGAAGCTTGATCGACGCAGCGGCTGGAGCGAACATGCGAGAACATCGGATGCCAAAGGCCCTCCGGCAGCTTCGCGTGTCCCCTCATTGTAGGTTCGGTTGATCATGTCATGAGCTGCGGATGGCTTATCGAGCACCAGTTTCTTGGCGAAGGGCAGGGGTCTGTGGTCGTCGTTCACTCTTGTTAGCCAAACGTTCATAACTGCGAAGGGATTCGGGGTCTTTGCCGTGGTATACCAAATCACCTGATTGGCACGAGAGCCATGGGCAGCGTCGAGTCGGGCCCGGATCGCGAAGGAGCGATAGGGCTCATGAATGTCTTGCACGTCGATCGGGGTATCAATGATCGCTACTTCGTTGAGATATGTCGCCTCATTGACTGCTCCCGATCGGTACGCATTGCGGAGCCCGGTCTGACTTGCCGCCATGCGGCCTGGCTTCCATTCAAAGTTGCTGTTGAACGAACCTATTGATTCGTTGAGACTCACGAACTGGGCGGCAGTTATCTTTCGTTCGTCGAGAGCTTGGAGACCGTACTCAACTCCGACGTTGTCTAGGACCGAGTTGGCGTTTCCGGTCGCCTTCGAGCGGCCAAGGACATCGACCATGTAGTCCTCGAGATCGCACCGAACGCCCTTATTGGTTGCTGGGTCGTAGGCAAATTCCGGTGGCACGCCACAGTTCTGAAAGTTGAGCGTGCCGCCGCTGTCCTCCGACGGCTGTTCAAGGGTCGGCTGTAGCGTCGGATAGAACGGATACTGATTGATCCAGGAATTGCAGACCTTCGTGCTCTGCTTTCCCGCAGCAGCGACCTCTTCGGCGGCGGTCCAACGCATTCCAGATTCCTCGACGCCGGGACTGTTCCAGTAGCGCAGGAGCAGATCGCAATCGACTACATCCATGGAGGTCGAAAAGGCGTCGGGGAACGTGCACGAGGTTATGAGGCCTTGATAGATACCCGGAAAGGCGTTGGCGACTTGGTTCTGAGACAGCGAGCCCCCCGAGCATCCATTTCCGACAGTGAAGTTGATTGGCCCATACTCGTCGACAATGTGTTCTTTGGCGATTACGAGTGACTCCGCTTGAAGCACCAGATCGCAATCGTGGTAGGAGTTGTTGAGATCAGTCGACATGACCATAAAACCGTCAGCGAGGGCCTCGGTGTCCGTGACTGGGGGCGGTGAATCCGGGATGAGCGCTGGCGGCTCGTCGCCGGCTGCTTCCCCGTGGTGGTCTCCACAGGCCTCGCCTTGGGTTATCTCAAGGTCTCGATTCCATGCCGGGTCGGAGCTAGCCCACGGCTCAAAATTCGTTCTCGGCATGGCGAGTACGGCGACGTCAACCTCGTCACGGTCCTGCCACAACCGCTCCAAGCGGATGACATAGGGCACGGTGACGCCTTCATCGGTGGTAACTGTCGGCACGGATACCGGGGGGCTGGCAGGGTCATAAGGCGCGAAGCACGGCTCAGGACCGCCGGCACTGGAGCCGAGTTGGGCCACGGAATGAGGTTGGTAAGGCTGCAGCGTGCCGGGTTGAGCACAGACAGACGCACTGGATGAGTAGTAAAGGAAGGAATATTCCGTCGCGTGGTCACATTGAGCATCCGAGTCCCCGGGCTGGCACGACCAGGGTTGGATCTGAGGGCCCGAGAAAAGTGGGCCACTGATCGGGTGATCTGTGATCACGAGTTGCGCTCCGGCGCCACCGGGCAAACGGGCTTCGAGGAGATTTCGGCCCAACTTGAGACCCTTGAGCAGCCCTTCGAACCGGCCGTTCTGGCGTCGGGCGAATTCGTCTCGCACGGACTCCCCGTTCAGAAGAATCTGTATCGATTGCTCGGAGGACGGGAGTCCGGACAATTGCACGAGCGCATCGCTGCCAGTCACGAGATCGGCCCGGGTCGACAGAACCACAATATCAACGGACGGTCCCCTTACTGGTGCCGAAGTGCAAGACGGGATCGATAGAACGAGGCCGGCAAAGGCAATGATGATGACCGTCACTCTCCATGAGAATGGCCGTCCAATCACATGATGAGTCAACACTCCCCCAGTCAAAGAATAGGTATTCGCTATTCGGTTCCATTGCCGATCGCGTCATCCACAGTCGAATGATCGGAGATGCTCACCCTCAGGCCCTAAGGCTCTCAGCTTCGCTCCGGCCGTCCGTGGCTCTATCGGGTGGCGAGATACCCACCGTCGACTGGCAAGATCACGCCGTGAATGTGTGCGGCTTCATCGCTGGCAAGAAATACGACCGCGTCAGCGATTTCGGCAGACGTGCCTGGCCGACCATCAGCGCTGGTGGCTGCGTAGTCGCGCAGCCTGTCGTGGAACGCGGCGTTTTCCTCAGTCATCGTGGGTCCAGGAGCCACCGCGTTGACTCGAATGCCCTTGAGGGCCAGTTCGGCGGCCCACGACGCCGTCAGTGAGTGGAGGGCCGCCTTGGTCGCCCCATAGAGCGCCGCGACGGACATGCCGATGACGCCGTTAATCGACCCGACGTTGATCACCACGCCCCCGCCGGCCTCAGCCATGGCGGGGACGAGTGCGGCGACCAAAAGAGCCGGCGCCTTGATGTTCACTGCCAAGGCTAGGTCGGCTAGCTGCTCATCCACTTCCGTGAGCGACTGGGCGGGAATGAGCAGTGCCGCGTTGTTCACCAGCACATTCACCGGTCCGCCGGCTGTCTCCGCCGCCGCCTGCGCAAGGTGTGCAGCGGCCCGACCTCCTTCGGATAGGTCGACACGCACGAAGTGTGCCGTTCCGCCCGCCGAGCGGATCGCTTGCGCGACAGTGTCGCCCGCCTCCTTGTTGCGACCCGAGACCACGACAGTGGCGCCTTCACGGGCCAGGGCCATGGCGATCGACCGACCAATGCCGGAGGTTGATCCCGTCACCAAGGCGCGGCGGCCGGCGAGACGGAGAGCGGAGCTGGGAACAGTGGTCATGATGCGAGCCTTTCGTGGATGAGAAGGGAGGAGTTCTGACGCGGCGGAGCAGCGAGGAGGAGGGTCCCGAGCATCAGCTCGAACACCAGAGTCGTGTAGCGCGCGATGCGCTCGGGCGCTCCGCCGTCTGAGTTGTAAAGCGGCCTGTCGGCTTGCGGCAGGACAGATCCAATCAGCCCGAGAGTGCCGAAAGCGGTACTGACGCCACGTAGCCACCGCGGGATGCCTATTTGCTCGCCTGCGGAGCGAATCCGGATGATGGCATTTTGGACTCCCACGTCCATAAATCTGCCACGGGCATTTTGGACTTTCAAGTCCAGACCGGTAGAATTCTGCCGTGGCTACACGAAAGGGAGAAGCGACCAAGGCGCGCATCCTCGAGGCGGCTGCCGACCTTCTGATCAGTGGAAATGACATCAATCTCGACGAGGTCATGGATCTGACCCGAACTAGCAAAGGGCAGCTCTTCTATTATTTTCCCGGAGGCAAGGAAGATCTGCGCCGCGCGGCGGCCGAACGCCACTTGGCGCGATTAGCCCAGGCCGAGGCACCCTCTGAACTGGCCACCTGGCAAGACTGGGAGTCGTGGATAGAGCAGATCCTGCGACTCCACAAGCGACAAGGGCGGGCGGATGTCTGTGAGGTGGCGGCCTTGGCTGGACGAGCACTGGACACTGACAAGATCACCCGTGACCTCGTCGGCCGGATGTACGAGCTCTGGGTGGTTGAGCTACGGGATCAACTCACCGCCATGCAGGCAAGCGGTCTGCTGCGCGAAGACACGCCAGTCACTGAGCTTGCGTCCACCATGCTGGCTGCACTCCAAGGCGGCGCGGTTATCGACAAGGCAACTGGGTCCCATCGACATCTTGCCCGCGCCCTCCATCAGACTCTCGTGCTGCTTCGCACCTACGCCGCCGCCTAGAGCATGCGCATGCGCATGCAGCTGGATTCTGCGAAGGTGGATGTCGGGCGTCCAACCGGCTCTTCTCTCTGATGGCCGGCTCTCACACGCGAGAGACCGCATGTTAGACCGCGAAGCGTGTGCTGCTCTGTGGGGCCGAGGGTGAACTGGGAATTGTCCAACGAGGCCGCGACGTCAGGGGACACGACGAGGTGGCCCGGGCGGGCAACCTTCACGGCGCCTGCGACCAGGTTGACGAGCGATCCGAAGTGGTCGCCGCCACGCGCGTAGACAGGCCCGTACCCGACAGCTCCACGCGCCGGCGGCAGATCGGGGTCGGCGTCGGCCATGGCGCAGAGGTCAGCCGCCGCCTCGACGGCATGGCGGGGTTCGGTGGCCACCAGCATGGCCTCGTCGCCGATCAGCTTCACCAGCCGGGACCCTCGGGCCGAAGCCGACGACCAGGCCGCGTCCTCGAATCTCGCCAGAGCCGCCGAGTGGCGGGCGCGGGGAGCCTCCTCGGTCCACCGTGTCGACTCGGTGAGGTCGACGAAGGCAATTGCGATGCGAGACAGGTCGGCTTCGTGCTCGGCGCGTCCGCGACGCGCCGACAGGAGTAGGTGCTGGCGGAAGAGGTGATGCCATGCCTTTGGCGTTCGCGTGGTCATCTCGGTGACCATCGCCTCGAGAAGCTGGAGAGTGTCGACGGGCGGCAGATCTGTTTCGCGCAGCTGCGGCGTCGCGTCGTTGAGGGCGATGGCGGTGGCCGCGGCGGCCAAGGTGGCCGCGGAAGCGGCGAGTACCCGAAGGAAAACTCGGGCCACCTCCTCGCCGAGGAACGCGGTGACGAGGTGATAAGACTCGAGGTCGTACACAGCCCATTCGGGTACAGCGTTGTCGCGAGCGGGAAGACCGACGAGAAGCCGGCACCGTTCGACGTCCTCGACCGAAACGCCGGCCGTCGGAGCGACGTCCTCGATGGGCATCCATTCGATGTCTCGACGCCGGATGACGTCTCCGGTCAGCGTGAAGAGCGCGTCGTCGTCCATGACACGGTCGATCTCTTCCTCGCTCGCCCCGGCGGCAAACAGGTACTCACGAACGCCGTCGGGCAGTTCCATGCCCGCCACGTCAGAAGGTCTAGCTCGAACGGCGAGAGACTGCCCAGGCGTCTCCCAGATCACCGGTTGGGGATCGATATGGCGACCGGCGTAGCTAGCCTGTCACACCGAGGAGGACCGCATGGCCGATTCTGACCGCCGAGGCACGTTGCTGGATTCTTACGAGAACGCTGCCGTGATCGTGTCAGGAATAGTTGCTGACGAGCTCGGCCACCCGACACCGTGTCCCAAGTACGACGTGGCCGGACTGATCGACCACCTCGTCGAAGCGGGCCACCGGGCGGCCGCTCTCGGCCGCGGGGAGGCACCCCCGCCCGGAGACGAGTCCACTCATGTGGAGCTCTCCGACGCGGCCGGTCGGCTACGTAGCGCTGCGGAACAGGCAGCACAGGCATGGGGCGACAATTCCAGTTTGTCCTTGAGATACACAATGCCGTGGGGCGAGGAGTACACGGGGGCCACCCTGGTGGACATGTACCTGGCAGAGCTGGCCGCACACGCCTGGGACTTGGCCAGGGCCACCGGACAGATCGACAAGTTGGATCCTTCCCTCGCCTTGCCGGCACTCGAGGGGGCACGGGCCATGATCAAACCTCAGTACCGCAACATGGTCGAGCCTGGAGCCCCGTTCGGTGCGGAGGTCTCTCCGGCTCCCGGTGCTGACGATTGGGAACGCCTCGCTGCCTTCATGGGTCGCGACCCCCGGACAACACTCGGTCCATAAGGGGCGAGCGCGCCGCGGGGCCTTCGACCGACATGGCGTCTCGAGCCTGCTCACTGTTGACACGCTAACTGACCCGCGCCGGTACCTACGAGTCAGCGGGTGCGACGTCGCCGAGCAGCGCCTGGACCCTTCGGTCGATCTCGTCAACGATGGGTCGTACCTCGGCGACCGACTTGCCCGCAGGGTCTTCCAACTCCCAGTCCAGATATCGCTTGCCCGGATACACCGGGCAGGTGTCACCGCAGCCCATGGTAACGATGACATCGGCAGTTCCAGCGGATTCGACGGTCAGTGGTTTTGGAAACTCCTGGGAAGGATCAAGACCCTTCTCCTCCAAGATGGCCACAACAGACGGATTGAGTTCGTTGCCCGGTTCCGACCCCGCCGATTCAACCCGGATGCGGCCCTGGGCATAGTGGTCGAGCAGCACCCGTGCCGCCAGGCTGCGCCCCGAGTTGTGGATGCATAGGAACAGAACGGTCGGGCGGTAGGTCACGGCCGGTCCCCTGCAAGAGTTTTTGGAAGGCCTGAGGGATCAGTGGACTCAGGATCTGCCGAGTGAGGGAACATGATGTCGGCGGCTTCGGCGGGCGTGATGTCGGGATAGAGCAGCTTGATAGCCAGTACCGCCACCGCACCGCCAACGAGCTGCGCAGCCACAAAACTCGGAACGGATGACGGGGAGATTCCTGCGAAGGTATTCGAGAACATCCGCCCCACCGTGATGGCCGGGTTGGCGAAGCTGGTCGAGCTGGTGAAGAAGTAGGCGGCTCCGATGTAGGCCCCGACGGCAGCGGCGGCACTCCGGGAACGTCCGCTGCGGGCCAGGGAGAAGATCACCAGTATCAGTCCGAGGGTGGCCACCACCTCGGAGAGGAAGTGTGGGGGTGAGGCTCGATGGTGCGTCGAGATGCTCACCGCTGCCTTGGAGAACATCAGATTGGCTATCACCGCCCCTCCGATGCAACCGGCCACCTGGGCGGGCAAGTAGGCCAACGCCGTACGCCAGGCGATCCCGCCGAAGATGGCATCCACCAAGGACACGACCGGGTTGAAGTGCCCACCCGAAACGGGGCCGAACATCAGAATGATGGCGTAGAGCCCCGCACCTGTTGCTGCTGCATTCTCCAGCAGTTGGAGGCCCGTAGTGCCGGGCGAAAGCTGCTGGGCAGCGATGCCTGACCCGATGACGACGGCAGCAAGGAAGGCACTGCCGAGGAACTCGGCCAGCAACCGTCTCCACAGAGTGGTCTCGGTCATCCGCAGGCAGTTCGGGAGGGGACTGTGGCTGCTCCACTCAGCAGCATTGAGCGGGCGCAACCTGCGTTGTGCGGATTTCTGTCGCCTCAACTCCAACAGTGACGGCCTGCCCAGCGGATGGGCCGCACGTTTCGACCGAGCAGCCCATATCGGTGGCCTCGGTGGCGTCGGCCAAGACCGTGTACACCTCCCAGGGAGCACCATCGGGATCGCTCACCCATGCCTTGTCCTGCACGGCGTAGCAGCAGGTGGTGGCCTCTTGGACCCGAGGGACCAAACCGGCCGCAGTCAGTCGGCGGGAGGCATGCTCGACCTCGTCGGGCGTCTCCACCTCGACCCCCAGGTGGTTGAGTGCTTGCGCGACCCCGTCGGGGCGGTCGGCCGTACCTTCGATGAGGACCAGCTTCAGCGGCGGATCGGCGATGGCGAAGTTGGCGTAGCCCGGACGGCGCTTGGCCGGTTCGGTATCGAACAGGGTGGAGTAGAACGCCACCGCTGCGTCGATGTCGGTGACGTTGAGGGCCAGTTGGACTCTGGACATGGGATACCTCCATTAGATTCACAGGTGTCGATGTATCGAGTATCATCTATTCATTCACGTTCGTCAATGGGAGAGTGGATCCATGGCCAAGACAGCCTCAGCGATCAGGGTCCGGTCGGTCGACCAGTGCTGCCCGTCAGTCCTGTCCGCTCCTCTGGATGCAGCGGATGCGGCCGAGTTGGCAACCGGATTCAGCGCCTTGGCTGACCCTGTTCGGCTCCGAGTCCTGAGCATGTTGGCAGCATCACCAGAAGGCGAGGTCTGTGTCTGTGACTTCGTAGATCCTCTCGGCAAGAGT
>JBEKIU010000035.1:0-26062 GCA_050011635.1 Acidimicrobiales bacterium
CGCCGTTTCGGCTATATGCCCGAGGAGCGGGGACTCTACCCGAACATGCTGGTGGCAGACGAGCTTGAGTACCTTGGGCGCTTGCACGGCATGGACACTCGCAGTGCCGCGATTGCCACTATCCAGTGGCTGGAGCGCCTGGACGTGGCCGACCGGGCAACCAGCAAGGTCGAGACCCTTTCGCACGGCAACCAGCAGCGCGTGCAGCTGGCCGCGGCCCTGGTGCACGACCCCGAGATGCTGGTGCTGGACGAGCCGCTTTCCGGACTGGACCCGACCGGCATCGATGCCATCGGCGAGGTGCTCGTCGAGCAGGCCCGCGCCGGCCGATGTGTGCTGTTCTCGAGCCATCAACTCGACCTCGTCGAGGAGCTGTGCGAGTCGGTAGCCATTATCGACCGTGGTCGGCTGGTGGCGAGGGGGACCGTCGACGGCTTGGCAACGAGCGGCGCACGGCGGCTCGCCGTCCGGGTGGAGGGAGACCGCCAGGGGTCATGGGCGCAGAGGATTCCGGGCGTGACCGTGTCGGAGATCGACGGAGGCGAGGCACGTCTCGTCCTCAGCGACTCCACTGACAGTGACGTGGTGCTGGATGCGGCGCGATCTGCCGGACGGGTCACCGAGTTCGTCTTCGAACGCCGCCGGCTGTCCGAGGTGTTCAGGGAGGCGGTGGGCCGGTGAAGGCGTTCCCGTTCATCCTCGCCGTCGTCGCGCTGGTGCTTCTCGTCCGCTTCGGCTTGCGCAGCAAAGGCCGGGGGCAACCGTCACGTCTCGGCGGACGCCCAGGCGGACTTCGCGGGAGAAGGCTCCTCGGAGACACCGGACTTGTGGCTGGGCGCGAGATCCGGGAGCGGTTGCGGGGACGCCTGTTTCGAGTGGTCACCCTCGTCCTCTTCGCCGTGGTGGCGGCGGCCGTGGTCATCCCCACCATCCACACCGGGACCGCCACGCGCCAGAAGGTGGGCGTCGTCGCCGGTCCGCCCGCCCTCGACATCGAGCTGCAAAAGCTGGCCACAGCAGTGGGGCTTCGCGTCCAGCTGGTGCACGAGCCTGACCTGACCGTGGCTCGCGCTGCATTGAGCGCCGGCGACCTCACCATGGTGGTGGACGGTGGAGGAATCATCCTCGTACAGAACCCCATATCGGGAAGCGACACCTCCGCCGGAGCCCGGTATGTGCGAGCCGTGGCCACGGCCCTTGGAGGGCAGCAGGCCTTCGCTCGGGCCGGCCTGACCCCGGAGCAGGCGGCCGCGGTGGCCGAGGCCAAGCCGTGGCCGGTCGAGAGCGTCCATCCCAGCAAAGGAGCCACCACGACGGAGGAGGCGACGGCGTTGATCGGAGTCATCCTCATCTTCATCATCCTCACCCAGTACCTCTCCTGGATCTTGATGGGCGTGATGGAGGAGAAGGCGAGCCGCGTCATCGAGGTCCTTCTCGCCACGGTGCGACCGGGCCAGCTACTGGCGGGCAAGGTGGTGGGCATTGGCGCGGTCGCCCTTTTGCAAGCCGTGTCCCTGGTCGCGTTCGCACTGGTGCTGGCCAGCGTGGTCGGCGCGAACCTCGTGCACGGAGCGGCACCGCTCGTGGTGGCGGCCACACTCGTCTGGCTCGTCCTCGGCTACGCCTTCTACAGCTGGGTGTATGCCGCCGCCGGCTCTCTGGCCGAACGCCAGGACCAGGTGCAGAGCTTGGCATTGCCACTCAGCGCACCGCTCATCTTCGGCTACATCGTCTCGCTCATCGGAGTCAGCTCAGGCAGTGCCTCGCTTCTCGTCAAGATACTGGCCTACCTGCCTCCCACGGCTCCCTTCGCCATGCCCGCACTGGTTGGGTTCGGAGCGGTCACGTGGTGGCAATTCCTGCTCTCCGTGGTTGTGACTGTGGTGGGTACAATTTTGGTGGCGCTTCTGGCCGCCCGCGTCTACCGTACCGCCGTGCTCCGTACCGGTGGCCGGGTGCGGCTGCGCGAGCTGATCCCGATTCTGGCCAAGTGAAGTTGAAATTCGACCGGCCCAGGCTTTCGAGGGCAGAGGCTCTGCTATGGACTGGCGGGGATGGCCGATGCGACGGCTTCAGGATCGTCACATCCGATGAGAATCTCATCGAAGTCGGCGCCTTCGAGCATGATGCGAACACCGCGGTGCTTCCCGCGATGGATCACGCCAAATACTCTCGCCGTCGAAGATGTGAAGGTTCCGATGGCCGTCGAGCCCGGAATTCCGGTCCCGACGCGGAGTCCGTGAACGAAGTCCAAGGTGTTTTCGACGACCTCGACTGAGCGGACGGACGAGAGTGGCACACCGACATCCCCGTGAAGCGCTTCGAGCTTTTCCTGGGTACTCAGTGCCACCACCAGTTGCTGGCCGACAACGACGCACTCAGCCATAGCAGCTCCACCTCCGGGCGGTCCTGAACTCGAGCCATCGTCGGCGCCGTGCGCCGTCCGATCACGTCCTCGAGTCTTGCAGGCGAAGCACCGCCTTCTGACGTCGACTTCCTCGATGGTGATGCCCTCGACTTTGTCGCGTACCGGCAGCGGCGACCGACGAGCATCAAAAACGCTCAGTCGCGATTGAGCACCGAGCTGCCGGGCACATTCAGAGCCCGGTTCGGGCTTTCGGTCGATGAGCGATTCGGCTGGCGCTCCTGGCCGTTTGGGGTCTGGACACCCGTAGATCTATCTAGTACCATACTCAGTATGCTACCAACCTGGAGAACCTGGTGAGCGTCCGTCATGCCTTGCTGGCCCTTCTGAGTCAAGGCCCCAAGTACGGCCTCCAACTGCGACAGGAGTTCGAGGCCCGGACCGGCGAGGTGTGGCCGCTCAACGTCGGGCAGGTGTACACGACCCTCCAACGCCTCGAGCGGGACGGGCTGGTCGAATCCGAGGACTCGGCCGACGAGGGCCCGCAGAAGGGCTTCCACATCACCGAGGAGGGTGAGGCGGAGTTGACCAAATGGTTGCGCACTCCGCCCGACTTCTCCTCCCCGCCGAGGGACGAACTCGTCATCAAGGTCCTGGTCGCCCTCGATCTGCCCGGTGTCGACGTCCACGACCTGGTCCAGGCTCACCGGCGCTACCTGGTCGAGCTCATGCAGCAGTGGACGCGGCTGAAGGAGGACGAGTCTCGGTTCGACCTCTCGTTCGCCCTGGTCGTCGACGCCGAGCTCTTCCGGCTCGACTCGCAGGTCAGGTGGCTGGACATGGCCGACGGCCGTCTGAAGCGAGCCGCTTCGGGCTCACCTGTGCCGGCATCGCCATCGTTCCCCCTCCCGAAAGCCCGGCGCAAGGTAGGAGCCCCCGAATGAGCTATCTCGAACTACGCGACATCTCGAAGGTCTACGGCGAAGGCGCCGCAGAGGTACACGCCCTCGAGCGCGTCGATCTGTCGGTCGACGCCGGATCTCTGGTGGCCGTTATGGGCGCCAGCGGATCGGGCAAGAGCACGCTGTTGACCATTGCCGGAAGCCTCGAGGATCCCACGACGGGTGAGGTCTATGTCGGCGGCCGGGCGTTGTCCTCGCTGACGCGGAACGGCAAGGCGGAGCTGCGCCGACAGTCCATCGGCTACGTCTTTCAGGACTACAACCTCCTCGCCGGGCTCAGCGCGGTGGAGAACGTGTCCCTGCCGCTCGAACTCGATGGCATCTCGGCCCGCAAGGCCCAGTCCACCGCAATGGAGTCGCTTGATGACTTCGGACTGAAGGACCGGGCATCGCACTATCCGGATCAGCTGTCGGGCGGGGAACGCCAGCGGGTCGCCATCGCCCGGGCCGTGGTCGGGGGCCGCCAGCTGCTCCTGGCCGACGAGCCTTCCGGCGCGCTCGACTCCACCAACGCCGAGGGAGTCATGCGCCTGATCCTGGCGGCCTGTCACCGCGGCATGGCCGCCGTGGTGGTGACCCACGACGCCCAGCTCGCCTCGTGGGCCGACCGCGTGATCTTCCTTCGTGACGGACGCATCGTCGACCAGACCCTTCCGGTCGACGGCCCGGAAGCGCTGCTCGCCGACCTCCCGAACCAATGAGCGCCGGCGTCCTCGAACGTCCGGCCACAGGGTCGGACCACGAACCGACCACCGGGGGCGTCCCCGCTCGCCGAGCCATGATCCGATGGGCCTGGCGCCTCTTCAAGCGCGAGTGGCGGCAACAGCTGCTCATCCTGCTCCTCGTCATCGCGGCCGTGGCCGCGGTCGTGGTCGGCGCGACCGTCGCCACCAACACCCCACCGCCGGCCAAGGCCGGCTACGGCACGGCCGATGACCTGGCCACCTTCACAAGTTCCGGCAAGCAGACCTCCAGCCTGCATTCGGTGGACACCCAGATTGCCGCGCTGGAACATCGTTTCGGCGCCGTCCAGGTCATTGAGAACGAGACATTCCACGTCCCCGGCAGCACCCAGACCTACGATCTTCGATCCCAGGACCCGCACGGCCCCTACGGCGGGCCCATGCTGCAACTGCTCTCGGGGCACTATCCGACCGGATCGGCCCAGATCGCCCTTACTCCCGGGCTGGCATCCGAGCTCAACCTGAGGGTGGGTGACCGCTGGTCGTCCCAAGGCGGAAGGACTGTCGTCGGCATCGTGCAGAACTCTCAGAGTTTGCTCGACGAGTTCGCGCTGGTTCCCCCGGGGCAGGTGACGCTCCCGACCACGATCGACGTGTTCTTCGACGCACCGGGCGTGAACCCGGGCCGTATCGGGCCCAACGTTTCGACGCCGGGCTCGCTCTCCAACAACCCGATCAATCCCGACACGATCGTGCTGGCTTTGGCGACCGTCGGCATGCTGCTGATCGCACTGGTGTCGGTCGGCGGCTTCACGGTGTTGGCACAGCGCCGGTTGCGCGCCCTCGGGATGCTCGAGTCGATGGGGGCGACGGACCGTAACGTCCGGCTCGTCATGCGGGCGAACGGTGTCATCGTCGGGGTGGTGGGCGCCCTGGCGGGCTTCGCAGTGGGTTTGGCGGCCTGGCTCGCCTACCGGCCGCGCAACGAGCAGAGCGCGCACCACCTCATCCCGGTGTTCGCACTGCCGTGGACGGTGGTCGTCGTGGCCATGGTGCTCGCCGTGGTCGCCACCTTCTTCGCCGCCGGCCACCCCGCCCGCGCCATCACCCGGGTCCCGGTGGTCAGCGCCCTGGCCGGCCGCCCTGCGCCGCCGCGGCAGATCCACCGCTCGTTCGTTCCCGGCGTGATCGCGCTGGTCCTCGGGTTCTTCATGTTCGCCGCTTCGGGTGCGGCGGGAAGCAGTGGCCTGATCTGGCTGGTCCCCGGGTTGGTCGCGCTGATCGCAGGAATCATCCTGATGGCGCCGTTCTTCCTCACCCTGCTGGCACGGGTAGGGGGGAAGGCACCCATCGCTGTCCGTCTGGCCCTGCGTGACCTGTCGCGGTACCGGGCCCGGTCCGGCTCGGCCCTCTCGGCCATCAGCGTCGGAGTCCTCATCGCGGTGGTCATCTGCGCCGCCGCCGTCGCCCGCTACAGCAACGTCTACGACTACGTCGGGCCGAACCTGGCGTCGACCGAGCTCGCCGTCTGGAGCCCCAACGGCCAGAACAGCAACAGCCCAAATCCCAGCCAGCCGACACTGCGGGACATGGAGTCACAGGAGGCGGGCGTCCATTCCATCGCATCTGCCGTCGGCGCCACCGACGTCGTGGAACTCGACAATCCGGCCCCGTCGATAGGCCTGCAGAACCCCAGTGCCTCGGGCCGGCAGTGGGACGGACAGATCTACGTGGCGACCCCGGCGTTGCTGCGGGCCTACGGCATCAATCCTTCATCCATTCCCTCCACTGTCGACGTCCTCAGCTCACGTCCCGGCCTCTCGGGCTCAGGGGTACAGCTGACCTACGGAGGAGTCATCGGAAAGGGTGGCGGCCAACTGGTCGGTCCCGGCTCGGGCGGCCCGGGCAGCGGGAGTTCCGGTCCAGGAAACGCGAACACGAACACCTGCTCGGCCGGCTCTTGCATCGCCCACCCGGTCGTGCAGGAAGAGAGCCAGCTGCCCACCGGCACGGATGCACCGAACACGGTGATCACGGAGAGTGCATTGCGCCGACTACACCTCGCCAGCCAGAGCAGCCTCGACGGCTGGATCATCCAAGCGAACAGCCCGATCACCTCCACCCAGATCACCAACGCCCAGACGGCGGCGGCCATCAACAACCTGAGCATCGAGTCGAAGAACGACGCGCCGACCTCGCACGAGATCGTGAACTGGGCCACGGTGTTCGCCATCGTCCTCGCCCTCGGCATCCTCGCCATGAGCATCGGCCTCATACGGAGCGAGACGGCGAGCGAACTGCGTACGCTGACGGCCACCGGGGCGAGCTCGCGCACCCGGCGCAGCCTCACGGCTGTCACCGCCGGCGGCCTCGCCTTCCTGGGTGCGCTGCTCGGAACATTGGCCGCCTATGTCGGGCTGGTCGGATGGTTCCGCACGAACGCACTGGAGGGTGGACTGTCGGACATCATCGATCACGTCCCCTGGAACAACCTGTTCCTCATCGTCATCGCCATGCCCGTGGTGGCCATGATCGTTGGCTGGGTGTTGTCGGGACGTGACCCGACGGCCATCTCCGCCCGTCCGATGGAGTAGGCGACCATCGCCATCCGCACCGATTTCCAGATGTTCCCGTTTCCCCAGTCACGAACATGGTCACCGGCTTCAGGAGCGTCTGCCCCAGTGGCGCCGATTGGGCTCCATCCGAGGATGCGACGATCAGCCGCCGGTGGATGAGCCGTCAGTCGGGTGACCCTCGTTGTCGGGGAGCACGGCCCGCATCGCCTTTCGGCACCGGTCGGCAGCTTCGGGGACAGCCGAGAGGTACTTGGCGGTCTTCACCGACGAGGTGAGTGCTTGAAGAATGTACGCCACGGTGTCGGCGTCGGTCGAAGTGGGAAGTTGGGCTCGCTCGACGGCATAGGAGACCTCGCCAACCAGGGTGCGATGCCACAGGTTCAGATACTCGGCGAGACGCTCATGCACCAGTCCGTCCTGACCGGCGAACTCCATGGACGCAGTGGCGATGAGGCAGCCGCCGGGATAAGGCGGGTTCGCCGAGTACGCGCTCCAGGTGTCGCAGACGGCCAGTAGTCGCGGTCGACCGCGTGGCTCCGAGAGTGTGGGGTCCCAGACCAGACTTCGGAAGGTCTCGGACCCGAGGTCGATCGTGGCCAGTTGGAGCTCCTCCATGGAGCCGAAATGACCGATCACTCCGGACTTGCTCATGTCGAGATCAGTGGCCAGCCGGCCGATGCTGATCCCGCCGAGGCCTTCGACGGAAGCGATGTCGGCCGCCTTGTGGAGGATCTTTTGCCGAGTAGAGCGAGCGGCCTCGACGGACCGACGACCAGCCATACCGCCATTATAGCGAACAATCGATCGCTAATCACTTGACGTACGATCGATCGTTCGCTAAACCTTACCCATGAGAACGACTGAGATGAGAACGACAGAGATGAGAACGACAGAGATGAGAACGACAGAGATCGGCCCTCTGGCCAGGAGGCGCTGGCGACGCTCGGAGAGGCGGGTCATCGCCGCATACCAGCGAGAACTGGTCTCCACGTTGCGGAGATTGGGTGACGAGGGGACGCCGGTCTCACGCGTCGAGATCGTCGCTGGACGTACCGGGACCATGCTGAGCCTCAAGCTGCCCCAGCACCGGTTGGCGCTGGCCGGAACGGCCGTCGATGCCAGTGCCCCCCTGTATCCACCCCACAGCCGCAGAGCACCCGCCCTGGTGTTGTCGGGCGCCGGCCGATACCGCCGCGCCTGGTGGCTGAGCCTCACGGTCGGCGGAGAAACGTGTACCGTACTCGGCTCTCATATCCGCCTCATTCCCGACACATACGGTCACACGGTCCGGGATGATGTATCGGCCCCGTCGGCCGCATGTCTCGGCGCTCGGCCGTCGTGCACGGTGAGCTGATCTCTGGCTCAGCAGGCCATCTGGGCGCTTCAGGGATACGTGGCGATGCCGACAATTGGGGCATCGAGTCGCTGACCACCCATTGATCCCTCGAAGGGAGCGCGGCCAAACGAGAAGACACCGCCATCGGTCGCCGCCAACCAATAGCCCTTGCCAGTGGGGCTGGCAGCGATTGCAACAACCTGACCGTTCAGGTCCGAACCTCCCATGGAACCGTAGAAGCCGGCGTCGCCAAAACTGAACACCCCGCCGTCCGCGGCTACCAACCAGTAGCCCTTTCCATCAGGAGAAGGGGCGATTCCCACGACCGGATCGTTGAGGGGTATTCCCCCCATGGAGCCGTAGAAGCCAGCGTCGCCAAACGAGAAGACCCCACCGTCGGCACCGACGAGCCAGTAGCCCTTGTGGTCGGGCGTCGCGGCTATCCCGACGATCGGTGCCGCGAGTCTGAGGGAGGTCAATCCGCCGGCCGGTACGATGTCACCGCATCCGGCAACCGCTCCGTTCGAGCTGGCCAGCAAGAAGCCGAAGCCGGTCGCAGAGGAAGTCATTCCAACCCAGATCGTGCCGAGAGGGCCGCTGAAGGCGCATCCGTCCGGTGGATATTCGCTCGCAGCGCCGTATCCAGTCGGCCAGTTGAGCGAGTTCAAAAGCCAGTACCCGTTCCCGCTCGGCGTCGAAGCAATGCCGCTACAGGACAGCCCACCCGATTGCATAGGTTCGTCGCTAGGAGCGCAGGCTCCTCGAACCGCCAAGCCAGAGCCATAGAACGGCCCACTACCGAAAGAGAAGACCCCACCGTCCTCACCGACCAGCCAGTATCCCGCCGCTGGGGACGCCGACCTGTGACGAAGCTGGCTGGTTCCCGCCGTACTGCTCATCACAGAAGCAGTGAGCGCCAACATGGCGACGAAACCCACCGTCACCGCTCTGCGCATGGGAAGCCCTCCTTCCACCCCGGCCCTGCTTCCAATGAGGGCACGGTAGCACTCACAGCGAGCGTTGTTCCGGCCACGAGCCAGCGAGCATGAGCAGCTCCCGATCGTCGGGCGCAAGGTTGTTCAAGCAGTTCTGCATCAGATGGTGGTGTTCATCGATCGCTTCGACACGGAGCGGAACATTCCGGAGCTCGCCTATGAGCCGAGTGGTCAACTCGTCGCGCCGACGAAGCCGCCGGTGGTGATTGGCGAGGACATGACGGGCCGTTACGTAGAGCCACAGAAGACCGTCGTGGCCAGCCGGCACATCGCCAAACCGCCGCCAGGCGATTTCGTAGGTCTCGGCAACGACATCTGCCGCATCCTCGGGGGACGAAGTGCGGCGCAACACATAGGCCACTATGCGTGGGCGCGTCCACTCATAGAGTGTCTGGAAGTCATTTTCTCTCAACTCAGACATCGCACCCCTCATGAGGCTTCTAGTCCCTAATTGTCGTGAGCGCCCAAATCGTTTCAGCGTTGTCGGGATCAGGCGTGAGCCCAGCCCACCTGCGAGGGTCGGCAGCCCTGAACGTAGGTCGTCGTTCCTGCCAGCCGGAGGGATGGGTGCCCCGGATGCTGCCTTCCTGGCCATGCCGCCTGGACAATGCCGGATCAGGTGCCGTGTACCGGCGTCCGGCACCTCGAGAACTCAGGTCCTCTGCGGTACCTATAGTTTCCGACGTCGGGGCCAACCCCGGCGTTGGGCCCGGATTGGATTGAGGAGTTCACCGGCGAAACTCGTAACGAATTCGATGACTCCGACGTTTAGGGGGAGACCTTGAAAGGGTATGGAGGTTCGATGACCGTTGCTCGGCGCGCCCGCAGGCCTGTTCCCGTGATTCCGTTTGCCGTGCTCCTCACCGTTGTCGGTCTTCTCATCTCGACAGGGCTGGCCACGCCCGGACGGGCCGCCACCATCTCCTCCGGGTCGACGGCGACCCAGCAAGGAGTCAACGTCTACGTCGAGGAGAACGGCGAGGCGGCGGACCAATGGCAGGCCGACGCCACCAATGAGATGAAAGGCATCAAGTCCCTGGACGCGAACGCCGTTGCCATCGCGTTCCCGTTCTACACGCCCTCACTCGATGCCAACTGTGTCTACGCCAACACCGCCAACAACTGCGACGAATCCACTTCGGACCCCGACTCAAAGGCGCCGGCGCCGGCCCGGGTGGCCGTTCTCGTCAAGGCGGCCCAGCTCGCCGGTCTGCACGTCCTCCTCCGTCCCCTCCTGGACCAGGACAACCTGGGCCCCGATTATTGGCGAGGAGACATCGACCCGACGAAGCGATCGAATTGGTTCAGTAGTTACGAGAGCGTATTGCGGCCATATCTGGTGATGGCCAATACGGACAAGGTGACCGGTTTCACCATCTCGCTCGAGCTGGCAAGTCTCGCCACGGCCACGCAATGGCCGTCGGTCATTACGTGGGCCAAGAAGCTCTACCACGGGCAGCTGGTCTTCGCCACGAGCTGGAGGGGCAGCGTCCACAATGGGAAGGGTGAGGTCCACGCGGGCACCTCGGTCGGCATGGACTCATATCCAGACCTCACACATGCCACCCCTAGCTGGTCGGTGGCCCAGCTGCTGGCCGGGTGGAACGCATATCTCAAATCCAAGCCGTATGGGACTGCCGACACCAAGGTCACGATCGACGAGATCGGCATCGAGGCCGTGGACGGTGCCTACAAAACCCCCAACATTGCGGTCAACGGGGCGTTCAACCAGTCGATCCAGGCCAACTGGTTCAAAGCTGCCTGCGACTTCTACAAGGATCACAAGCAGAGCGGTATCTATTTCTGGGGCCCCGATTTCACCTTCAACGACGGGAACCTCACGTCCGCGCCCGACCCCAGCCAACCAGAACAGCTGCAACCAGCCGGCTGGGCCGCCATCAAGGCATGCTTCAAATGACGGCCAGACTGACCGGGCCCTCACCTGCAGGGCCTCAGTATCGCCACTCCTCCTGACTCCGGGCCCGAGCCGCTTTGATTGAGGAAGAGAAGCGGTCCCGGAGATGTTCAACCACTCATGAAGCGCATCGGATTTTTGTCATTTGGCCACTGGTCGCTCTCTCCGCAGTCGCGGGCCCGCTCGGCGTCCGATGTGCTGTTGCAATCGATCGACCTCTCCGTCGCCGCCGAGGAGCTCGGGGCGGACGGGGCGTATTTCCGGGTCCACCACTTCGCCAACCAGCTTTCGTCGCCGTTTCCGCTGCTGGCTGCCGTCGGTGCCAGGACCAGCTCGATCGAGATCGGGACAGGTGTGATCGATATGCGCTACGAAAACCCGCTGTACATGGCCGAGACCGCCGGCGCTGCCGATCTCATTTCGGGCGGCCGCTTGCAACTCGGCATAAGCCGCGGATCGCCCGAGCAGGTCATCGATGGCTTCCGATACTTCGGGCATGTCCCAGCCGAAGGTCTCGAACCGGCAGACATGGCCCGCGAGCACACGCAAGTGTTTCTCAAGGTTCTCGAGGGCGAGGGCTTCGCCGAGCCGAACCCGCGGCCGATGTTCCCCAATCCCCCGGGACTGCTTCGGGTCGAGCCCCACTCCGATGGTCTGCGCGAGCGGATCTGGTGGGGCGCCGGCACCCGGCAGACCGCCGAGTGGACCGCCGAGCAGGGAATGAACCTGATGAGCTCGACGCTACTCAGCGAGGACACCGGCGTGCCGTTCCATCAGTTGCAGGCCGAGCAGATCGAGCGGTTCCGCAAAGCATGGGCCGGCGCCGGGCATGCTCGTGAGCCCCGGGTCTCGGTCAGCCGCAGCATTTTTCCGATCGTCAGCGACCTCGATCGGGCGTACTTCGGCCACGAAGGCGACTCGCAGGACCAGGTCGGGTTCATCGACGGCGGCAAGGCGCGCTTTGGCAAGACCTACGCCGGGGAACCCGAGGTCCTCATCGAACAACTGGCCCAGGATGAAGCCATCGCCGCCGCCGACACATTGCTGCTGACGATCCCCAACCAGCTCGGTGTCGACTACTGCGCCCACGTCCTCGATTCGCTCCTGAGCGACATCGCACCGGAGCTCGGCTGGCGCTGAGCGGCGTGACATTCACGGCAGAACAGCGCGTGCCGGATTGGTCGTCCCCGTAGGCGACCGGACTCGAACGACTCTTGCCTTCCATCGGGGACGACCTGGCGGCGCCAGGCGAGCTTCGGGCGTGAGGGGCATGGAGGACTATGGAAGCCACAGTTCCACCACGGGCCGGGTACAGGGACCTCACAGATTCGACCCGCACTCTCTAGATAGTTACCCGTATGAGAGGAGCGCCATCATGAGCGCCGACGAATCAGCAATCCCCATCGAGGACCCTCCGGGCCACCCTCTACCGACAACTGCCAAACGGCCCACTGTCGAATGTTCGAGCGAGACCGGAGCGCTGCCACCGCGCCGTGTTCCCTCCCAACGTCCAGCCGACGAGGGCGTTGGCGTGTCCGTGTCCCATCCCGTATTCGGACTTGAGGTGGCCGACGATCGCCATGTGTTTCTCGAGACCACAGTCGGCAATGATCTTCTGCCACTCGGCAATCGACCGGCCGTACTTCGTCTCGATTGACGGGAAGTAAGAAGCGGGTCCTCGTTTCGGCCACGGTGGAGAATGTTCGGTCACGACTGATTCCTCGCCTTCTCTTTATCATCCGTGCGTTGCCCGGTGCTTCACTGCGCTGCCCCTGCCGGGCAAAGACGAGGAACCAAGCCTCTCTTCCAGACCCCCCACCTAGATGTCGGAGCGTGTCAGTGTCCCGGTGAATCGGGGCAGTCTCCAGGCTGATCGTGGCGACGAAGCAAGAGGACAATAGGGCTCGCGCCGCCCGCACCCGGAGGCCATTAGTGGCGGCGAGCCCTCCAAGCCTCGGTCTTGAAGGCCACGTCAACAGTGATCGGGCCTTCAACGCCAAGTGCCTCGCTCAAGAGTCGTCTCGCTTCACCAAATATCCTCAGACGACGGTGCTCTGGCATCAGAATGAAGAGTGACAGAGTTCCCATGAGCCCGATCAGCTGATCGGCTGTCAGAGCAAGGTCTTGGGTGAATGCGGCGAACTCCGGTTGATCAAATGAATGGGCTCGATCGCTGGGGATCACGAGGGTTGACGACGGGCGATCTGCATCGGCCAACACCACATCGGCAAGACTTCCCTCCGAAGAACCGGGGCGTTCGGTGCTTGCGCTCTCAGAATCGGAGGGTTGTGACTCCAACAAGGCTCGAGCTTGGAGCATGAAGGGTCCTTCAGGGTCGGGGCCCGACCAGAGGACTCCGAGCGTGCCACCGGGCCGCAGTACCCGGGCCACCTCCAACAGCGTCTGCTCCGGCTCCATCCAGTGCCACGACGACGAAGCGAAAACGGCATCGACGCTGGCATCCGGAAGTGGTATCGACTCACCTTGTCCCGCGAGCACCGTTGCCGTTGGAATTTCAGTGCTCAACACCTGCCTCATTCTTGCGTCAGGTTCGACGGCGCTGACCTTGTCGGCATGAGCTATGAGCAAACGAGTGCAGGCTCCGGTTCCTGCTCCGAGATCAAGAACCGCTGGGACGTTCCGGCCCTCGAGGACCCAACTGAGCGCCGACTCCGCTGGTCCAGGGCGGAAGTTGTCATAGTGCTCGGCCACCTCTCCGAAGCTGGAAGCGCGCTCCACCTTTTCTTCGTCAGGCAAATCAGAAAGTGGGGCGTTTGTCATTGCGCTGATTAAATCAGGAATTGGCCCGCTGGGGTCGGAAGACTCAATTCCTGCCGAACGACGATGTTTTCGGCGCGAGCGCGCGGGACGTCACATGAGGGCCGATAAGCCAACATCGGTAACTGCCCACCACCAGCAGCGAGGACAGGCGCAGGGTGGGACCGCGTTGCACAGACGTCCTCGCGAAGGCGTCGTAAGTCAGTGTGCTCCGCTTGGTGAAGACTGTTGCGATGCAAGATATACCGCCTCTGCCTGAGGGAACCATCCTCCTCGTCGAGGTGGGGTCTACAGCGCACGGAACGGGACTACCCGACGGCGAAGACCTCGACCAAATGGGTGTCGTCGTGGAGTCGTCCGAGGAGGTCCTTGGCCTGGGCGTCGAGGGACTGCGCACTGTGATGCAGAGAACTCAACCTGAAGGAAGCCGATCCGGACCGGGAGACATCGATCGGACGCTGTTCCCCCTCCGACGCTTCCTCCGCCTGGCGGCGTCAGGCAACCCATCAGTCCTGATGGCACTCTGGGCTCCCGTCGAACTTGCCACCGAAGATGGGCATGGCCTTCGAACTTTGAGTTCTGCCTTCGTCGGGCGACACGTCATTCCGCGATACCGGGGATACATGCAGTCCCAAGGGGAACGCCTGCTCGGACTGCGGACAAGCGGTCACGGGAGGCGCGGAGGTGGCGGCCGAGCGGAACTGATCGGCGAGTTCGGATTCGATACGAAGTACGCCATGCATTGTGCACGCCTCGGATTCCAGTGCGTCGAGTTGCTCACCACGGGAAAGCTGGCGCTTCCCATCGAGGGCGAACCATCTGAGTGGCTCCTGGCAGTCCGGAAGGGCGAGGTGCCGTTCCGCGAGTGGTGGGACCGTGCCCTCGCTCTCGACAGCGAGATTGCCTTACTAGAACTGGATGATTCGATCCCGGCTCGTCCCAATGTTCCGGTGATCGAAGAATGGTCGATCGGGACTCACCTCAGGTTTTGGAGCTGAGCGCTGAACGTGCCGATTCGCCAGAGTACGGTCCCGTCTGATCAGGGGCGGTTCCGACAGCAACTTGGGAGCTCCTACCGTCATCCGGAGCCAACTTACTTGCGAGACCCCAATGCCCTGTGTTCGTACGCCGAACGAATGATCAACGCGATGGTGACCGCAACAGCGGCCACCGCGATCCCACCGGTGATTGAGGCGACAGTTGAGGCTCCGGTGGCGAGGGCAATGACGAAATAGATAGCTCCGGCAACGAGGCCCGGGATCACAACACCGCCCATCGATGAAGCGACCTTTCGGGCGATGGCATGCATGGTTGATCTCCCGGCTTCACTGCGGAAGGACCACCCTAACAGCCATCGGTGTAACCGCCCGCTGGTGGTAGGGGGAGGGGCAGAGTGGCTAGCGGGGTACAGGTAGAGCGTCATTCACCCAGCGCTGATGGTGAGCAATTCGAGAATGATTCGTTGTTCGGCGCAGCGAGTCCCATTTTCTCACGTCAACGATGGTGGAATGACCCCGACCAAGCCGAACAACCGCACCCGCGTCGGCGGCGGAAAGCGATCGCTCCAGTTGCGATGACCAGCTGGCTCGTGGAGCTAGCGGGAATTGGTGGAGGCCGGCTGCCCGCATTGGAGAGAACCCGATCCGATCAGTTGCCGTTACGTGTGTTCTAAGGTGAGCGCGATCACCGGAATCACACGGGTTGTCTTCTCCTGGTAGCCGGCAAAGCCCGGATAGCGATCGGCTTGCGTGGAGTAGGTCTCCGTGCGTTTTGGCTCGGTAAGAGCTTCGGCTGTCGCATGATGGCGATCGTCACCGATTTCTACATCGATGGAGGCATTCGCGATGAGGTTGTGGAACCAGGCCGGGTTCTGGTCGGCGCCCGCGGCTGAGGCGAAGACGTAGACCAGGTTTGCATCATCGTCATCCTGCAAGTACATCATCGGACTAGTTCGTTGCTGTCCCGACTTGGCTCCGACGGTGGTCAGCAGCAGCAATGGTGCCTCCCCGAACGATGCGATCCGGCCGTGGCTCGCCCGAAACTCTGCAATGTTGCTCTCGTTGAACCTCAACGTCTCTTCGTCGTTCATTCCATAGTCCTTCGTTCGAAGCGGAGAGTGTCGGAGGCTCGTGCCCTCGAACGCCCTTCGTCTGTATGTGTGCCGTTGTCAGTCAGGTTCTACGAACTGGGTGGCATACTTCGCCGCCAGGGCCCCGGCCTTGGCCATCCGCTCGGCGATAGCCGGCTCCGAGAGTTGGGGAGGGGGCGCCGTTCGGTCGGCTACGAGATCGCCGACCTCCATGAAGAGCTCCTCCTGCCCCGGGGGTGTGCATACGCAAAGCAGGCGAGCCGGCCCGCGCGAATGGTTGCCGAAGCTGTGGGGGGCGTTTGCTGGGACGTTGACGGTGGTTCCCGCAGGGGCAGTGGTGGTTTCGCCCCGGAAAGTCACCTCGATCTCCCCGTCGAGGACGGTGAACATCTCTTCGAAGTCGTGCCGGTGTGGCGGAGGACCGCCACCGGGCGGCACATGCATGTCGATGAGTGTGTAGCGGCCAGCAGTGTCGCCACCCTTCAGCAGGATCGTGTACGTGTCACCGGCCAGCGAGATGTGGGGGATGTCGGCTCTGTCGGCGCTGACGATGGTGGCTGTGCGCTCAGGATCGTCATCAGGTATCGATGGTGTGGCGGCGCTGTCGAGACTCATGCGACCTCCTAGCGGTGACACTCGGAAGGTCATTTCGCCCGATCACGAACGTGATCACTGGATGCTGCCGTGTTTCCCTTGTCGCTCGGTTGAAGACGGTTCGAATCGAGGGAGCAAGCCGGAGCATGGTCCAAACGCCGCGACGCCAAATCGCACGGAGCAAAGACGAAGAGAGTACCTTCCGAGCTGCGAACCCTCACTGACGAAGGCTCTCTCTTTGTACACCCTGGCAGTGCAGATAGCTAGTCGGAGCTATCTGCGCTCCACAAGCGTGCGAGGGAACGGCTGCTCAGATGCCCTCATCGAGCGGTTGCTAGGTCGGACCAGAGCGACAGCGCAATCCGCACTTCCCCGGCACTCCACCCCTCGTTCGAATTGAGTTCGTTCAGTGCGGTCGCAGCTCGTACCAGAATTGCCTTGGACGGCTCCGGGTCGTCCACTGCGCGTAGCGGACGGACTCACCACCACCTTCGCCGGCACCTACACGAGGGTCGTCTCACTGGCTGAAGCCCTCCTGCCTGGGTCCCTGGCAACCTATGCCGAGCAGGCCACGGGAGAGAAGTTTCTCATCGCCCCAAATCTTGAGTAGCCGTTTGTGTTGAGATGGCCTCGAATCCGGGTGTGGTGAAGCTGGTCAGAACGGCACACGCCTGGCGGCAAGCTTGGCAGGTGAGGGCATGGTCGAAGCGGGCGTCGTAGACATCGTGGGTTGTGCCGGGGTGGACGAGGTCGCAGCCATGATCGGCACAGATCGAGCCCGGTACGATCGCACGTCGTCGCTGGCCGTCGACCTCGATGGCATGGAGATCGGGTCTGGTGATGCGGGTTTCGTCGCAATATGGCCGACTCTCTTCGAACTGCATCGGGCTTCGACGGATGGTGCTCACCGGTTCCCTTTCGTTTCCTGTTGCTGCCCACATCCTGACAGCGTGCGCTATCTCGGCTAGGTCACAGTTGTGGTGCGGCCTCATACCAACACCATCTGATCGGTGGGTAGCTCGAGTCGAGGACGAACAGGTCGTGTCGCCGCCGGCTCGGTGCGGGCGACATCTAGGAGGGGGCGACGAGGAGATCTCTCGCCTCGGGCTTCGGGAGTGGTCATGATCGATCGGTTGTTCCGTTCAATGGAGCCAGCGTTCCTCAGTGCAGCTCGTTGTGCAGCGAACAGCGGTTCGTGGGGTTGTAGCGGGAGAGGAGGGTTCCACAGCCCGAGGAGGCGCAAACCCTTCCCTGTCTGTAGGCACGCGACGGCGTCCCGTGGAGTAGGCCCGAACCAGTTATCCACTCAGAACCGTCAATCTTTGCAATGCTCATGTTCATCGGCACCATTCACTTTCTGTTCTCCGTATCCGTCGTGGCATTGTCAACAACCTGCTTCCGCCTCGGCTCATCCTGGCTTCCACCTGACCACCTCATGTCCTCGTTCCGGCGAGGGTTTCCCTGTCCCGCGGGTCGAAGCGCGTTCGCGCCATCAACGAACTCCACGTCGGATAGGGTCCGGATGTGCCGGCCGGGAGGCGCGTCCGGCATAGTGCTTGAAGCTTTGGGTCTGGTTCCCCGGGTTGGCCGATGCCCATATTGAGCCGAAGCAACTCAATCGAGATCAGTCCCAAGAGGACCGCAACGGGCAGTTCAGCGAACATTGCCGTTGCGATGCTCAGAATCATGCAGCGGCCGGGGTGGGCGGTGACGATGTCGAACCACGCGTCGCACAGAAGCAAGGCTGACGTGACCATTGCTGCAGGTATCGCGACTTGACGCTGCTTCCACAGCGCCCAAGCGGTCGTCGAAAGGCAGGCGAGCAGGATGATGTCGAAACCGGTCCAGGCCAGCGGCCAGTTCCCGACGAGGTAGTGCCGGGGCAGTGTCACGGCCAGCCCGACCGTCCACGGGATGAGAACGACGCAACAGAGCGCGAGGAACCCTACGATCCAACCTCGGACAGATCCCGTCACTCGATCCGGGGTCTCGGAAGGTTTCCTCATGACTGAGCAGGACATCGGCGGCTGTCGGCTTGTTGGCTCAGTATCCGGAGCCGTTGCCCATGGATGCGGGGGCAGTGGTCACGGGGGTGGACCGGCTGTTCCCGGCGGAAAGGCCGGGGGTGGCGACGAAGAAGTCCTGGACCGCTTGGCCCGTGACTTGACCGGAGCTGTCCTCAGCAAACGTGTACAGGAAGTGACCGTCGTAGGTCACCTGGGATCCGTTGGTGGTGTGCACCACCCGGAGGGTTCCGATGGCACCGCGTTCTGTCGGTGACGTCGCGTCCAAAGGAGGCCACAGCGCGGCCAGCGCACCGGTGACCATCGACCGAGTGGCCGTGTCGGGCTTGTAGAAGTAGAGGGGGAGGCCCTTGCCGTTCACGAGAATGGTCTCGCTGGAGCCCCCCACTGTCGCCTTGGTCGTATGAATCGTGGCTGCGGCGACCGACGCACCGGGGCTGGGAGCGGCGGAAATCGGGGATGCGGCCTTCACTACCGACGAACGGGCAGCGGGCGAAGCTGCGGTTGTCGATCCTCCGGCAGTGGCGGCGATGGCCACGCCACCGGCTACAGCGGCGGCGGACAGCCCGACAATGGCGACAATGGCGCGTGGATGCTTCATGACTCCTCATTTCTTGGGTGGTTGATGGTTGAAACACATTTCTGGAAGAGACGGCCGCCAGGCTCCGACCAACTGGGCCGTTCAACGAGTCCGGCTCCGCGTTTCGCTGTACTTCTCAGTTGGCACTCCAACCAGACTCCGGCTGTCAGGAGCCGCGCCGCCGCGTGAATCGCGTGACGATCCAAATGCGATTTCGGTTCCCGGACAACAGACAGGTGGTCGGATTGAACAGACACGGAGGTCCTCACTCTCATGGGCGAGACTGCGATCTGATTGTGATGTGTATTGATACGCCGGTGGGTTACAACATCACTGGGCGAGTCGACGGCAAGGCAGTGATCCGCTCGACTACCTCAGAGTCGGCGAGCTTTCGTGGCGCTCGCGAATCCGGCAGTTCCACCAGCAAGACCTTCGCCCGCGGCCGACGCCGATCGAGATACGCCGGTGCGTTCGACGCATCGCGTGTCAGACCGACGACGACGTTCAAGAGCCAAGATGTGGGGGCGATCTGTGCAAAGTCGCTTGCCCGTGCTCGTTGTCTCGTAGGTCAGCGGAATCGTGCGCCGAGCAATCCGTCGAAGCAACGCCGCACGGACGCCACTCGTCGGCAAGCAGGAGGCTCAACCGGTCACACGAAGGACGCGAGGTCAGGCGAAGGTGGCCGCCGCCACGGTGGCACCGGAGGAGGTCACGAGCTTCGCTCCTCGGAGCTGGTCGATATCCACCCTGACCGTCTTCGACCACGCGCCCATCCCGCTGTGGAGCTCGAACACCCCGGCAGCGACCGTGGAACCTCCCCTGCCTTGGAGCATGCAGATGATCTTTCCGTCGTAGTTCGGGACATCCACGTTCATGTAGACCCATGAAGGATTCCCCGAATAGGCGACGATCTGCCCCATGACTCGGCTGTCCGCAGTCTCGAAGGTCGCCGTACGCACCTCGCTCCCCTGTGGCGCTCGAGCTGCCGCCGGCGCCACCGCCGGTTGATCGATGGCCTCGGTGGCGACAACGGTTCCCCCGACAAGGACTACGCCGGCGGCGATGGAGACGAGAGCGACACGAGCACGGCGAGCCCTGACCGGCCGATCAATCGGTACGACCGAGGAGCTGGTCTGATCGGCCAATTCGTGGTACAGGTCTGAGACAAACTGCTGATCCGGAGCCGCATCACCGGGCCGGGCTGCCCGTAGTTCGATGGCTGCTCGGATGACGTCGACGTCCTCGGCATCGGGTCGCGCTTTCCCCGGACGACGCCCGGCGGAAAGCGCATCGAGATAGGCGGAGAGTTGTCGACGATTCACTGTTCCAGCTCCAGTCCAGCTTTGGCAGCCATGCGCAAAGCACGATGTTGAAGGACTTTGGCATTGCTGACACTGACATCCATGGTCTGTGCCGCCTCCTTGATCGAGCACGCCTCGAGGAATCGGAGTTCGAGGATGCGCCTGTAGCGATCCGGAAGAGTGGCGAGGATCCTCCCGACCCGACTTGGCGCCTCACTCGGTTGGGCAGTCCCCGAAGGCTCGGCCAGGTAGGCGGCGTCAGCCTCCGGATCGATGGAGGTAACGGGCATTCCCAGGCGACGGCGCCAGTGAGAAGCGAGAACCGTCCTGGCCGTGGTCAGCAGATACGACCGGACCTCACCCTTGGACGACGCCAACCGCAGCGGGCCGAGGGCTGTCCGGAAGACTTCGGACGTGAGGTCTTCGGCGTCGGGCCTGTTGCCCACTCGGGCGTACATCAGCCGGTACAACCGATCGACGTTGTCGCGGTACACCGACTCCCAGTCGGCGTAGGTGTCAGCGTCCACAACTCGCAGGTGGGTGACGTCGTCGGTGACCGGAAGCGTGGTGATGGCACGTAGGGAGGTCCGAGGAGCAGGAAACATCTCACTTTAGAATAGGAACAGGGGTTACAGACGTCCTCACCTGGGCGTAGTCCCAATAGTGGCCAGGATCGCGTCCTGCCGGTCTTCGGACATGCGGTCCAGAGGAGGCACCGGCCCCCGGCTCGGAAGGGGGCCTGGCCGGGGGGCCGGTGCGGGAGAGCACGGTGCGGGCGGAACGTGCTCACAAAGAGATAGCCGGTGGGGTTACATCTCGATTGGCTCTTCTTCCGTCCGCCTCGTGCGGAAGCAATCGACTGGTGTGGGCAGACCCGACCGTGGTCGGGACTACGGGACCACCGTACTGTGGCGACCGAGGCTCTCTGCAAACAGGGCTACGACGAAGAGCAGAAAGGCCGTGACGTGGACGCTGGTGCACCAAAGGCAGATTGCATGGATGGTGAAGAGTTCGGTGTACACGAGATACACGGCGAATGCGACGCCAACTGCCGCCAAGCCGATTCGAGCGACACGCACGATGGAGCTCGGACATCGCCAGGCCCGCGGCAGATTGATCACCACCATCGCCGCGAAGAACGCCAAGCCGAGCACTGCGACCGGAACCCCGAGGATCACCGATTGCGGACTGGTCGTCACTTTCTCGCAGTTGATCACCCCGGTGTCAGGACACGCCAGGGTGACGCTGCTTCCATAGTGGGCGACCGTCAGGTACGTCGACACCCCCAAGCCACCACATGCCAGCAAAAGCGCGGCAGGCGACGCCCAACGAGGGGGCGCCCACTCCGGGCCCGTATGCATCGGCCCGATCTCAGTTGGTGGAGACACTCCGTGAGACATGAATCCCTCGATCTAGTGACGGTTCGCGGGGGGATGGAGTACTTGATCGATTGCCGCGATCAACGTGCTCGCGGACTCGTCGATGGCCATCGCCACAGGACTGGCCGGGTTGTCGAGCTGGGAGGCGATCTGACTCATGCTCAGGCCGGCGAGCACCTGCGGATCGTACTGAGCCCCAGCCAAGATGTAGTGGTTGTCGATGTCCAAGAAAGGGACCGATCCTGACTGGTCAGCGGCATTGACGTAGGGAGGAACGTCATACCGGCTGATCAGAGACGTATCGAGCGGGGTCGGTGGCTGAAGGGGTCGGCCGGCATTGTTCGCCAGCTCGGTGGTCCGGACGGCGAGATGCTGGCTTGTGAACGTCGCGTCCCGGAAGGAGAATGTTGCCGTACTCGGGTAGATGTCGGTAGGTGACGAGGTAGTCGACCCGAGATGGTGCCAGGTCCCGAAGTGAGAGAGGGCGATGACCACCGGCCACCGCTCGGCGGCACAGAATGGGCAAGACTCCTCACTCACGAACACCACCCCAGGCTTGCCGCCTATGGCCAGGCCAGGTCCATTGCGAACTGCGTGGAGCATGGGCGCCTGCCGGCCCGCTCCGACCCGGACGAGCACAGTTGACGGCAGTCCCGTTACTTGGTTGACCACAGCGCTGGGGGCGGCCTCTTCGGCCGCGGCGGTCCCTCCCACAGTCAGGCTGGAGACGACCAACCCGGCCACGACCGCCACGACGACGGCAACCAGCACAACGGGCACAAGGAGTCGTCGGGCTTCATATGGGCGACCCGAACTCCTCGTCCGAGTCGAACGCGCTTTGGACTGAAACCTGGAACTCTGCGCCGGGCGACCATGTCCCGCGCCTCCCGGTCGATCATTCCGAGTGTTCGCCATCTCTACCTTTCGTCGACGTCGCCGCCAGACTCGAAGCGATTGAAGGTCGCCCCGGATGATGACTGCGTCCCTGGACTCATCTCCTGCTTCCGACCAATAGGTGAGGGGGTTACACCCGACGAGCCCGAGAAGTCGCTTCGTTCAGTCGGACCTGTAACCACGGGACGTATCTGATAGGGAGGGCAAGGCGATCCCGTTGGGGGTTCTCTGCCCGCTCGACGTCGTCGATCACCACCATCGTTCGCAGTCAGTCACAACAAAAGGAGTGGACAATGTGCGGCAGCCGATCTCTTCTTCTCGCCGTTGAAGTGTTCGACAGGGAACCGACACCACAATTTCGACATGCCGGTTCAAGGCTGCGGAAACAGCAGGCCTTGTCAGCGAGGCGATCGCTACGAGTGGGCACAGCCGCACTCCTGACCGTGATCAGCGCTGTCCACTTACACCTCTGGTTCGCCGGTTACCGCAACTTGAACACGATTGGCCCGCTCTTCCTCGTTGCAGTGGTCACGGCCGCGCTCCTGGCCATCGTCGTCCTGGTCCGCATCAACACGATGATCGCGGCGGCGGCAGCTTTGTTCGCTGCGGGCACGCTGGCTGCGAATGTCTTGAGCCTTCTGCTTCCCGATGGAATCTTCCACTTCAAAGAGGTGGGTGTCTCCTACTCCGGTGGATTCGCGATTGCCGCGGAGTTGGGAGTGGTAGCAGTCCTTGGCACCTGGAGACTCAGTGGGCCTTCTCCTTCGGGGACGCCACCCTCTACGGCTCGGTCGGGCAACATCACCTTGAACAACCCGGCGGTGGGCATCGCGTCCAACCCGAACCGACCGGGGGCATCATCGGTGTGTAGGAACTCGGAGGGACCGGGTCGCACCGGCCCAGTGGAGGGTTGTGCCGGTGGGGCGAGTTCAGCCCCCGGGCGCCTCCAGGCCCGTCGCACGATGTTCAATTCGCGGATTCGGGCTAATTATCGGCTGTAGCCGTTAGCGAACCCTTCCGCCTATCGGCTACAGCCGATATTTTGGCCAATTTCGAAATTTGAAGACACGACCAGGGCCCCGCACCACCGACGTGCGCGTCAGCACCAAACTTCGCCCCGCTTCGGGCCAGGCCAATGACTTCGCTTCGAAACAGTGGTCGAACCCCTCGATCCCGTTCAGCCGGCCGGGACCCGCCGTTCGGACGGCCTGCCTGATACCACAGGGACGTCCATCCGCACTTCCGACGGCTCCCTTGTATCACCGGAATCGACGAGCGCCCGAAGATGCTGAAGATTCGGTTAGCGAATCGATACAGGACGAGAGCGCGCTTGCAAGTCTCGATCTCGCCGGGTTGGAGAGCTTGTGGAGCATCTGCTCCTCCACGGCGTTGACTGAGTTGTGAGCAGACTGCAGAGTGCGTCGACCAGCCTCAGTCAGCTCAGCTTGGAGGACGCGTTGGTGCTGCGGATGAGGGCTCCTCGCCACGAACTGGCGTCTCTCCAGGTCTTGGAGCACGGCGTGCATGCTTTGTGGTGTCACGAATGCCCGACGAGCGAGGTCGGCATTCGAGAGTCCGGGCTCTTCGTCTAGAGCGGTGAGGACGGCGAACTGGGTCACCGTGAGATCGTGAGACCCGAGACCTTCGGCCATAGCGTCGTGTAGGACCATCTGCGCCCTCTTTATCAAGTAGCCCACCCTGGCCTTCGTGACCTGGTCCACGCGCACCTCACTATCAGTTTACCTGATACAATCTCAGGGTACCTGATACAGGCTACCTGATCCCACTCATAGAAATGGACACCCAATGACCGCACTCGGCCCTGACTTCATCGCTCTCCAGGTTCGCGATCTGGAGGCTTCCGCAGCCTTCTACACCGAGCACCTCGGCCTCGCCCGTGCTCAGGTGAGTCCTGACCACGCCGTGGTATTCGCCACGGAGCCCGTCGCCTTCGCCGTGCGGGAGCCACTCGTCGATCTTGAGGCTGTCGAGCACCTCGGGTGGGGAGTGGCCATCTGGCTGAAGGCGGACGATCCGCAGGATCTGCACGATGCAATGGTTCTCGCCGGAGTCCCGATCCTGGTCGCACCTTTCGATGGACCTTTCGGTCTCACCTTCACCTTCGCCGACCCCGACGGCTACGCCGTGACTATTCATGGCTGAGATGACTCCCGCCACAAGCTTTGCTTTCTCCCCGAGCGGGCCGTTTTCGTTGGCGGCATCGATCAGGTACCTCGAGGGATTCGCTCCAGTCGCCTACGGCAGCCACTCACCCGCGAACTTGGAGATGGTCTTCTGCGTCGACGGCTATTGGGACCCAGTACGAGGACAACATGGGATTGAGGGGGAGCCCCACAGGAGAGGTCGTCCTCGACGACATCCGGGTCCCCGCTGAGAACCTGGTGGGTGAGGAAGGCGCCGGATTTGCCATCGCCATGCACTCACTGGATCGCAATCGTCCGATCATTGGGGCCCAGGCGGCCGGGGTCGCACTGGGCGCAATCGACGATCGTTGTGAGTCCGGTCTCCCCGCCAGGATGGGGTTCGCCTGAGGTCGACGGGCGCCTGATCCGGCTACAGCTTGCCCAGAAGGAAGCCGGCGGCCGCCGACGCCGGCTCGTAGGAGCCGGTGATGCCCGAACTGATGTAGCCGGCGTCGCTGATAAGGGTGATGCCGGAGATGGCGGAGGCGGCATCGCTGCAGAGAAAGACCAGCGGGTAGGCCTGCTCGAGCGGTGTGGAGGCCTCGATCCCCGTCTCCTCGCGGTAGTCGGCGCCGAAGCCCAGCCACATCTCGGCGTTGGCCTGGGCCAGCGGGGTGTCCGTCGGACCGGGGCAGATGGCATTGATGCGGATGCCCTGCTTGAGTAGTGGGAAGGCCTGGCTGGCGACGTAACCGCACACGGCCTGCTTGGAGTGGAAATAATCGTTCCAGTTGTGCTCGATCGCCCACGCCGAGGCCGAGTCGAAGTCGGGTGTGGCCAAGTACTCCTTGACCTGTTCCCAGCCGGCCTCCCAGCCCAGGCCGGCAGCTGACGAGATGAAGCCAATGGACGAGCCGCGCGGAAGCATGTCCTTGGCCAGAAGCCGCTCGATGAGGTGGCGGTGTCCGCCGAAGTTGATCTTCTCGATGTTTGGGGTACCGTCAGCCACACCAGCACACGACATGAGGGCGTGGATTGGCCCGCTGCACTCATCGACCGCCTTGTCGATGGACTCCTTGTCGCCCAGATTCACATGAACGGGCTTGACGCCGTCGAGCGTCACCTCGGCGAAGTCCATCACCACCACTTCGGCACCGGCATCTCGCACCAGCTCGGCCGCGGCAGCACCCATGCCGGTGGCTCCACCGACCACCAGGACCCGCTTGCCGTCGTAACGGAATGCATCAAACAGTGACATCAGTACCTCCGGATTGAGAGACGGCTAGATGGATTATTACGTACGGGCTGCTCAACCGACGACCGAGCGGACCATCGGTCTTAGGTCGATGAGTCTTAGGGATCGTATCCCAGTCGATTCCGAGCTCGGCGAGGATAGCGTCGCCGAGCCCACTGGCTGGAGGCTTGTCCGAGGTCCATGTTTTCCCCG
>JBEKIU010000036.1:0-32146 GCA_050011635.1 Acidimicrobiales bacterium
TACATCTCCCAGGTCCTTCCGTCGCTGGGCGAGGAGGCCGTGATCCAGACGAC
Organism: Acidimicrobiales bacterium; assembly: GCA_050011635.1. GTDB lineage: Bacteria > Actinomycetota > Acidimicrobiia > Acidimicrobiales > RAAP-2 > Bog-756. Next base: position 54 of record JBEKIU010000036.1, read on the forward strand.
CATCGCGGACATCGTGCCGCGGGCCCGGACCGAACGGGAGGACGCGCCCGATGTGGGCCGGCTCAAGGGCGACCCGCGGATGGCCGACGTCCTGGCCACCGACCTGCGGCTTCGCCGCCGCCACGTCGAGACCGACGTGGCCATCCCGGCCCGGTTCGCCAGCTGTGTGGTGCCGGCCGACGACCTGAACGGGCTGGCCGACTCCATCGCCGGGACCCCGGTGCCCTACAAGGCCGGCCGGGCGGCGCTGCGTTCGAGGGTGGTCAGCCTGGTCAGGCAGCGGCTGCGGGCGTCCGGCCGGTTCGAGGCCAACGAGCCGTGGCTCGAACGTGAGGTGTCGGCGGGTGAACCGTTCCGGTCCCTGGTCGACCGGCTCTGGCCATCGGTCTCACCGGCAGCACTGGTGAGCGAGCTCTTGGGCAGTGAGGACAGGCTGGCCGCGGCGGCGGCGGGGCTGCTGAGCGGTTCGGAGCGCGACCTCCTCCTCCGGCGGAAAGGGAAGCAGGCCTCGGGCTGGACGAGGGACGACCTCCCCCTCCTCGACGAGGCGGATGCCCTCATCAACGGCCGGTCACGTTCCTACGGCCACATCGTCGTCGACGAAGCGCAGGACCTGAGCCCCATGCAGTTCAGGATGGTGGCCCGACGGGCGCCCACGGGCTCCCTCACCGTGCTCGGGGACCTGGCCCAGGCGACCGGCGCATGGACCTACGAGAGCTGGGACGAGATCCTCTGTCACCTTCCGACGACGACAGGCGTTCGCAAGGACGAGCTCACCCTCGGGTACCGGGCGCCGGGACAGGTGCTCGATTTCGCCTCCAGGCTGCTACCGCTGGCCGCCCCGACCGTGACCCCCACCCGTTCGATCCGTCTCGGGCGCGAAGGTCCCCGCGTCACGAGCGTCGAGCCCGATCTGCTCTTCTCCGAGAGCCTGCGGGAGGCGGGGAGGCTGGCCCGGGAGGAGCTCCTCGTCGGACTGGTGGTGGCTCCCGAACACCTCGCCGGAATGGCCGCCGCGGCCCGCGAGCGGGGCGATGTCGGCTTGCTCGACCGGGATGGCATAACCCAGCCGATCACCCTGGTCGCCGCCCCGGCCGTCAAGGGGCTGGAATTCGACGCGGTGGTCGTGGTCGAGCCAGCCGCCATCGCCGGGTCCGACGTGCGTGGTCTGCGACTGCTCTATGTCGCCATGACGCGGCCGATCCGCCACCTCAGCATCGTCCATGCCGAGCCGCTTCCCCCGGCGTTGCTGGCAGGGTAGGGGAGCCGGTGTGGGAGGTCAGGTGAACAGGACCGAGACGCTCTCCCGGTTGGCGATCCGACGGATGGCCTCTCCCATGAGACCGGCGATGGACACGACCTCCACCTTCGGCGAGAGCTCCACGGGCTGGGTCTCCACGCTGTCCGTCACGAAGAGGGTCTTGATGGGGCTGTCGTCGATCCGATCGATCGCCGGGCCGGCCAGCAGCCCGTGGCTCACCGCGGCGTAGACGGATTCGGCCCCCCGCTCCACGAGCACCCGGGCGGCATCGACCAGCGTTCCCGCCGAGATGGTGAAGTCGTCCACGATCAGGGCGGTGCGGCCCTCGACGGAACCGATCAGCTCGGTGACCTCCGCCGTCTCGGAGTGGTCGACCCGCCGCTTGTCGGCAATGGCCAGGGGCGCATCCAGGCGCTCGGACCACTGGCGGGCCTTCTTGGCGAAGCCGGCATCGGGGGCCACGACGACCAGGTCGGGGAAGTCCTTGGTGGCGATGACGTCGCACAGCACGGGTAGCGCATAGAGGTCGTCCACCGGTACCTTGAAGAACCCCTGCACCTGGGGGGCGTGGAGGTCGAGGGTGATCACCCGGTCGACACCGGCGGCTTCGATGGCGTCGGCACACACCCGGGCGCGTATGGAGACCCGAGGTTCGTCCTTCTTGTCGCCCTTGGCATAGCTGAAGTAGGGAATCACCGCAGTGACCGACGAAGCACTCGCTCGCTTCAGCGCATCGATCCAGAAGAGCAGCTCCATGAAGTTGTCGTTGGCCGGGAAGGCCGTTCCCTGGATGAGGAAGACGTCCCGACCGCGCACGTTGTCGAGCACCCGTACGAAGAGATTGCCCTCCGAAAACCTGAGGGTCTCACTGGCACCGAGCCTGCGGTCGAGATGGTCGGCGATGGCTCCTCCGAGCTTGCGGCTGGCGGACCCGGCAAACAGGAGGAACTCGTCCGTCACGGCCTCAATCTACCCCCCCGCAGGTCCGGCTCCGATGGTCATGCCGCCAGGGCGTACCAGATCCCGTCGGCCAGAGACTCGCATCCTTCCTCCAACGGGCGGATGGTGAGGTTGAGCACCATCCGCCGTCCATACTCGAGGAGCGGTCCGAGGAACAGCGCGGCATAGACCTCGTGTGACATCCGTCTGATCGATCCCGAGGCGGCCGCCTCTTTGAGCCAACGGCCGAGCTCGACACTGAAGCGCCGGGTCTCCTCGGCCAACATGGCTCGACCCGTCTCGGACAGCTCCGACTCGTCCCAACGCAGCATGATGCGGGCCAGCGCCCGATGGGAGTCGATCCAGCGGACGTGGAAGTCCACGGCGGCCCGTACGCCCTGGCGCGGGTCAGGCTCGGATCGGAGGGACTCGGTGAGCCCGTCCCGGTAGGCGGAGACCGCCCGGCAGTAGATGAGGGCCAGGATCTCGTCCTTCGAGGAGAACTGATGGTAGATGCTCCCGGTGCTCGCCCCGGACTGCGCCCGGATGTCCTCGATCGTGGTCCCGGTGATGCCCAGGCGATCGAAGCAGGCGAGGGCGGCATCGAGGATCTCGGTTCGGCGCCGTTCCCCCGATGTTGTCGCAGTCTTCGGCATGAGCTCCCTGGACGTCCGTAGATTAGAAGAATATTCTAGAAAGAAGTTCTAGTAGGTGAGGCACGGCCAGAGAGGAGTCCGGATGAATGATCGGGAGCAGGCAGGTGAGGCGGTCCGGCTGGCCTTCGTCCAGTCCATGTGGCACGGCGAGATCGTCGACCGCTGCCGCGATTCGTTCGTGGAGGAGATCGGCAGGCTCGGGGTGGGCGCCGACCGGGTGGACCTGTTCCGGGTGCCGGGCGCGTTCGAGATCCCACTCCACGCCAAGCGCCTGGCCGCAAGCGGGTTGTACGCCGCCGTCGTCGGCGCCGGGCTCGTCGTCGACGGGGGCATCTACCGGCACGAATTCGTTGCCGAGGCGGTCATCAACGGATTGATGGCCGTCCAACTGGAGACCGAGGTGCCGGTCATCTCGGCCGTCCTCACCCCTCACCACTTCCACGCCCACCACGAACACACCGGGTTCTTCGGTGACCACTTCGAGGTGAAGGGGGCCGAGGCCGCCCGCGCCTGCGCGGAGACCATCCGGTGCCTGGCCGGCCTGCCTGCCGCCGCCGTGGCCTAGTTCACTCGCAGTTGGGCTGTCCATGCTCAACGTGTTCCGGCGATCGTGGTGGCCAGAGAGCACGAGTCTCGTGCGGGTCGAGGGGGTTCCCGGCCATCACGATGTGCGGTCCTACCCGGATGCCGGGAGCTCGCTGCGGCCGAACCTCGACGGAACAGATCGTTGTGGCCGCGTTTGGTTTCGATGGGCGAGTGGTCTCTGTCTCCTCCCGGGGCACTCGTGAACTACGTTGATCAGGGAGGTCTGAGATGGGCTCGTCGGCGGTTCCGATGACTGGGCGTCACCGACCAGTCACCGGACCCGAGCGCGGACTGGCGCTGGGTTCCCTCGGTTGCGGTTTGCTGCTCGCCGTGGCGCTCGTCGTCTTCGCTGTCCGTAATCTCGGATTCCTCGTCCTTGGGCTTGCCGGCCTCGCCGTTGCGGTTTGTGGGCTCTGGTGGGCGGTCACCGAGCAGATGCCTCGTCGAGGCTTTGGAATCGCCGGAGGTGCCGTCGGGGTGACCCTGATCGTTCTGGCCATGATCTGGGTGACGCCCCATACCGATCGACCACTCCTTCGCATTGCAGTACTGGCCCTGCTCTTGGTCGGTGCAGGTGGCATGGGGAGAGCAGCGCTCGTGCGTGACCTCCATGAGCAGGACGATCGTCGCCCAGTGTCGGCAGAACGACCTCGGCACCCCGTACTGATCTGCAATCCGTGGTCAGGCGGGGGCAAAGTGGCGCAGTTTGGGCTTGTCGACCTGGCCAAGGACCTCGGCGTCGAAGTGATCATGCTCGAACACGGCCTCGACCTGGAGCAGCTGGCACGTGACGCCATAGCCGGTGGGGCCGATTGCCTCGGTATGGCCGGAGGGGACGGCTCTCAGGCCCTTGTCGCCTCCATCGCCATCGAAAACGACCTCCCGTTCGTGTGCGTCTCGGCCGGCACGCGAAACCACTTCGCACTGGACCTCGGAATTGATCGGGAGGACCCTCGCCTCAGCCTGCATGCCTTCCGTGACGCCATCGAACGCCGCATCGATTACGCCACTGTGGGGGATCGACTCTTCGTAAACAATGTCTCGCTGGGCATCTATGCCACGATTGTTCAGCAGGAGGGCTACCGCGAAGCCAAGTCGGAGACGACCAAGGCGCTGTTGCCCGAAATGCTGGGCCGCACACGAGAACCCTTTGATCTCCAGTTCACCGAGCCCAATGGCGCCGAGGTCGACGGCGCCTTCTTGATCCAGGTGTCCAACAATCCTTACGTCCTCGGCGCGACCCTCGATGCCTCGCAACGTCGGCGGCTGGACACCGGAACGCTCGGGATCGTGGCCATCTCTGCGGGATCGGGAAGCGAAGCGGCCCAGGTGTTCGCCCTCGCGGCGCTCGGCCAGCGTCGCCGGAGCCGGTACTGGCACGAGTTCAGTGCCACCCATTTCGAGGTTCGGTCTCGGTCCGGGAAAGCCTTCGCCGGCGTCGATGGTGAAGCATTGGAACTCTCGACCCCATTGACGTTCCAGATCCATCCGCGTGGACTGCGGCTGCTGGTCTCCAAGGGGAACCTCACCGCCGCCGAGCGGCGTCGGGCGCGTGACATCTCGGCCCGCGATCTGGTCGCTCTCGCCCGAGGATTCGACCCGCTGGCTACCTCGGAGCGATGAAGCCCGTTCGTTGAACGCGCTTATCTCGAAAGCGAAGAAGGTCACACCTCCGCTCTTGGCTCTTGGGGTCTGAACGATGCTGTGCCCACTCCTTGGGCCAAGTGTTGAGCCACCACCGAATAAGGCGGGTTCAAGGGGTGAGCGCACGGGCTCAGTAGGTCACCGACACTTGTCGGGACGAACTGAGGGAGGTAACCGTGGGCGTCCACTTGACCAGGGAGCAGAAGCAGATGGTGCACCGGCTGCGAGGTCACAATCTCAGCTGGAAGGAGGTGGCCCGGGCGGTCGGATGCACTGTCGCTACGGCCTGGTCCAATGGCACCACGGAGCGCAAACGCCCTGGCCACCCCCTGACCTGGACTCCGGCAGCCGGCTGTCTCACGATCGTCGAGCGGGAGGAGATCACCATCGGCCTGAGCCGGGGGGAGACGTTCACCGCCATCGCCGCACGGATTCACCGGTCGCCCTCGACGGTCAGCCGGGAGGTGGCGGCAAACGGTGGCCGGTCCGAGTACCGGGCTTGGGCCAGCCACCTGCGGGCGGCTGAGCAGACCCGACGGCCAAAGGCGACCAAGCTGGCCCGCTGCCCGAAGCTGCTGGCCGAGGTGATCCAGGGACTCGAGGAGTTCTGGTCACCCGAGGAGATCTCCCGTCGCTTGCGCCTGGAGAACCCAGGCGATCCGATGATGCAGGTGAGCCACGAGACGATCTACCAGTCCCTCTATGTCCAGGGCCGGGGTGAGCTCCGCCGAGAGCTGGCCCGCTGTCTGCGGACCAAGCGGGCCCAGCGCCGGCCCCAGGGCCAGACACCCAACAACCGTCGTGTCCACAACATGGTCATGATCTCCGAGCGCCCGGCCGAAGTGGCCGACCGAGCTGTGCCCGGGCACTGGGAAGGGGACCTGATCATGGGCAAGGACCACAGGTCAGCGGTTGGGACCCTGGTGGAGCGGTCTACCCGCTACACGCTGCTGTTGCACCTCGGTGCGGGCAAGGACGGCTTGTCGGTCAAGCACGCCATGCAAAAGGCGATCGCCACGCTCCCCTCCCAGCTGGTGAAGACCATCACGTGGGACCAGGGGGCCGAAATGGCCCGCCACCTGGAGTTCACCGTCGAGACTGACATCCCGATCTACTTCTGTGACCCGGCCAGCCCCTGGCAGAGGGGGTCCAACGAGAACACCAACGGCCTGCTGCGCCAATACATGCCGAAAGGCACCGATCTCTCGGTCCACACCCCAGAGGACCTGGCCCGGATCGCCAAGAGCCTCAACAACCGTCCGCGCAAGACGCTCGGCTTTCTGAAACCATCAGAGAAGCTTGCAGCCGATAATTTGGCCAAAACCCCGGGTCGGCACCTTTGGGGTGGAGGCGTGGGTTCTGCACGAACATGCCCTACTCACCAACGCGTCCTACTCGCCGGGGTGAGACCTCGGGTGGGGTGGAGCGCCGTGGGGCGGAGCCTGGTGGGGTGGGGTGGGATCTGAGCCCCGGTAGCCCAGCATCCGGAGCATCCACACGCCGAGCCGACTGGGCTTCTTCGCTTCTTGTGCGGCCTTGGCTTCGGCTTCGTGGCCGCCGGTCACGTGAAAGTCCCTGCCCGTCCAGCCCTGGCGGTACTTGGCTGTGCCGCTCCACGGTCTGGCCATCCCTCAAGTATGGCTCCGGGCGTCGTCGGCTGGTTGACTCGCCCTTGTCTGGGTAGACCTCTGGACGCCCCGGAGCGGGCGAGTGTCCGGCCTGGGCACAACATGGGTTTCGATCACCCCGAACCGGGTAAACGAGGGGATAGCGAAACTGTCGAGATGGGTGGTTCCTCTGCTCTGTCTCCAGGCGCACCCCTGACGATCCTGCCCCTCGGTCAGGGGCGTCCAGATTTCAGTCGAATCCACGGACCCGTGACCAGGGACTATGCATCCTGTACTGCCCTGACCTGGGCTTACCGAGGTTGTCGAAGATCTCATCGCGGCCGCAGCCCTATCGGCTACAGCCGATATTTTGGCCAATTACGAAATTCGAAGACACCACCGAAGCCCCGCACCACCGAGGCCCGCACCGAAGCCCCGCACCACCGAGGCCCGCACCGAAGCCCCGCACCACCGAGGCCCGCACCGAAGCCCCGCACCACCGAAGCCCCGCACGACCGAAGCCCCCGCACCGCCGAGGCCCCGCACGACCGAAGCCCCCGCACCGCCGAGGCCCCGACCGAAGATTCAGCCGGCGGGCCAGGCCAATGACTTGGCCTCGAGGTACTGGTCGAACCCCATGACCCCGTTCTGCCGGCCGATACCGCTGTCCTTGTAGCCACCGAACGGGACATCCGGGCTGTAGAACGAGCCGCCATTGACGCTCAGTACTCCGGCACGGATCCGTTGCGCCACTGCCATCGAACGGTCGAGCGATCCCGAGGCCACCATGCCGGCCAGGCCGTAGTGGCTGTCGTTGGCAATCCTGACCGCGTCGTCGTCGTCATCGAACGGGATCACCGCCAGAACCGGTCCGAAGATCTCCTCCTGGGCGATGGTCATCGAGTTGTCGACGTTGGTGAACAAGGTCGGTTCCACATACCATCCCCGAGGCTGGTCGCTCGGCCGGTTCCCTCCGAGGGCCAGGGTCGCACCCTCCTCCACCCCCTTTTCGATGTAGCCGAGGACCCGGGTGCGCTGCTTCTCGGAGATGAGCGGCCCCATGATCACATCGGGTCGCTGAGGATCGCCGTAGGGCAGCCCCGGCATGATGGACGACAGGAATTCGACACCTTCCTCATAGCGGGAACGGGGCAGGAGCATCCGGGTGGGGATCGCACAACCCTGCCCGGCGTGTGAGCAGACCGCGAGCCCCGACAGCAGGGCCGTCGAGAAATCGGCATCGTCGAGGACGATCGTCGCCGATTTCCCTCCGAGCTCCAGAAAGAGTCGTTTGAGTGTGGCCGCGCCCTTCTCCATGATCCGCTTTCCGACCGCAGTCGATCCTGTGAAGGAGATGAGGTCCACCTTCGGCGACAGCGTGAGCTGCTCGCCGACCATGTGATCCGACGAGGCGACGACATTGAGGACGCCCGGAGGGATGTCGGTCTCGTCGGCCACCAGGCGGCCCAGCAGTGTGGCGTTCCAGGGGGTGTCGGGCGCCGGCTTCAGCACCACGGTGTTCCCCGTGGCCAGGGCCTGGGCCACCTTGGTGATCCCGACCTCGAACGGGTAGTTCCACGGGACAATGGCCCCGACCACACCGACCGGTTCCTTGATAATGCGGCGTGAACTGTTGGTCCCGCGGAAGTCGACGGCATCGGGAAGGTCGGTCTCCCACCCGTACTCGTCGATGAGCTCGATGGGGTAGCTGAGCGCACCGTCGAGTGGGGCATCCAGCTGTGGCCCGAGTGTGAGCATGCGAGGGCAGCCGACCTCCAGGATCAGCTGTTCCCTGAGCTCCTCCCGCTCGGTCTCGAGAGCCTGGTGCAGCTGTCGGAGACAGTGCTGGCGGAACGAGCGGTTCGTCGACCAGTCCGTCTCGTCGAATGCCCGGCGGGCGGCGGCGATGGCACGATCCATGTCCTCGGGTGACGCATCGGCAACCTGGCCGAGCACCTCTTCGGTCGCCGGGTTCACATTCTCGAACGTCTTCCCCCCGCCGGCCTCGACGAGTTTCCCGTCGATCAGGAGCCTCGACTCTGGGTGCACCTTCGGCGTCTCAGCCACGGCCATCTCCTCTTCTCCAGGGTGTCCGATAACAACATTTCGTTCGATGAACCTGCCGATGGCAACCTTATCGGAAGTGGAGTTGTAGACAATGCAGAGCACCGTTATCGTAAATGCCCGGGCTGGTCGGAGAAGGGCCGGACCGGTCGGAGAGGAAGGGGACGATCTGATGGAGTTGCAAGGGCGATCGGCCATCGTCACGGGAGGCGCCGGTGGGCTCGGGGCGGCTACGGTGCGCCGGTTGGTGGACATCGGCCTGCGGGTGGCCGTCTTCGACCTGGATGCCGACCGGGCCGGCCAGCTGGTGAAGGAGCTCGGGGACGACTCCTTGGCGGTGAGCGGCGACGTGAACGACGACGACGCTGTCGCCGGAGCGATCGAGTCGGCGCGGTCACTCGGTCCGCTGTCGGTCCTGGTCAACGTGGCTGGTGGCGGGGTCGGCGGTTCGCGGACGGTGCGTCGTGGCGGGGTTCCCCACGACAAGGATTCCTTCACCAAGACGATGGAGATGAATGCGGTGGGGACGTTCAACGTGTCGCGGCTCGTCGCCGCGGCCATGGGCGACAACGAGCCTGACGATGACGGGCAGCGCGGCGTCGTGGTCAACACGGCCTCGATCGCCGGCATGGAGGGCAAGAGCGGGCAGGTCGCCTATGGCGCGGCGAAGGCGGCCATCCTGGGCATGACGCTTCCCATGGCCCGTGACCTGGCACCGATCGGAGTCCGGGTGTGCGCCATCGCACCCGGCATGATGGGTACGCCCCTCATGCTCGGAGCCCTCGAGCACCTCAAGGAGGATCCGGCCCAGGGAATCGTGTTCCCCAGGCGTCTGGGCTATCCCGAGGAGTTCGCGCTGATGGTGGAGTCGATCGTCCGGAATCCCTACCTCAACGGCGAGAACATCCGGCTCGACGGCGCCCTGCGGTTCACCGCCTGACCGGCCGATCCGTGGATGTGGATCCAGACCTCCAGAGGAGATGCAAACGATGAATGAAGCGGTGATCGTGTCGACCGCGCGCAGCCCGATCGGGACCGCGTTCAAGGGGTCGCTTGTCGACGTGGACGCCTTCGATCTGGCCACCCGGGTCGTCGAGGAGACCATCCGTCGGGCCGGCATCGACCCTGAGCTCGTGGACGACGTCGTGCTCGGGGAGAGCCTCTACGGCGGCGGCGACATCGCCCGCTACGCCGCCATCGAGGCGGGCCTCGTCCATGCGCCCGGCGTCGCCCAGAACCGGCACTGTGCCTCCTCCCTCTCCGCCGTGCAGAGCGCGGCATCGTCGATCCGCGCCGGCATGGACCGCGTCGTCATTGCCGGAGGCGCCCATTCCCAGTCCACGTCGCCGCGATCGACCCGGCGGATTCCCGGTACCGACGACTGGGCCGATTGGATGTCACCCAGCCACCGTGATTCGCCGGACGCGCCCAACCTCGACATGTCCATCACCGTCGGTTGGAATGCCGCCGTCAAGGCCGGAGTCACCCGGGAGGAGATGGATGCCTGGGCCCTTCGGTCACACCAGCGCGCTGTGGCCGCCATCGACGCCGGCAGTTTCGCGGAGGAGATCGTTCCCATCGACGTGAACCGTCGGGACGGGTCGACGATCACCTTTGCAGTGGACGAGCACCCCAGGCGGGACACGAACCTCGAAAAGCTCGCGTCGTTGAAGCCGCTCCACCCCGAGATCGAAGGGTTCAGCATCACCGCGGGAAATGCCGCCGGGGCCAATGACGGAGCCGCGGCCATGGTGATGGTCGACCACTCCCTCGGCCAGGAGCTCGGCTTGGAGCCGATGGCCGTGGTCAGGGCATGGGCGTCCGCGGGGGTTCCGCCCGCGGACACCGGACTGGCCCCCACCATCGCCATCCCGAAGGCTCTCGGGCGGGCCGGCCTCCGGGTCGAGGACGTGGTCCTGTGGGAGATCAACGAGGCGTTCGCCTCGATGTGCGTCGCCACCACCAGAATCCTCGGGATCGACGAGTCCGTGGTCAACGTCCTCGGGAGCGGCTGCAGCCTCGGTCACCCGATCGCCATGACGGGTGCCCGGATGGTCATCTCCCTCGTCAACGAGCTCCGGCGCCGGGGTGGAGGCGTGGGGGTGGCGGCCATGTGCGCGGGCGGCGGCATGTCCACCGCCTTGGTGCTCGAGGTGCCCGGTCCATCGGCGTGACCGGTCCCCTCGGGCACCCACCGGCGTTCTCGGATCGCCATCTTCAGCATCGGAAGGGACCCCCGGTATGCGCATCGGCTTGATGATCGGCCCGGAGCGGGGCCGCTACCGGACCAAGGTGGAGCGGCTGCGGGCCGACGCCCGCTGGGCGGAAGGAGCCGGACTGGCCACGGTCTGGATCCCGCAGATTCCCGACGAGTTCGACGCGCTGACGGCTGCAACCGTGGTCGGCGCCGAGACGACCCGGATCGAGATCGGCACGGCCGTCGTGCCCGTCCAGCCGCGGCACCCGATCGCGCTGGCCCAGCAGATCCTGTCGGTGCAGGCCGTCTGCGAAGGTCGCCTGGCCGTCGGTCTGGGAGTCTCACACCATTGGGTCATCGACGAGATGCTCGGACTGCCGTACGAGCATCCGGTGCCGACCATGCGGGCCTATCTCGACGTGCTCGATCAGGCCCTGGGCGGGCCGGGCCCCGTCGATGTGGAGAACGGGCTCTTCCGTGTGCACAATCCGATCGACATCACGGATATCACGCCGACCCCCGTCCTCCTCGCCGCGCTCGGTCCGCTCATGCTCGACCTGTGCGGTGAGCGGGCGGACGGGACCATCCTGTGGATGGCCGACGAACGGGCGATCGGTTCCTACGTCGTGCCCACCCTGACCCGCTCCGCCGAGGCCGCCGGCCGGCCGGCCCCTCGAGTGGTGGCCGGTGTGCCGGTGTGCCTGTGTGCCGACGAGGACGTCGATATCGCGGTCGCCCGCACCAATCGGATTCTGGCCGAGGCAGAGGTCTCCCCGAACTACCAGAAATTGCTCGAACACGGCGACGCCCGGAATGTCGGTGACATCCTGGTCGCAGGCGGCGAGTCGACCATCAGGAAACGCCTGCAGGCACTGGCGGATGCCGGGGTGACCGATCTCTCCGTGCGGGTGGTGCCGATCGGGGAGAACCGCGACGAGCTGATCTCCTCCTCGAAGCGGACTCGAGAGCTCCTTTCTTCGTTGGCCTCCTCGTTCTGATCCGTCACACAGCCAGCCACGCAGATCCGTCACACAGCCAGCCACGCAGACCGGCCACGCAGACCGGCCACGCAGACCGGCCACGCAGACCGGCCACGCAGACCCCACTCAGAGTGGAGGCAGTGCCGGAAGCCGTCGGGTGGCGAGGAGCTCGTCGCCCAGGTTCCTGGTCAGGGTCCGACCGGCGCCCAGCAGCTGGTCGAGCACGAAGACCCGGCGGACGTAGCGGTGGAGATCGTGCTCCGTCGTGAACCCGATGCCGGCCAGCACCTGCTGGCAGTGCCGGGCTGCCGTCCTGGCGCCGTGTCCGGCTAGGGCCTTGGCCATGGCGGCGGCCTCCGGCGATCGTTCCTCCCAGGCGGCGCCCAACGCGGCGTCGGCGGCCTCGATGGCGACCAGGGTGTCGGCCAGCCGGTGGCGGACGGCTTGGAATCTCCCGATCGGCTGCCCGAACTGGATCCGCTCGAGGGCGTGGCCGCGGGCCAGTTCGAGCATGGCCCTCGCCGCGCCCACCAGTTCATGGCCCACGGCCAGCTGGGCCAGCCCCACCGCCCGGGACCACTCGCCCGTGACCAGGGCGCGGTCGGTGCCGGCGGGTATGCCGTCGCCGGTCACCTCGACGAGACCGAGGTCGGGATCAATCCCCTGCACAGGCCGGAGCACGAGGTCGGCGGTCGCCACCTCGAGGATCCGTTCGCCGCCGTCGCACCTGGCGGCCACAGAGGCGGTGGCTCGGTCGGGGAGTGACGCGGTCCAGAGACCCCGGATGGACAGCTCACCCCCCACGATCTCACCCGGCGCCCGCCACTCACCCAGAGCCGGCAGCACGACAGCCGTTGGTGGGCGGGTCTTCAGCCCGAGGGCGGAGCCGAGGACGGCATCGATGGCCGAACTGGTGGCGTTCGCCGTGCCCTGGAACTCGAAGAGGAACGAAATGGCCGTCCGTGCGTCCTCGGAGAGCGCTTCGTGCCACCCCAGCTCGTCGAGGACGAGATCGAGCGGGGCACCGGAGTGGGTCTCGCATGCGTGGCGGATGCTCCGTTCGAAGAGCTCCCGATCGCCCTCGTCCATCACCGGTCCGATCCGAGGTCGAGCAATCGTCGGGCGATGATGTTCCGCTGGATCTCGGCGGTTCCGCCGTAGATCGTCGCCGCCCGGGAGTAGAGGAACTCGCGCCGCCACCGTCGGCCGGCCGGGTCGTCGTCAGCGGCCACCTCGGGCCCGAGCCCGTCGGCCACGAGGTCGAAGATCGCTTGTTCGGCGCTGGCCACGAGCACCTTGTCGATGGAGGTTTCGGGACCGAGGTGCGCCCCTGCGGCCATCCGGTACTGCGTGGCCCGGGAGCGAGACCGCAGGGCATACAGAAGCTGGGTGACCTCACCCACGGCCGTCGGGTCGAGCGTGTCCGGCGGTGCGGCGGTGAGAAGGTTCTGCAGGCTTCGGTGCAGGTATGCGGCCCGATGCCACAGTGCCGTGCTCCGCTCGAACGGAAGCAGGTCCATGGCCACCGACCACCCCTGGCCTTCCGACCCCAGGGTGCGGCCGGCCGGCACGACGACGTCATCGAAGAAGACCTCGGAGAACTCGGGAAGACCGTGCATCGTCTCGATCGGTCGGACGACGATGCCGGGGGTGTCCATGTCGACGAAGAGGGCCGTGATGCCCTTGTGGGCCGATTCGGGCCCGCCGGTACGAACCAGGAGCACGCAACGTTCGGCGTACTGGGCCAGGCTGGTCCAGACCTTCTGGCCGGTCACCCGCCAGACGTCGCCGGACCGCGTGGCCCGGCAGGACAGCGCGGCCAGGTTGCTTCCCGACCCGGGCTCCGAAAAACCCTGGCACCAGGTCTCCTCACCGCTGAGCAGCCGCGGCACCATCTCTGCCGCCAGTTCCGGCGCGGCATAGTCGATCATGGTCGGGGCGAGCACCTCGGTCATCGAGTAGATGCCCGGCTCGACCAGGTCCGTGGACGTCAGGGCCTCGCCGAGATAGGCGCGCAGGAGTGTCGACCCCCCGAGCCCGCCGACGCGGATCGGCCAGCCCCACCGCATCCAACCCGCCTCATAGGTGAGCCGCTTGACCTTGGCCAGTTGGGCCATCTGGCCGTCCAGCGTTTCCGCGGCCCCCGCATCGGGCCTGAGGGCGGAGCTGTTCTGTTGGAGCCAGGTGTCCACCGACGCCCGGAACTCCCCGATCTCCATCAGCGAGCCCCCGGGGCGGGTCGGGTCTCATCGTGGGGCCGTCCGGCGTCGCGGGCGCCGCTCTTGCGGAGGAAGGTCATGGACCGGGTGTGCAGCCGCCAGCCGTTGGCGGTGCGCCGGTAGGTGTCGGTGTAGTAGCCGATCCGCATGTCGTGGGTTCGCTGGTCGACGAAGCACAGGGGCTGCTGCCCGGTGCCGACGTCCCCGTCGAGCTCGAGGGCCGGTGGCCCGACCAGGAACAGCCCCTTGGGAGCAGCTGCCACCAAGGTGGGAAAGTCGACGAGCTGGTAGGTATCGCCGAAGGCGCTGTAGGTGCCGTCGGGAGTGAAGACGTCCACCACCGCCTCGACGTCGTCCTTGGTCATGCCCACCGCATAGCGGGCCAGCAATTGCTCGAGCTCGATGACGTCGGCGACCGGAAGCTGACCCATCACGCCTCCCCGTAACCGTAGGCGACATGGACGAGCGGGCTGGTCGGCAGCGCCTGACAGGTGAGCACCCAGCCGTCGGCGACCTCGTCATCGGTGAGGGCGTTGTTCACGTGCATCGAGGCCGTTCCTTCGACCAATCTGGCCATGCAGGTCGCGCAGCTTCCGGCTTCGCAGGAGAACGGCGGGGACATCCCCATCTGCCGTGCCGTCTGGAGGATCGTCGTCCCGGAACGGTAGGCGGTCGTCTCCGCGCGGCCGTCGAGCTCGATCCTGACCTGTGCCGCTACCGACGAGTCGGCCGGCACCTCCGCCTCGGGCGGCCATGCCGCAGGGGTGAAACGCTCGATGTGGATCCGTGCCGCGTCGACACCGTCGGCCAGCAACGTGTGCTCGACGATGTCCATGAAGGGCCCCGGACCGCACACGTAGAACTCGGTCTCACCCTCACCGTCGGCATCCCGACCACCCCGACCACCCTGAGCACCGTCGTCACCCTGACGGCCCTGACGGCCCTGACGGACTGCGTCAGGGCCGATGAACCCGTCTTCGACGTCGAGGTGGTGGGAGAGCGTGAACCGATCGCCGTACCGCGTCCTGAGCGCATCGATCTCGGACCGGAAGATGATCGAATCACGGTCCCGGTTGGCATAGACGAGGTGGACCCGTCGCGATGTGGTCGCCAGCGCGGTCTTGAGCAACGAGATGACCGGTGTGATCCCGCTCCCGGCACTGAACGCCACCAGATCGCCCGGCCCCCGGCCGAGGCGGAAGAAGCCGGTGGGTCGGGCCACCTCGAGGGTGTCTCCCGGCGCCAGGTGGTCGTTCATCCAGTTGGAGACCACGCCCCCCGGAACCCGCTTCACGGTCACCGCCAGCTCGGTGTCCACGACGGGCGAGGAGCACATCGAGTAGCACCGGACGAGCGGTTGGCCATCGACCCACACTCTGAAGGTGCAGAACTGGCCGGCCTGGTACGCGAACGCCTGACGGAGTTCGGTGGGCACATCGAGCACGAAGGAGCTGGCCTCGGCCGTCTCGCGCCGGACGCGGCCGACCCGCAGCGGGTGGAAGCTGTGGTCAGTGGCTGCACCCGACGTGTCGCCCGAGGCGTCGGTGGCGGACCCCGAGAGTGCCATGTTGACAAATGATAACGGAGTTCTCCTAGACTGACAACGAAGCTAGGCGCACCTCCGGTGCGGTCGAAGGAGAGCGTGTGGGGGAATCGGGCAGCACCGTGGGGGACGGGTGGGGTCTGCGATCGGTGCCGGATGACCTGGTCCGACGGTACCTGGCCGAGGGCTGGTGGACGAATGCCACCCTCGGGGGCATGGTGGCGGACGGCCTCGGCACCAGGGGCCGCACGGAGTTCCGGGTCCATTCGCAGGTCCGGCCGTGGCGGGGGACCTTCGCCGACGTCGACCGGGCGGCGCGAACCCTGGCCGGTGCCCTGGCGGCCAGGGGGGTGGGCCCGGGTGACGTGGTCGTGGTCCAGCTCCCGAACTGGGTGGAGGCGGGCATCACGTTCTGGGCCTCGGCCTACCTCGGGGCCGTGGTGGTCCCGATCGTGCACTTCTACGGTCCGAAGGAGGTCGGCTACATCATCCGGTCCACCTCCCCCGATGTCGTCGTGACGGCCGACCGCTTCGGGCACAACGACTACCTGGCCACCTACTCCGAATTGCTCGGCGACCGGGACGGGCCGTTGTGGCTGGTGGTGGGCGAGACGCCCCGAGCCGATCTGCCGGCGGGGTCGACACCGTTCGACTCGATGCTCGACCACCAACCGGTCCGCGGTCCGGTGCCGGTGGACCCCGATGCCCCGGTCATCGTCGGGTTCACATCGGGGACGACGAGTGACCCGAAGGGTGTCGTGCACTCGCACCGCACGATCGGGTGCGAGACCCGTCAGCTCGACCACATGTTCCCGAAGGGTGGGCCGCCCCAGGTCACCGGGGCACCGGTGGGCCACTTCATCGGGATGCTCAACGCGTTCCTGATCCCGCTGCTGCGAGAGCACCCCGTCCATCTGCTCGACGTCTGGGACCCCGGTGAGGTGCTCCGGATGATGCGGGAGGAGGGGATCGGTGTCACCGGAGGAGCCACCTACTTCCTCACCAGCCTGCTCGACCATCCCGACTTCACCCCCGATCTGGTGGCCCTGATGCCGTTCGCCGGCCTCGGTGGGTCGTCGGTGCCGGTGGCGGTGACGGAGCGGGCCACCAAGCTCGGGATCAAGGTCTTCCGCTCCTACGGGAGCACCGAGCATCCGTCGATCACCGGCTCCCTCCTCGACGAGCCGGAGCTGAAGAGGCTGACGACCGACGGCCACACGCTCCCGGGGGTCGAGCTCCGGCTCGACGCCGGCGGGGAGATCGTGAGCAGGGGACCCGACTGCTGCATCGGCTACACGGAACCGTCCTTGACGACGTCCGCCTTCGACGCCGAGGGGTGGTACCGCACGGGCGACGTCGGTGTCCTGGACGAGGACGGCTACCTCACGATCACCGATCGAATCTCGGACATCATCATCCGGGGGGGCGAGAACATCAGCGCGGCGGAGATCGAGGGGCTGATGCTGGGCATCGAAGCCGTGGCCGACGTCGCCGTCGTCGCCGAACCGGACGAGCGCCTGGGCGAGCACGCGGCCGCCGTGGTCAGCGTGCGCCAGGGTTTGGCGGCTCCGACGCTGCAACAGGTGCGCGACCACCTCGCCGCCGCCGGACTGGCCCGCCAGAAGTGGCCGGCGTCGATCCACGAGGTCCGGGAATTCCCTCGGACGGCCTCCGGCAAGATCCAGAAATTCCGGCTCCGGCAGCTCCTGGGCGAGGGGAGCCGGGGCCCGGGAGACCCTGAAAACATGATTCTGCAAAAGTAATAGTGTTCCTCTAGAAATGTCGCCGCCGAGAACTGGTGCCCCTAGCGATGGCGCACACCTGAAGGAGAGCCTGATGACCGTGGTCGCAGCCACCGAGAAGCTCAGTGCCACCGTCGGCGCGGAGGTCCGAGGCGTGGACCGCGACCAGCTCCTCGGCGACGACGCCTTGCCGGCCTGGACGCTCGAGGCCCTGGAGGAGAACGGCGCCCTCGTCTTCCGCGACCTGCACATCGACGACGCCACCCAGGTTGCGTTCTCCAAACTGCTCGGCCGGGTGGAAGTCTTCGGCTCCGGGGAACACCCGGAGATATTCCGGGTCACCCTCGACCCGGCCAAGAACCCCTCGGCCGCCTACCTGCGCGGCACCTTCGACTGGCACATCGACGGCTGTACCGACGACATCCCGATCATGGCGACGCTGCTCAGTGCCCACGCGGTGGCCACCTCGGGGGGCGAGACCGAGTTCGCCAGCACTTACGGCGCCTACGACGACCTCACGGATGACGAGAAGCAGCGCTTGGCGTCGCTCCGTGTCGTGCACACCATCGAGGCATCGCAGCGGCTGGTGAACGACGACCCCTCGGACCAAGAACTGGCCATGTGGCGATCGCGGCCGGCGAAAGAGCACCCGCTGGTGTGGACCCACCAGTCGGGAAGACGCTCACTGGTGCTCGGGGCCACCGCCTCACACGTGGTCGGGATGGAGCTCGACGAAGGGCGGGCGCTGCTTGCCGACCTGCTGGCCCGATCAACCACCCCCGAGCGCGTCTACCGGCACGAATGGTCGGTCGGCGACATGGTCATCTGGGACAACCGAGGGGTGCTGCACCGGGCGTGCCAGTACGACGCCAGTTCTCCCCGCGACATGCACCGCACGACGCTCCACGGAAACGAGCCCATCCAGTGACGGCCGGTCGGACGGCCATCGTCACCGGAGGTGGATCGGGGATCGGATTGGCGATCAGCCAACGGCTGGCCGCCGATGGGAACAGCGTCGCCGTCTTCGACCGGGACACGACGTCCGCGGAGGCTGCGGCCGCCGGGATCGTGGCCGCCGGTGGCACCGCCGTCGGCCTGACCGTCGACGTGACCGATCGCAGCCAGATCGACGACGGTCTCGTCGCCGTCCGGGAGCGCCTCGGCCGCCCCGCCATCCTCGTGAACAGCGCCGGCCTCGACGGCTTCGATCCGTTCCTCAAGATCACCGCCGAGAAGTGGAACCGGATCCTGGCCGTCAACCTCACGGGGACCTTCGACTGCTGCCAGGCCGTGGTGCCGGACATGATCGAGGAAGGTTGGGGCCGCATCGTCAACATCTCGTCCTCCAGCGCCCACGGCGGCCAGCCCCTCATGACCCACTACGTGGCGTCCAAGGCCGGCGTCATCGGCTTCACCAAGGCCCTGGCCCTCGAGCTCGGTCCTCTGGGGATCACCGTCAACACCATCCCGCCCGGGTTCATCGACACCCCCATGCTGCGGGCATCGGAACGCAAGGGGTTGCTCGGAAAAGGTGTCGAGTACCACGAGTCGTTGACGCCGGTGCGCCGGGTCGGCACGCCCGAGGACATCGCGGCCACGTGCTCGTTCCTCGTACGCGACGAGGCGAGCTACATCACCGGGCAGGTCATCGGGGTCAATGGCGGGCGGAACACCTGATGGCGCGTATCCCGCCCCTCCCGCCGGACGAGTGGTCCGACGAGATGCGGGGGGCCATCGCCGCCCTGCGTCCGGAGAATCCCCGCCACTCCCTGACCCGCCGCAAGGGCGGCCCGAAGGCGCTCAACGCACTGGGCACCCTGGCCCGGCATCCCGAGCTGGCCAAGGCGTTCAACACCTTCAACGGCCATGTGCTCTTCGCCTCGACGCTGTCGCCGCGTCAACGTGAGCTGCTGGTCCTCCGGGTGGCCTCGGTCCGGGAATCGGAGTACGAGTGGCAACAGCACGTCATCCTGGCCGGGGATGCCGGCCTCGACGAGGACGACATCGCCCGGATCGCCGCGGGCCCCGACGCGCCCGGTTGGTCGCCGCTCGACCAAGCCATGGTCAGGGCCACAGACGAGCTCATCGGGGCGGGCACGGTGTCCGACCCGACCTGGAATGCCCTGGCCGCCAAGCTCGACGAGCAGCAGCTCATGGACCTGGTCTTCACCGTCGGCGCCTACGAGATCCTGGCCCTGGCCTTCCGGTCCTTCGGGATCGAGCTCGACGATGACCTCCGGCGGAAATGATATTCTGTTTTTTGAAGATTAATGATATCATCTGGTCGTTGCGACCGGACCTGGAGGCACGACATGGCGCATTTCGCAAAACCCGCTGAGGGCAGTTGGACGCAGCACTACCCCGAGCTGGGCACCGGTCCCGTGTCGTACGAGGACTCGATCTCGCCGGAGCACTACGAGCTCGAGCGCAAGGCCATCTTCGCCCGCACCTGGCTCAACGTCGGCCGGGTCGAACAGATCCCCCGAACCGGGGCGTATTTCACCAAGGAGCTCGACGCGGCCGGAACCTCGATCGTGGTCGTCCGGGGCTCGGACGGCGATGTGCACGCGTTCCACAACATCTGCCGCCACCGGGGCAACAAGCTCGTCTGGAACGACTTTCCCGGCGAGGAGACCAGCGGCACCTGCCGGCAGTTCACCTGCAAGTACCACGGTTGGCGGTACTCGGTGGACGGGCAACTGACCTTCGTCCAGCAGGAGTCGGAGTTCTTCGACCTCGACCGTGCGGACTACGGACTGGCCATGGTCCAGGTGGACACGTGGCAGGGGTTCATCTTCGTCAATCTCGATCCCGACAACACGACATCGCTCCACGACTACCTGGGTGGATTCGGTG
This sequence comes from Acidimicrobiales bacterium, assembly GCA_050011635.1. GTDB lineage: Bacteria > Actinomycetota > Acidimicrobiia > Acidimicrobiales > RAAP-2 > Bog-756. The sequence continues at coordinate 20,347 of JBEKIU010000036.1, forward strand.
CCGGTCTGGCCGGGTACCCGTTCGACAAGATGACCCAGGTCTACAAGTACCGGGCGGACGTGGGGAGCAACTGGAAGCTCTTCATCGACGCCTTCGCCGAGTTCTACCATGCGCCCATCCTCCACGCCAAGCAGGCCACGGCGGAGGAGTCGCGCAAACTGTCGGGCTACGGCTATGAGGCACTCGACTACGAGCTCGACGGACCCCACGGCATGGTGTCGTCCTGGGGAGGCATGTCGCCGCCGAAGGACCTCGACATGGTCAAGCCCACCGAACGGGTGCTCCACAGCGGTCTGTTCGGCCCGTGGGACCGACCCGACATCGAGGGTCTCGATCAGCTGCCGCCGGCGTTGAACCCGGCGCACCACCACGCCTGGGGTGTCGACTCGTTCGTGTTCTTCCCCAACTTCATGGTGCTCGTCTGGCAGACCGGTTGGTACCTCACGTACCACTACTGGCCGACCTCGTACAACACGCATGTCTTCGAAGGCACGCTCTACTTCGTGCCGCCGCGGAACGCCCGCGAGCGCCTGCAGCAGGAGCTGGCCGCCGTCACCTTCAAGGAGTACTCGCTCCAGGACGGCAACACCCTCGAGGCCACCCAGACGATGCTCGAATCGCGGGCCGTCTCAAGCTTCCCGCTCAACGACCAGGAGATCCTGCTCCGCCATCTGCACAAGACGGCCCGCGACCACGTGACCGACTACCAGCAGAGGTCAGCGACGCCGGTGCGGATCTCGAGCGTGTCCTGAGCACGGAGACCGGACCCCATGCCCACCCTTCCTTCTGAATTCGCCGACCTGGAGCCCTTCGCGGCGTGGTCGCTCGAGAGCGAGGCGGAACGCTACGCCAAGCGCCTGTCGAGCACGATGGACGAGCTCCAGTCGTTCTACGACGCCGCCTTCCCCCGCCTCGAGGACGCCATCGAGTATCTCGACCGGCTCGACTTCGGCGCCCTTCCCGAGGACGCCGGGCGGCTGCTGTGGCTGTGCTATTCGTTGGTGAACGTTTCCTTCCCGGTGGAGGTGTGGCGCCAGCCGAGGGTGCCCGACAGCGGTGCGGCCAGCATGGACATGGTGATCGAGCCGGCCCGCTGACCCGTTCTCCGGAGCCTGGAGCCGACCCGGACCATGGGGCGGACCCGGGACCGAGCCGGGGCCCGGCCCCCATCGGAGGCCCGGTGCCCCCGGGCCCCGGCCCAACCGCCCGAACCGGAAGGTCGTAGGGGGTGAGAACGGCGTCGGGTACGCTCTGCTCGGTGACGAACAACGAACTGGCGACCGATGCGGTCGAGCCCGATGGGCTCAGCCGGCGAGACCAGGCGGTGGCCCGCTCGCTCGATTCCGCCCGCCTGCGGGCCGAAAGTCGCGTCCAACGCTTCCTCGATGCCGCCACTGAGCTCTTCGATTCGAGGCCGGGCCGGGACTTCACCGTCCAGGAGGTCGTCGAGCGGTCCGGCCAGTCGCTCCACAGCTTCTACCAGTACTTCGGCGGAAAGCACGAGCTGCTCCTGGCCTTGTTCGAGGAGACGGTCAATTCGACCACCGAACGCCTCCGGGAGGAGATCGCAGAGGAGGACGATCCCCTCGAGCGCCTGCACCGCTTCGTGGTGGAGTACTACCGGATGTGCCGCCCGGCCGACGAAGGCGGTGCCGGCTCCAAGCGACAGGGACCCCTCGGGATGGCCGAGTTCGCCCAGCAGCTGCTCACCGATCATCCGAAGGAGGCCGCCAGAGTCTTCTCCCCCCTCCTGTCCCTGCTCGAGGAGGTCATCCAGGAGGCCACTGACGCCGGGGTGGTTCGAGGCGGGCTTCTCCACGGCCCGATCGTGGGCATCGTGCTCGAGGTGATCATGTTCAACACCTTCTCGGCCACCATCGGGGGCTTGTCCCTGCACCCCAACGAGGGCGATTCGGCCGAGGACCTGTGGGGCTTGATCCTCCACGGCATCGGGTCGGGCACCACGTCCTGACGCCGATCAGGCACCGCCGGACGGGCTACGTGACCGCCTCGTCGTGCCGGTAGACCTGGCCGCCCTTCATCACGAATCGGACGTCCTCGGTCACCCCGATGTCGGCCAGAGGATCGCCCGGCACGGCGATCAGGTCGGCGAAGAGCCCCGCCTCCAGGCGGCCCCGGTCGTCGACATCGATGAGCTCGGCGGCGACGGTGGTGGCCGAGCGGATGGCCTGGAGGGGGGTCATGCCCCGATCCACCAGGGCCAGCAGCTCCTTGGCGTTCTTGCCGTGGGGTATGGCCGGAGCGTCCGTTCCGCAGGCGATGCGCGCTCCACGGGCGATCGCCTTGCGGATGGTCTCCTTCGCCCGCGGGAAGACCTCAGCTGCCTTGGCCTGCAGCTCGGGCGGCGCATGGGACACGTCCATGCCGTCGGCCAGGTAGGTGGTCGGGACGAGGAACCTCCCGAGCTCCACGAGGAGGTCGAGGGTGTCATCGGTCATGAGCGAGCCGTGCTCGATGCAGTCGATGCCGGCGTCGAGTGCGGCCCGGATGCCGTCGTCCCCGTGGGCGTGGGCGGCAACCCTGAGCCCCGCTCGATGAGCCTCGTCCACGATGGCCCGCAACTCCTCGTCGGAGTACTGCTGGGCTCCGGCCGGACCGGTGTGTGACATCACGCCGCCCGACGCGCAGACCTTGATCAATTGGGCGCCGTACTTGATCTGATAACGAACCGCCTTGCGAACCTCGCTCACGCCGTTGGCAATGCCCTCCTCGACGGTGAGGGGCATGATGTGCGGCGCCAGAGCCTGGAACATCGTCGGATCGAGGTGACCGCCGGTCGGGGTGATGGCGTGCCCGGCGGGGACGACACGCGGACCCTCGATCCAGCCGAGGTCGATGGCCTTCTTGAGGGCGACGTCGAGCAGCAGCCCGCCGGTCTGGATGAACAGGCCGAGGTTTCGCACCGTCGTGAAACCGGCCCGGAGGGTGCGACGGGCGTTGGCCACCGCCCGCAGGGTTCGCACCGCGGGGTCGTCCTGGACGGCGATGAGCGGACTGCGATGGTCCGGACCGCCCAGCAGGAGATTCACCTCCATGTCCATGAGCCCCGGAAGCATGGTCAGGTCGCCGAGGTCGATGACGAGTGCATCGCTGGGTACCGACACGGGCGCCACCGCCGCGATGCGCTCACCTTCGATCAGGAGGTCGCCGGGGGCCACGATCTCGCCGGTGACGACATCGAGCATCCGAGCGCTGCGTACGTGCATATGCTCCGGCCTACGAGGGCGTGCCATCGTGTGCTCCTTCGACCTGGGTGTAACCCATGGAATTCGAATTGTCTGAAAAAAGATACACGATTGTTGAATTCCAAGAAGAAGAATATCGTGCTGAGGGCGCAAGCCTCGATTGCGGGAGTGGGGGTCGGATGGAGAACGAGCTCGGTACCTCGGCCTTGCGCCTCGAGCGGGACGGGCCGATCGCGTGGTGCGTGATCGACCGACCGGCGGCGAGGAACGCACTGACACCTGCGATGTACTACGGCCTGAAGCGGGCTGTGCACCTCGTGAATCGTGATCCCGACCTCGGGGCCCTCATCATCACCGGGGTCGGGGACGTGTTCGCCCCGGGCGGCGACCTGGGTGGTCGCTCGGAGCCGGGGGACGCACGGCCTGACGTCGTGGGGCAGGACGTGCTCCCCTTTCTCACCATCCGCGACAGCCCGGCGCCCGTCATCGCCGCCGTCAACGGGATCTGCCAGGCCGGCGGCCTCCTCATCGCCATGATGGCGGACATCGCGGTGGCGAGCGAGCGGGCCACCTTCCGTGTGCCCGAGCTCCTGCGCGGCATCCCGGACGCGACCTTCGCCGCCGCCCTGCCCGCCCATGTCGGCATGGCGGTGGCGCGCGATCTCCTGCTGTCGGCCCGGACCTTCGATGCGGCCGAAGCCCAACGGCTCGGTGTCATCTCGCGGGTGGTGGCCCACGAGGAGCTCCGCGCCGCGGCGACGGCTGCGGCCCACCAGGTCCTCCGGACCGCACCGTCGGCGCGTGCCCAGGTGAAGCGCATGCTCAACGAGCGGTACGGAGTCGTCGACTACCAGACCATGTTCTGGGCGCTCGACCACTCGGACGAGCCTCGAGAGGGCATGCGGGCGTTCATGGAGAAGCGCCGGCCCAGTTGGATCCCCCCGGATCTGCCCTCGTGAGGTCGAACACCCGGAGCGGGCGGCGGAGCCGGCCCGGCTGTGTTCTTCGGTCCTGACCCGGTCCTTCGGGGCCTGGTATCGGGGGACAGGCCCCGGTCCCAGCATCGCCAGCCGACTTGAGAATGGCAGTCTCACAGCGTTAGAGTCCACATGCCGATTCTGGGTTGTGAGGCTCTGTTCATCCGTGGCGCGGTGTCGGTTTGCATCCGGGGGACCGCCAACGTGCCCAGTCCTACGGTACGGAGATGGTCGGAGGTTGGTCGTGACTGCAGTACTGCAGGGCGTGCGGGTCCTCGAGGTGGCCGAGCACACATTCGTTCCGGCGGCGTCGGCGCTGCTGTCCGACTGGGGCGCCGACGTCATCAAGATCGAGCACGTCGAACGCGGTGACGCCATGCGCGGCCTGGCCTCGACCGGACTGGCCCTGGTGCCGAGCGATGTCCACGCCCTGTTGGAGCACTCCAACCGCGGGAAGCGGAGCCTCGGTCTCGACCTGGCGTCACCCGACGGGCTCGAGATCCTCTACAAGCTGGCCGGGACGGCCGACGTGTTCCTGACCAACAAGCTCCCGAGCGTTCGCCGGAAGCTCAAGATCGGCGTCGATGAGATCCGCGCCCACAATCCCGACATCATCTACGTGCGCGGCACCGGCCAGGGCGAGCGCGGTCCGGACGCCGACAAGGGCTCGTACGACTCGCTGGCCTTCTGGGCCCGAGCGGGCGTGGCCGTGGGGGCCAAGCGGCCGGAGTACGACCTGACGCCCGTTCCTCCCGCTCCGGGGTTCGGGGATTCCATCGGGGCCATGACCATCGCCGGTGGGATCCTGGGGGCGCTCTTCCATCGCGAGCGGACCGGCGAGGCCACCATCGTGGACGTGTCGCTCCTCGGCGCGGGACTCTGGGCCATGGGACAGGCAGTGGCCCTCTCGCTGGTGCTGGGCCAGCCGTGGACGCCACCGCCCGACGATCGCACGCCGTCCAATCCGCTGTCGCGCAACTACAAGACCAAGGACGGCCGGGTGCTGGCCTTCACCTGCCTGCAGCCGGGCAAGTACTGGCCGCCCCTGTGCCAGGCCGTCGGTCGTCCGGAACTGGCCACCGACGCCCGTTTCGCCGATCACGCATCGCTCATGGCCAACAGCACCGAGGCCATCGGGATCCTGACCGACGAGTTCGCCTCCGCAACCCTCGACGAATGGCGCGAGCGGCTGGCCACGTTCATCGGGCAGTGGGCCGTCGTGCAGGACACGCTGGAGGCGGTGGCCGATCCCCAGACCGTGGCCAACGGCTACGTCCAGGAGTGCCAGACCGCGGCGGGGACGCCCTTCCGGCTGGTGGCGGCGCCGGTCCAGTTCGACGAGGAACCTGCCGTGCCGACACGGGCCCCGGAGTTCAACGAGCACGGCGACAGCATCCTGGCCGACCTCGGCCTCGATTCCGATGCCATCATCGACCTCAAGATCCGTGGCGTCGTCGCCTGACGGACAGGCAACGTAGACAGGCAACGCAGACAGGCAACGCAGACAGGCCTGAGGACCCGGCCCCGGCGCCTCACCCGGGCGATCGGGGAGTGACGGCCACGGTCGGGATGCCGGCACTGGCACCGCAACGCAGCACGGTATCCACCACCCGCACGAGCTCCTCGACGTCGATGAGGGAGCCGCTCAGGTAGTTCCTCGCCTGCCAGATGGGATGGAGCTCTGCGGCCAGGTCCCAGTCCCAGTCGTCGGCGAACCCGGTGGCCGACGCCCCCTCACCGCCGGCGCAGTCGCCCACGATGACCCGGGTGAACCCCACCCCCGGGTGTTCGGTGCGCCAGGCCTCGACCATGGTGTCGAGCGCCGCCTTGCTGGTGGCGTAGGTCCCGAGCCCGGGCCAGGGCGGGGTCAACGACCCGTTGACCGACGAGAGGTAGGCGGCCACTCCGTGGGAAGCGGTGAGATGGGGGATGGCGGCCGCGGTGACGAGCGCGGCCCCGACCACGTTGGTGTCGAACGTCCGCCGCCATGTGTCGGCGCTGACGTCGATCATCCGGGCCAGGGGTCCGATCCCGGTGGCGTAGATGAGGGCGTCGATGCCACCGAGGCCGTCCGCCGCGGCCTGGATGGCCGACTGGACCGACGAGGTGTCGGTGACGTCACAGACGATGGCCAGCGAACCGGGCCCGGCCTCTTTGGCCGCGTCCACCAGCCGACCGTTCCTCCTGGCCAACAGGGCCACCGTCGACCCCCGCTGGCCCAGGCCCACGGCGATGGACCGACCGAGCCCACTCGAGGCGCCGACCACCACGGTTCTCATCAGTTGGACATCCTCTCTCGAAGTCGGTGCCGGCTCAGGAGGTGAACACGGGGAGTCGCTGCCAACCCCGTACCGTCGACGTCCGGGCCTGCACCGCATTCTCCCAGTCGACCTCCCAGGTGGGAAACCGTTGCAGGACCTCGTCGAGGGCGATGCGCCCCTCGAGCCTGGCCAGCGCCGATCCGAGGCAGAAGTGGATCCCGTACCCGAAGGCCAGATGGTGGTCGATCTTGCGGTGGACATCGAACCGGTCGGCCTCGGGGAACCTGCGCTCGTCGCGATTGGCCGCCGCGGTCAGGAGGAGCATGGCGCTGCCGGCGGGTACCGCCCGGCCGTGGTGCTCGACGTCCTTGGTCACGTACCGGGCCTGGACCGGCGAGGGTGACTCGTAGCGAAGCAGTTCCTCGATGGCGTTCGGCACCAGGCTGCGGTCCTCGACCACTGCGGCGCGCTGGTCGGGGTGGTCGGCCAGCACCTTGCCCGTCCACCCGATGAGGCGGGTGGTGGTCTCGTTGCCCGCGGCGGCCAGGAGGTTGACGTACCCGAGCACCTCCTCGCGGCTGAGGCGGCGCACCGTCCCGGTCTCGTCCTCGAACTCGGCGTTGAGCAACTCGGTCATCAGGTCATCGGAGGGGTGGGTGGCCCGCCAGTCGATGTACTCGGCGAACCCGTCCCCCGCCGTCATGCCGTCGGTGTAGGCCTTGTCCATGTCCGGCATGCCGCTCTCGGTCAGGCGCAGGCCGTCGTCGATGCGGTCGCGGATGGCCTCCTGGTCCTGTTCGGGGATGCCCAGCAGCATGCCGATGGTGCGCATGGGCATCTGGGCACCGAGGTCGGCGATGAAGTCGAAGCCCCCTTGGTCGACCAGGGGATCGAGGCTACGGGCGCAGAACTCGCGGATCTTCGGCTCGAGGCCGTTGATGTTGCGGGGCGTGAAGACGCGTGAGAGCAGGCGCCGGTGGAGGTGGTGGGCCGGGGGATCCTCGAAGATGATCGATCCGGGGGGCAGCTCCATGCCGCTCTTGATGATCTCGAGCAGGGTGCCCTTGCCCGAGATGTAGGTCTCCCAATCCCGCGAGCAGCGGTCGACGTCATCGAAGCGGCTCAGCGCGTAGAAGTCGTAGCGGTCGTTGAAGTAGAGCGGCTGCTCGTCGCGCAGCCGCCTCCAGACCGGATAGGGGTCCGAGTCGATGTCGAAGTCGTACGGGTCGTAGTAGACGTCGGATTCCATGGTGGTCATCCCGCTGTCCTGCACCTTTCGCCCTGACGGTCGCCCCTGGTGGGCTCACCGGACACCAAGCCTACAAACAAGCCTTGCACAAAAAAAAGAAGCGCGTTCTCGGGTCGAGCGGTGCCACCGGTCCGGACCGCCGGGGGCAGGGGACCTGCGTCGGGCTGTGGGCGGGGTTGGCCATCCCGTGCCGCGTCCCGGGCGGAGGCCGGGCCCAACCAGAAGCGATGGCAGGGCCCAGGTAGAAATAGTACTCTCCTGACTACATAGTGCCATTCTCACCGACCGCGCCCTGTCGCACGTCGTGCCCGGTCCGAGAAGAGCCAGGAAGGCAAGATCCAGGACGGCAAGAGCCAGGAAGAGGAGCCATGTCGAAGCCAGCACTGAGCATCCCCCTGTTCGATGCGGACAACCATCTCTACGAGACGCGCGACGCGCTGACCAAGTACCTGCCCGACCGCTACCGGGGTGCCATCGACTACGTCGATGTCCATGGTCGGACGAAGATCGTCGTCCGTGGCCAGATCAGCGAGTACATCCCGAACCCGACGTTCGACGTGGTGGCCCGGCCCGGGGCCCAGGAGGACTACTTCCGCAAAGGCAATCCCGAGGGCAAGAGCCGGCGGGAGATCTTCGGAAAGCCCATCAAGTCCATCCCCGCCTTCCGCGAGCCCGCCGCCCGCCTCGAGCTCATGGACGTCCAGGGCATCGACCGTGCGCTCATGTTCCCCACGCTGGCCAGTCTGATCGAGGAGCGGATGCGCGACGACCCCGAGCTCACCCATGCCGCCATCCACGCGTTGAACCAGTGGCTCCACGAGACGTGGACGTTCGACTACGAGGGCCGCATCTTCACGACCCCGGTCATCACCCTGCCCATCGTCGAGCGGGCCATCGAAGAGCTCGAATGGGTGGTGGAGCGGGGTGCGCGGGTCGTCCTCATCAGGCCGGCGCCGGTGTCGGGCTACCGGGGGCCCCGCTCGTTCGGCCTGGAGGAGTTCGACCCGTTCTGGCAGAAGGTCGTGGACCACGACGTGCTGGTGGCCATGCACTCCTCCGACAGCGGGTACGAGCGCTATGCCAACGATTGGATGGGCAGTGACGCCGAGATGCTCCCCTTCCAGCCCCAAGCGTTCCGGATGCTGTCCGCCTGGCGTCCTGTCGAGGACGCCGTGTCCGCGCTGGTCTGCCACGGCGCCCTCTCACGATTCCCGGACCTCAAGGTGGCGGTGGTGGAGAACGGCAGCAGCTGGGTCGAGCCCCTGTTGAAGAACATGGCCGACGTGTACAAGAAGATGCCGCAGGAGTTCATGGAGGATCCGGTGGACGTCATCAAGCGCAACATCTACATCAGCCCGTTCTGGGAGGAGGACCTCGGTGCACTGGCCGAGCTCATCGGGGTCGACCACGTGCTGTTCGGATCCGACTACCCGCACCCCGAGGGTCTGGCCGATCCGGCAACCTACGTGGACGAGCTCTCCGGGCTGGATGACGAAGCCGTCCGGAGGATCATGGGAGGGAACCTGGCCCGGTTGATGAACGTGACCGACCTCGTCGCACGATGAGCACCGGCGACGGCCCGGGGCGCACCATCCCGGCCGTCACCGCCGCGGCGGCCGACCGGTTCGGCGGACGGGCGGCCATCGACGACGGCTCGATCCGGCTCACGTACGCCGAGCTCTTCGACGAGGCCCACACCTTTGCCGCGGCACTGGCTGCGTCCGGTGTGGAGCCGGGTGACCGGGTCGCCATCTGGGCGCCCAACCGTGTCGAGTGGGTGGTGGCCGTCCTCGGCCTGTCGCAGGCGGGCGCCGTCCTCGTTCCCATCAACACGAGGTTCAAGGGCGGCGAGGCGGCCGACATCCTCGCCCGGAGCCGGGCTCGGGCGCTGGTGACCGTCACCGATTTCCTCGACACCGACTACGTCGACATGCTCCGGTCCACCGGCATCGAGCTTCCCGATCTCGAGACGGTCATCGTGGCCGGCGGGCACGTGCCGTCGGGCGCCGAGTCGTGGGCGGCATTCAAAGGACGGGCCACCGACGCCCACCGGGCGATCGTCGACCGACGGAGCGCCCAGTTGGGCCCGGACGATCCGTCGGACATCCTGTTCACCTCGGGGACGACGGGACGGCCCAAAGGTGTGGTCATGACCCACGGCCGGACCCTGTCCGTCGCCACCGACTGGGTGGAGATGACAGGGCTGTGCGCCGACGACCGCTACCTCATGGTGAACCCGTACTTCCACATGTTCGGCTTGAAGGCGGGCATCCTGGCCTGCATCGTCAGCGGTGCCACCATGCTTCCAGAAGCGGTCTTCGATGTCGACCACGTCCTGCGGCGTGTCGATGGTGAGCGGGTCACCGTGCTCCCCGGGCCACCGACGCTCTACCAGGCCATCCTCGACCATCCCGAGCGGGCCGGTCTTCAATTGTCGACACTACGGGTGGCCGTGACCGGAGCGGCCGACATCCCCGTCGAACTGGTCCGCCGCATCGACGACGAACTGCCGTTCTCGATCGTCATCACCGGTTACGGCCTCACCGAGGTGGGAACCGCGGCATCGACGTCTCCCGAGGACGACGTCGAGACCATCGCCACCACGGTCGGCCGGCCCCGGCCCGGCTTCGAGATCCGCATCGTCGACAACGATGGGGACGTCGCCGCCGGGCAGCCCGGCGAGGTGGTGTTGCGCGGCGGCAGCGTCATGGCCGGCTACCTCGACGATCCCGAGGCCACTGCACTGGCCCTCTCACCGGACGGGTGGTTGCGCACCGGGGACATCGGCGCGGTCGACGGTGCCGGCTGCCTGCGGATCGTCGGGCGGGTCAAGGACATGTTCATCGTGGGCGGCTTCAACGCCTATCCCGCGGAGATCGAAAACCTCATGCTGGACCACCCCGACATCAGACAGGTGGCGGTGATCGGAATTCCGGACGAGCGGCTCGGTGAGGTCGGGATGGCATTCGTGGTGCGATCCGGCGAGGCCTCCGCGGCGGAGATCGTCGAATGGTGCCGGACCCGGATGGCCAACTACAAAGTGCCGAGGATGGTGGAGATCATCGACGAGCTGCCCGTCAATGCGACGGGGAAGGTGATGAAGGACCTCCTGCGCCAACAGGCGGCACCGGCGGCACAGGCGGCACCGGCGGCACAGGCGGCACAGAGGCGTCCCGGAGCCGCTACATGACCCGCGATGATGGGTCGGGACTCTCCACCTTCACCGGTCTGCGGGTCGTCGAGATGGGGGTGTGGGTGGCGGCGCCGTCGGCCGCGGCGCTGCTGGCCGACTGGGGCGCCGATGTCATCAAGGTCGAAGCGCCGGCCGGCGACCCGATGCGGCAGGTGTTCGGGTCGCTCGGCATCGACAGCGACATGCCCAATCCCGCGTTCTCCCTCGACAACCGGGGCAAGCGGAGCCTTGTGCTCAACCTGCGGGATCCCGAAGGCCGCCGGCACCTCGAGGATCTGTTGGCCACGGCCGATGTCTTCATCACCAACCTGCGGCCGGACTCCCTCGAAGGGCTGGGTCTCGAGCCCGAGGCCACCGCCGCCCGCCATCCCCGGCTGGTGTACTGCAGCATCAGCGGCTTCGGCCTGCGGGGCGACGAGCGGAACCGTCCGACCTACGACATCGGCGCCTTCTGGGCCCGTTCCGGGCTCTCCATGCAGATGGCCGACCACCAGGGGAGCCCGCTCAACGCCCGCGGTGGGATCGGCGACCACATCACCGGGCTGGCCGCGCTGGCCGGCCTGCTGGCGGCGGTGATGGAGCAGCGCGAGACGGGCCGGGGGCGGGTCGTCGAGGTATCGCTCCTGCGGACCGGCACCTACGTGCTCGGGTGGGACCTCGGCCTGCAGATGACCCTCGGGAAGGTGGCCCGGGCCGAGTCGAGGGAGCGGAACCAGGCGCCCCTGATGAACCCGTACCGCGCCGGCGACGGGCGCTGGTTCTTCCTCACCGGTCTCGAGGCGGGACGCCACATCGACGCCGTCTGCCGCGCCCTCGACCACCCCGAGCTGCTGGAGGACCCGCGCTTCGCCGATGCCGCATCCATCCGCCGGCACCGGACCGATGTCATCGCCATCCTGGACGAGATCATCGCC
>JBEKIU010000037.1:0-25469 GCA_050011635.1 Acidimicrobiales bacterium
GACCGCGGGCATGGCCTCGCCCAGCGTCACGACCTCGTCGTAGCGGCGGACACCGGTCGGCTGCGGTTCGATCTCGTCGGCGCGGACGACGATCATGGGAATGTTCCTCGAGTGGGCGGCCCGGTGGGCGCGGTGGATCCGTTCGGGATCGGCGATGAGCACGGAGAGGCCGGAGTCCTCGATGGCGTAGTCGACCTCCGCTTCGGTCCACCATGCGTTGAGGGAGACCGACACCGCCCCGATGGAGACGATGGCCGCGAACGAGACGATCCATTCGGGGAGGTTCCGCATGGAGATGCCGACGCGGTCCCCCTTGCTCACGCCGAAGGTGTTCACCAGCGCGCCGGCCAGGGCGTCGACGTGGCGCATGGTCTCGTCGAACGTCCACCGTTCGTCCTCGTAGACGAGAAACGTCGACTGATCACCACGCGCGCCGGCGAAGACCTGACCGAGGTGGGGCGGAGCGTTCTTGAACAGGCGGTAGTCGATCCCCGCCACCGAACCGTCCACGAGCTCGAAGAGCTGGCCGGGCCCCGTCGCCCGGGCCAGGGCCTCGTCGTAACCGAGCGACATCGTTGCCACCTCTCTCCCCTGGAGCCCAGGTCCCGCGGAAGCTCGTCCCGTATCCGGCGCCGCCCAACCCGCTCAGGTTGGGTGACCAGCGATCTTAGGCCCCAGCCGGCAGGTGGGGCCGATCCGACGCCGCTGCCGCACCGCTGCCGATCCCTCCGTCGCCGCTACCCTGCCGACCCGTGCCGCTCGCTTGCCGCGGCGTCGAGGACGGCGAGGATCTCGTCGCCCCACCGCTCGAGTCGAAGGGGCCCGATGCCGCGGCAACGGGCCAGCTCGGCCAACGTGCGCGGGAGATCGCCGGCGATACCGATCAGGTCCTTGTCGGTGAGGACCACGTAGGCTGGCACCGACTCCTTCCTGGCCACGGCCGACCGCCACTCCCGCAGGGACCGTTCGGCCGCCTGCCCCACCTCGGACAGTGCCTCGGTCGGGACGCGCTCCTTCCCCGGCACCGTCGGTTTGCGCCGCGCCGGCGATCTCTGGTCCCGCCGCCCGGGCACAGACGTGGAGGCGGTGCCAGGAGTGGCGGGAGCCCGGTGCGGCCGGGACCCGTCGAGCTCGCCGAGGAACGCCGACGGGGCGTCGGCGTCGGCCAGCACGGCCACCCGGTTCCGGGCCCGGGTCAGAGCGACGTGGAAGACGCGGCGCTCCCCCTCCTCGTCGTCGGACAACCGGTGGGGGAAGAGCCCCTCGGTGGCACCGAAGACGATCACGTTCCCCCACTCCTTGCCCTTGATCCGGTGCACGGTGGACAGGAGCACCTTCGGCCCCTCGGCCGGCGGGCGGGTGAGGACGCCACGGAGCCACTGCTCGAACGTGGACGCCTCGGGGTGGAGGGTGGCCACCGCCTCGAGGGCCACCAGGTCGTCGGCGTGGGTCGAGCGGTCCGCCTCCCGGCGCGACGAATCGAGGACGTCCATGGTGCCGTTGAGGCCGATCCCCACCCGCACGGCCCGCAGGGCGGCGGCGGTGGACTGGGAAGCCGCCCGGGCCACGGTGTCGAGGTCGTCGGCGTAGGCCAGCAGCTTGGGGACGTCCCGACCCGACAGACGGCCGGCGAGCCGGCGGATGTCCGTGGTGGACGTGGACCGCGGCTTGGTCAGCATGTCCACCACCATGGGCGCGATCCCCCGGGACGGCCGCCGGACGGTGTCCCGCACGTCCTCCCTGCGGATGTGGTCGGGGTCGGACCCGATGCGAAGGTAGGCGAAGGCGGTCCGGATGCCGGTCCGGCCCAGCGCCTTCACGCCCAACGGCGCCGTACAGGAGATGCCCGACTCGGCACAGGCCACCTGAACGGGCAGCAACGCCGAGTTGACCCGGGCCAGCACGGCGATGTCACCGGGCTCGACGCCGGAGTCCTGCCACCCGGTGATGATCTCCACGGCCAGGGCGGCCAGGGCGTCGCCCGGTGCGGTCCGGACGGCCACCGGACCCGTCCCGGCCAGCGGGCCCGTTCCCGGGGCCTCACCGTCGACGCGGCCCTCGGACCATCGGATGGTCTTGTCGAGGCGCCGGTGGTTGTAGGAGAGGAGATGCCGAGCCGCTCCCACCACCGCCGGCGGGCACCGGTAGTTGACCTCCAGCGGGTGGTGGGCGGCCCCCGGGAAGTAGCGCGGGAACCCGATGAGGAACTCCGGCGTGGCGCCGGAGTAGCCGTAGATGACCTGGTCGTCGTCCCCGACCCCGAAGCAGTCGTAGCCGGGAGCAGCCAGCAGCCGGATCATCAGCAGGTGGGCCGGGGTCAGGTCCTGGAACTCGTCGACGAGCAGGCGCCGGCAGCGGGCCTGTGCCGCCCCCCGCGCCCCGGCATCGGTGACCAGGATTTCGATGGCCCGGTAGATCTGCTCGTCGAAGTCGACCGCCCCGAGCTCGGCCAGCGCCGACCGGTAGCGGTCGAAGCCGTCGGCGATGCCCGGGGCGTCGGGTATGGCCTCCTCCACCGCCGCGGGTGCGATGAGCCCGAGGCGGACGGACGAAAGGGCGGCGATATAGGGGGCGACCGTATCGGCGTTGGCCTGGCGACGGATGTCGAACAGCCCCTGGAGGAGGTCGCGGACCTCGGGCTCCTCCAGCACCCTCGGGCGGCCACCGGGTCCGAGCTCGCTGCAGATCCACAGGCCGGTGCTGTTGAGGGTCCTGATGTGAGGCCCCTCGGGCGTGAGTATCCCGGCGCACCGTTGCTTCATCTCGTCGGCCGCCCGCGTGTTGTAGGCCAGCGCGCTCACCGTGCCCGGCTGGGCGCCTCGGCCGGCCACCAGATGGCGCAGTCGCTCGGTCAGCACCCGGGTCTTCCCCGACCCGGCCGGGGCGATCACCCGGGCGGCGCCGGACCCGTGACCGACCGCGGCCAACTGGTCCGGCGCCAGCTCGGCCTCTGATTCGCCGTGGGTGGCCGGATCGAGACGGCCGGACTCGGCGCCCCACCGGTGCACCACGCCGATCCCGGAGGGAAGGGCGGGGGGGTCCGGGGGACCGCCGTCGATGAACAGTGGGGTGCCATCGGCCAGTGTGATGTCAGCCGGACCGCCGACGGCAGCACCCCGGGCCGCCGCGGTGCGGGCCGCCTTCCTTCCGTGCCACCAGATGGGCTCGCCGGACCGGGCGTCGTAGTTGTTGGCCCAGACCAGGAAGTGGAGCCGCTCCACCTCGAACTCGAAGTCGGGCGTGAGATCGTGGACCGGTCCGTCGAATCGCTGGGGGACCTTGAGGGCGTTCGGGTCCACCCCGAGCTCGACCACCACCGGCCGGCGTTCGAGCCACAGCTGATGGAGGACACCGAGCGCCGGTCCGGGCCGGGCCAGCTCCGCATCCCCGACGGTCACCCTCGGGCACCGGCGCCAGGGATCGGGGGGTTCGGCCCCCGGTGCCACGACGACACCCCGGCCGAGCTCTGGTGGCGCGGGCTTCGTCACCCGATCAACGTAGCCACCGGTTGCGACAGCGCAAACGCCGGGCCCTGGCCGGCACTCCCCCGAAACGCCACCTCCCAACCCCGGCGGCGGGTTGATCGGCCTGCTCAGCTGCCCCGTTCGAGGGCCTCGTACCGGACACCGGTCAGCTCCTCGGACACCGTCCACAATCTGGAGGCCGTCGCGGTGTCCGTGGCCGCCTTCAGGAACGGCACCGCCTTCGGGTGGCCGCGCATGCCGAGCAGCCGGTCGGGACCGAAGAATTGCCCGCCGCCCACAGCTGGCGAGGTCGCCGCGTACAGGCTCGGAAGGGCACCGTCGGCCGCGCTCTGGGCCAGGATGGTGTTCCCCAGTCGGACCACCCGTTCCGTGAGGGCTGAGCCCTCCATCTGCGGGGCCACCATCTGCAGGTTGGTGGCGGCGTAGCCCGGGTGGGCGGCCACGCTGATCACATCGGCGCCGTCGCGGGCCAGGCGGCGGTCGAGCTCGAGGGCGAACAGCTGGTTGGCCAGTTTGGACTGCCCGTAGGCGGACCACTTGCCGTAGTGCTTGACCCCCTGCAGGTCGTCGAACCGGATACGGCCCCCCCGGGCGGCCATGCTGGACACCGTCACCACCCTGGCGCCCGGCGTGGCCAGCAGCGTGTCGAGCACCAGGCCGGTGAGGGCGAAGTGACCGAGGTGGTTGGTGCCGAACTGCATCTCGAAGCCGTCGGCCGTCTCCCGGCGCGGGATGGCCATCACCCCGGCATTGTTGACCAGGACGTCGAGACGGTCGTGCCCGGCGGCGAAGTCGGCGGCGAACTTCCGCACCGACGCCAGGTCGGCGAGGTCGAGCTCGGCCAGCTCCAGCTCGGCGCCGGGCGCCTCGATGAGGAGCCGCTCCACCGCACCGGCTCCTCTGAGCTGGTCGCGACAGGCCACCACCACGTGGGCCCCCGCCCTGGCCACGGCCAGAGCCGTCTCGAATCCGAGCCCGCTGTTGGCGCCGGTCACCACGATCACGCGTCCGGTGAGCGGCGGGATGTCTGCTGTCGTCCACGGTGCCATCACCTCCGACCATAGGCAGTCCGGCCGACCAAGGCCAAGACGGCGCCGCCCCGGCGACCGGCCCGAACGGGCAGCGGGAGGGGCGGAGGGCCGAAGTACGCTGTGGCCCAATCGGTACCACCCCGCCCGAGGAGGACGGTCCACTGGCTCCGCGCCGCGCCACCGACACCGAGGTCGACACCTGGAGGGAGCACGGGTGGGTGCTGCTCGAGGGACTGGTGGGCACCGAGGAGATCGACGACGCCTACGACGACGTGCACCGGCTGTTCCCGACGGGCGAGGAGTACCACGCCGACCCCGACCGGGCCATCCGGACGTGGAAGGGATCGCTTCGCCACGCCGAAGAGGACCGGCTGTGGCCGGAGGACGGGCCCGGGTTTCGGGCCGACCAGCACCTCTGGGTGACCGAGTTCCCGTTTCCGGGCGCGGGCACACTCAACCGGCTCTGCGTGCACCCCTCCGTCGTCGACTTCGCCGAACGCGCCCTCAGGACCCGGGACGTGCGGCTCTACCAGACCCACGCTACGGCCTCCTACTCGGGCCTGACCAACTACGAGCAGCCGATGCACACCGACCGCAACCACTCGTGGCTCCCGCCCGGCCACCAAGCACCGTGGTGGAACCTCGAAGGCTTCCTCTACCTCACCGACGTGACCGATGCCGACAATCCCACCCGGGTGGTTTCGGTGGCCGACTCGGCCCATGTGAAGGAGACGACGCCGATCCTTATGCCCGACCGCGACCCTGGGCTGTACGCATCCGAGCGTCGGGCCACCGGGGTACGGGGGTCGTACCTCGCCTACCGGTCGGACGTCTTCCACCGCGGGGCCCCGTTCGGCGCCGACCAGCGGGTCCGGTTCATGCTGGCCCTGGCCTTCAAGCAGGCCGGACAGGACTGGATCGGCTACAACCAGGCCCAGTCGACGTCGACCAGGCCGGAGTGGACCGCCTTCGCCGAGCATTCGACACCACGGGAGCTCGAGCTGTTCGGCTTCCCCCCGCCCGGCCATCCCATCTGGGACGACGCACTGCTCCAGCGGACCTCGCTCCGCTACCCGGGGCTCGACCTCGCTCCGTGGCGTGACGCGCTCGACCCGTGCCGGATGGACCCTTCGCAGTAGCCGGACGGGCCACCAGGACGCGCTCTCCGGGGACGCCCACACGAGGCGCGGTTGAGTACGAATACCCAGTCGAGTTGCGCACGCGGACGCTGACAGCCGGGGAGGGCCGGCACACACTTGTCACCAGCGACCGATGAACCGAGGGGACTGGCAGATGAGAAAGAGCAGGCAGATCCAGCGCATCCGGCGCCTCTCCCGCCTGCAGGGTCTCCACCGGAGGGACCTGCTCCCCCCCACGTCGCCGGTGCTCCTCCCGAAGAAACCGGGCGGGAGAGTCCGGAGGGCCAAGCCCGGAACAGGAGCCGACCAGTGAGCCCCGCCCCGGATCACGCAACGTCCGCCGGGGGTCGCAGCCGGTGACGTGGGCGCCGGCCGAGGCCCCTGTGACCGACGTCACCGGGTCGGGACCACCTCGGAACAGGCACGGACGGTATCGTCGTGCCGTGGCGGATCAAGTGTTCCTGGCTCGTCTCGAACCGCCCGAACGGGACCGCCTGGAGGCGGCCGGTCGCCGCCGGCACTTCGGGGCGGGCCAGACGCTCTTCTTCGAGGGGGAGGAGGGCCGGGACGTCTACGTCCTGGTCGAGGGTCTGGTCAAGGTGGTCATGACCGCGGCCTCCGGCCGGCAGGTCATCCTCGGCCTCGAATCCGCCGGCTCGGTCCTGGGCGAGCTCTCGGCCATCGACGGCCAGCCCCGCTCGGCCTCGGCCGAAGCGGTGACTCCCGTCGACGTCATCGTCCTGAGGATGGAGGATTTCCGGTCGTTCCTCGAGCATCAACCCCGGGTGGCCGCCGAGTTGCTGGAAGTGGTGGCCGCCCGGCTCCGGCGGACGTCCCAACGCCAGCTGGAGTTCGGGGCCGGCGACGCCCTGGCCCGATTGTGCAGCTGCCTCCTGATCATGATCGGGCGCTTCGGGGACAGCACGGACGTGCCCACGGTCAGCCTCCCGATCGCACAGCACGAGCTGGCCGACCTCACCGGGCTGTCCCGCGAGGCGGTCGTGAAGGGCCTGCGCCGCCTGCGTGAGCTGGGTTGGGTCGAAGCCAGCGGCCGCACCATCGTCATCCGCGACTACTCGGCCGTCGAGGCACGGGCGCTGCACTGAGCCCGGCCTCGGGTTCAGCCGTCCACCGTCAGACCGCCAGCATCAGGTGAAGTCCGACCCGCCGTCGACGTTGACGTCGGCACCGGTGACGTACCCGTTGGTCCGGGAAGCCAGGTAGGCGGTGAGGGAGGCCACCTCCTCGGGGAGCCCGGCCCGGCCCAGGTCGGCCGGCTGGTGGAAGTGCCGGTCGATCCAGGTCATGACGTCGTAGGGGTCGGTGGCGTCGAGCCCGTCCTCTTCGAAGAGCTCCCGCAGGCCCTCGCTGAAGCTGGCGGTGACGATGGACCCGGGGCTGACCGTGTTGACCAGGATCCCCTCGGGGGCCAGCGACTTGGACAGGTTCTTCGACACGCTGGTCAACGCGGCCTTGGCCGCGGTGTAGGCCACGATGAGCGGGCTCTGGCGCTGCGTGGAGTGCGCGGAGACATTGACGATCCTGGCCCACTCCGCCTGGCGGAGCAGTGGGAGCCCGGCACGGACGCATCGCACCGCGGCCATCACCCCGAGGTCGAAGGACGCGTCCCAATCGCTGTCGTCGAGCTGCTCGAAGCGCCCGGCCCCCGGCCCCAGCGTGTTGACCAGCACATTGAGTGAGCCCCACGTCCGGCCCAGTTCGACAAAGACTGCGTCGACCTGATGGCGGTCGGTGACGTCGACGGCCAGGGCGAGCGATCCCGCGCTCCCGGCGGCGTGCAGGGCGGCCACGGTGGCGTCGAGCGCATCCTGGCCCCGAGCGAGCACCGCCACCTGCGCCCCTTCACCGGCCAGGCGCTCGGCGATGGCCCGGCCCATCCCCTTCGACCCTCCCGTGACCACCGCTTTCGCTCCATCCAGGCCCAGATCCATGGTGCTCTCCTTCTCGGTGCGGGAAGCGCGGCCGGGCGGCTGCAGAGCCACGCAGCGCCTCGTCGATGCCGAGGGCCGGCACGACGGCCGGGACGGGTGCCCGCCCGGTGACCGAAAAGGTAGTTCGGACGGTCGGCCGGTGTGGTCCACCGGTCGACATCGACAAGGTGGAAAGATGGATGGCTAGTCTGAATGAAAAGTTGACCAGATCAGTCAGTTTTATAGCCTGTCCAGGTCCAACTCGCTCTGGCAGATCCCGGATCCCACTTGACGCCCGCTACCGCCAGGCCTGCCACGCCAGTTCCCGCCGTTGGACATCGCATCGTGCAGAGTGGGTCAAGGTTCTCCATGGAGACTTCCCCGAAGATCGCTTTGGCCGTGGCGCTGGAAGGTGCCGGATGGCACCCTGCAGCCTGGCGGCTCCCGGGTGCCCGGCCCGCAGAGCTGTTCTCCGGCCGCTACTGGGTCGACCTGGTCCGAGAGGCGGACCGGGCCGGTGTCGACTTCGTGACCATCGACGACTCGATGTCCGTCCAGTCGAGACGCCGGGGCGTGCCCGACGACAGGATCGACCGGGTGCGCGGACGTCTCGACGCCGTGCTCATCGCGGCCCGGGTGGCGCCGATCACCCGGTCCCTCGGCCTCGTCCCGACGGCCACGACCACCCACACCGAACCGTTCCACGTGTCCAAGGCCATCGCCACCCTCGACTACGTGAGCGGCGGACGGGGCGGCGTCCAGGTCCGGGTCTCGCCGACGGCCCTCGAAGCCCGCCAATTCGGCCGCCGCCGGATACCGGACGTCGCCGCCGGCGCCGACGACGGCACCGGCTCGGGGGTGCCCGGCCCGGCCACCGATCTGTTCGACGAGGCCGCCGACTTCATCGAGGTGGTCCGCAGGCTCTGGGACAGCTGGGAGGACGGCGCCGAGATCCGCGACGTGGAGACCGGGCGCTTCATCGACCGCGACCGCCTGCACTACATCGACTTCGAGGGGCGCTGGTTCTCGGTGAAGGGCCCGTCCATCACCCCCCGGCCCCCGCAGGGCCAGCCGCTCGTGACCGCACTGGCCCACGTGCCCGTCGCCTTCCGACTGGCGGCCCGGCAGGCCGACCTGGTCTTCGTCACGCCCGACGGTCCCGACGAGGCGCGGGCCATCATCGCCGGGCTCCGTACCGAGGAGGCGGCCGTGCACAGGACCGGTCCCCCGCTCCTCGTCTTCGCCGACCTGGTCGTCTTCCTCGACCCCGAGCCGACCGCGGCCGCCGAGCGTCGGACCCTGCTCGACGGGCTGGCCGGCCGGCCCCACCGGTCCGATGCCCACGTCTTCACCGGGACCCCGGCCGGGCTGGTCGACCTGCTGGTCGAGTGGGAGACCGCCGGGATCGACGGCTTCCGCCTGAGGCCCGCGGCCATCCCGATCGACCTCGAAGCCATCACCCGCCAGGTGGTGCCGCTGGCCCGCCAACGTGGGATCCTCCGCGGCCAACCCCGGGGCCGCACGCTGCGCGAACATCTGGGCCTTCTCCGGCCCGAGAACCGGTACGTCGATGCCTGAGCGCCCGCAGCAGATCCACCTGGCCGTCCACTTCCCCGGGGTCAACAACACCACCGTGTGGAGCGACCCCGAGGCGGGCAGCCAGATCGAGTTCTCCTCTTTCGTGAAGCTGGCCCAGACCGCGGAGCGGGCCAAGTTCGATTTCTTCTTCCTGGCCGAAGGCCTCCGCCTGCGCGAGGTCCGCGGCCGTATCCACGATCTCGACGTGGTCGGGCGGCCCGACACCTTCACGGTGCTGGCCGCGCTGGCCGCGGTGACCGACCGGATCGGCCTGTCGGGCACCATCAACTCCACCTTCAACGAGCCCTACGAGGTGGCGCGGCAGTTCGCCTCGCTCGACCACCTGTCCGGCGGCCGGGCGGCGTGGAACGTGGTCACCTCGTGGGATGCCTTCACCGGTGAGAATTTCCGACGCGGTGGCTTCTTGGCCCGCGAGGACCGCTACGAGCGGGCCCGGGAGTTCCTCCGGACAGCCAGGGAGCTGTGGGACTCGTGGGACGACGGTGCCGTCGTCGCCGATCCGGGCTCGGGAACGTTCCTGACCGATGCGGGGCAGGGGACCTTCGCCCACCACGGGGTGCACTTTGACATCGAGGGTGTCTTCGGCGTGCCCCGGTCGCCACAGGGGCAGCCGGTGATCTTCCAGGCCGGCGACTCCGACACCGGCCGCGAGTTCGCCGCCGCCGAATCGGACTGCATCTTCACCCGTCACGGGACCATCCAGGCCGGCCAGCGCTTCTACCGGGACGTGAAGGGGCGCATGGCGCGCTACGGGCGCACGCCGGAGGAGCTCAAGATCCTCCCCGCGGCCACCTTCGTGCTCGGGGAGACCGAGGCGGACGCCATCGAACGCGCCGCCGTCATCCGCAGCCAGCAGGTGAGCGGGGCGACGGCCATCCAATTCGTGGAACAGGTCTGGAACCGCGACCTCTCCGGGTACGACCCGGACGGGCCCCTCCCGACCGAGGATCCGGACCTCTCCGAGCTGACCGTGGTGAAGGGCCGGGCCGCCCTCAACCCCGACCGGCTGCAGACCTCTGTGGAGTGGCGGGCCCTGGCCGAGTCCAAGGGTCTGTCGATGCGCGAACTCGTCATCGAGGTGACCAGCCGGCCGTCGTTCATCGGCACCCCCGGACAGGTCGCCGACCAGATCGAGACCTCGGTCAGCGAGGGGGCCGCGGACGGCTTCATCCTGGTTCCCCACATCACGCCGGGCGGGCTCGACGGGTTCGCCGACACGGTCGTGCCCACCCTCCAGGAGCGCGGCCGGTTCCGCACCGACTACGAGGGGCCGACCCTGCGCGACCACCTCGGGCTCCCTGCGGCACGGGCCCCCCACCCTCACGGCGCGGCGCGGTCGACCAGCTGATGACCTCGACGCGGGTACCTCTCGGCGTGCTGGACCTGGTGCCGATCAGCTCGGGGTCCGATCCGTCGACCGCCCTGCACAACAGCATCGACCTGGTCAGGACGGCCGAGGCCCTCGGCTACTCCCGCTACTGGTTCGCCGAGCACCACCTCAATCCGGGGGTGGCCGGGTCGTCGCCGGCAGTGCTGATCGCCATGGCGGCCGCCGAGACCGGGCACATCCGCATCGGGTCCGGCGGCGTCCAGAGCGGGCACCGGACGGCGCTCTCGATCGTCGAGGAGTTCGGCCTCCTCGATGCCCGGCACCCGGGACGCATCGACCTCGGGATCGGGCGCTCGGGGGGCCCGGGCCTCCTCCAGCAGCGGCCGAAAGGGCCCGAAGACGCCGAACGGCGGCCCCGGCGCAACGCCAACAAGCCGTACCGGACGGCCGAAGGGCTGCTCATCCCGCAGCGGCCGTCGCTCCGGGAGCTGGCCACCTCGCCGCTCCTGGCACTGACCTCGGACCTGCTCCGGCAGCAGGGGGCAGAATCGGCCGACTACGGCGACCTACTCGACGACATCGTGGGCCTGCTGGGGGGCACCTACCGGTCGGCCGAAGGGCTCGCCGCCCGGCCCACCCCGGGCACGGGCGCCGGTGTCGACCTCTGGGTCCTCGGAAGCAGCGCCGGGGAGAGTGCCTCGGTGGCCGGGAGGCTCGGGCTGCGCTTCGCGGGCAACTACCACGTGAGCCCGGCGACCGTGCTCGAGGCCGTGGACGCCTACCGTGAGGCGTTCGTGCCCTCTGCCGACCTCGATCGTCCCTACGTCGCCGTCTCCGCCGACGTGGTCGTGGGCCCCGACGACGAGGCGGCCAACGAGCTGGCCGAGGGATACCCGCTGTGGGTCCTCAGCATCCGCAGCGGGCAGGGCGCCATCCCCTTCCCGAGCCCCGACGAGGCCCGCCGCCACCGGTGGACCGGGGCCGAACGGGCACTGGTCCGAGACCGGACGGAGACCCAGTTCGTCGGATCGCCGCGGTCGGTCGCCTCCCAGCTCCGCTGGTTGCAGGACGCCACGGACGCGGACGAGCTGTTGATCACGACCATCACCCACCGGCACGAGGACCGGATCCGCTCCTACCGGCTCCTGGCCGAGGAGTGGAACAAGGAGCAGAGCCCCGGTGGCCGACCCGAGGCCCACATGCACTACCCGGCAGCGAGAGAGACCCGACCCGGGACGCTCACCTCCCGGCAGCACACCGGCTAGCGGCTCGGGTCACGGGTCACGGGTCACGGGTCACGGGTCACGGGGTCCGTTCCGGGCTGGGGGTCGCGGCTCCGGAACCCGTCTCACGCCGGTCAGTCGGCGGCGATGGCCGCCAGCACGTCGAGCTTCGCCGCCCGGCGCGCCGGCCACGTCGCCGCCCCCAATCCGAGCAGCGCCGACAGGAAGAGGAACACGACCAGGCTGGTCACCGGGATGACGATGTCGGTGATGCCCTGTTGCTTCAGCGATGCCGCGAAGGCGACCCCGAGGGCGGTACCCACGATGACCCCGATGATGGCGCCGAACAGGGAGAGGATGACGGCTTCCGACCGGATCATGGCCCGCACCTGGCGCCGCCTCATCCCGACCGCCCGCAGGAGTCCGATCTCGTGGGTCCGCTCGAAGACCGACAGCATGAGGGTGTTGACGATCCCGATGAGGGCGATGACAACGGCCAGGGCCAACAGGGCGTACACCAGCCCGAGGAGTTGGTTGACCTGGGCCTGCTGCGACTTCTCGAACTGGGCCAGAGTCTGGATCTGGAGGTTGGGGTAGGAGGTGAGCTGCCCGTTGATCGCCTTGCCGTCCGAACCGGGTCCGCCCGCCGTCCGCAGGAGCACGGCCACCGGCAGCGGGTTGCTGAAGTGGGCGAGGAAGAACCCGTCGCCGACGAGGAAGCTGCCGATGAGGGCGTTCGGTTTGAAGATGCCTCCGATGCGCATCTGCGTCGACCCGGTCTGTGCGAACTTCACCGGCACCAACGAACCGACCGAGAGGTGGTCGCTGGTCGCCGTCGTGGTGTCGATGAGCAGATCGCCGCGGACGAGGGCGGGGGCGCCGGCGCCGGCGTCCAGCCGGAGGATGACCGTCTTGGACAGCTGATCGGTGGACACCGCGGTCAGGCCCGACACCGACCCCCTGAATTCGAACTGCCCGGCGTAGACCGTCGACTCGGCGGTGACGCCGGGGATACGGGACGTGATCGTGGCGACCGAATTGCTGAACCCGCCGGAGCCCGTCCCCGAGTTGGTGATGATGTAGTCGGCGCTGACGGCTTGGTCGACGCTGCTGGTGGCCGACCTCGACAACGAGGCTCCGAACACGGCGATGGTGGAGACGAGGGCCAGCCCCACCATGAGCGCAGAGGAGGTCTGGGCCGTCCGCCGCGGACTTCGCATCGAGTTCTCGCGCCCCAGCTTTCCCGACGTCCCGAGCAACCGGGCCAACGGCCGCCCGAGGACGCTGGCCATGGGGCGGGCCACAATGGGGGCCAGCATCCCGATGCCGATGAAGATGGCCACCGCCCCCACCCCGACCAGCTGGATGGCCGGCTTCTTCAGCCCGATGGCCAACGCGGCGACGCCGAGGACGGCAATGACGGTCCCGACCACGATCCGGCGACGGGACGACTCCTCCTGGTCACCCTGGTAGTCGACCATGGCCGCCACCGGCGGGATGCGCACGGCCCGACGGGCCGGGCTGATGGCCGACACCACTGTCACCCCGACACCGACCACGAGGGCGACGATCACGGTGCGGGTCTCGAACACCAGTGGGCCGGTGGGCAGGGTGACGCCGAAGCCCTTCAGCAGTGCCTCGAGCCCGACGGCGGCCAGGACACCCAACCCGAGACCGACGAGCGAGGCCACCAGGCCGAGGAGACCGGCCTCGACGAGGACCGAGCGGAACACCTGCCGCCGGCTGGCACCGACGATCCGCAGCAGGGCCAACTCCCGTGTGCGCTGCCCGACCAGGATCGAGAAGGTGTTGAAGATGGTGAACCCGCCGACGAAGAGGGAGATGAAGGCGAAGACCAGCAGCGCCGTCGAGAAGAAACCCAGCGCCTGGTTGATCGAGTTGGTCTGCTCGTTGGCCACCGCCTGACCGGACACCACCTCCACCCCGGGAGGGAGCTCCTTGGCGATGGCCCGCTGGAGCGCGGCCTTGTTGGTTCCCGGTTCGGCCAGGACATTGATGGAATCCAAATGGCCCACGTCGCCGAAGAGCTTCTGGGCGGTGGGCAGGTCGAACGCGGCCAGCGTGGCCCCGGCCAGGTTGTCGGCGGTGCCGAACTTCACCAGACCCGAGATGGTAAAGGTCCGGGTCGGCCCTTGGAGCAGGATCCGCACGTGGTCGCCCACCTTGAAGTGGTACTTGTCCGCGGTGCCGACGTCCATGGCCACCTCGGACGGGGTGGTCGGAGCCCTGCCGCCGACCACGGTGAGGACAGACAGCTTGTCGTTGGGATCGAACGAGAATCCGGGAGTCGGTGCTCCTCCCGTCGTGATCGCCTTCCCGTCCGGAGCGACGAACTGCGCGACGCCGGTCACCGAACCGTCGGCCTCGGCCACCCCGGGGATACTGCGGACGGTCGTCTCGACGGACTCGGGGATCGCCTTGCGATCGGCGGTGCCGGAGGTGTCGTTGAACGCGGCCTTGCCACGGACCACGAAGTCGACGTTCTGGTACACGTGGCCGAACAGCGTGGTAAACGTGTTGTGGAGGGTGTCGGTGAGGACGAAGGTCCCCGAGATGAAGGTGACCCCGAGCACGATGGCCAGCGCGGTCAGTGCCAGCCGCAGCTTGTGGGCCATCAGCCCCTTCACGGTGACCTTCCACATGTCAGGATCCCAGCTGCTTCATCTGCTCCAACACCAGGTCCGCGGTGGGCGACACCAGCTCGCCCACCACCTTCCCGTCGGCCAGGAACACCACCCGGTCGGCGAAGGCCGCTCCCCGAGGGTCATGGGTGACCATGACGATCGACTGGCTGAATTCGGTGACCGACCGGCGCAGGAAGGCCAGCATCTCGGTCGACGAGTTCGAGTCGAGATTGCCGGTGGGCTCATCGGCGAAGATCAAGTCGGGCCGGCCGATGAGCGCCCGGGCGCAGGCGGCGCGCTGCTGCTGGCCCCCTGACATCTCGCTCGGACGGTGGGAGAGCCGGTCGCCGATCCCGAGCTGCTCGACCAGATAGTCGAACCAGTCCTGGTCGACCTTCACCCCGGCCAGGTCGGCGGGAAGGGTGATGTTCTCGGCCGCGGTGAGGGTGGGGACAAGATTGAACGACTGGAAGACGAAGCCGATCCGGTCCCGGCGCATCTGGGTCAGACCGGCATCGTCGAGCAGGCCGATCTCCAGGTCGCCGACGAAGGTGCGGCCCGAGGTCGGCGAGTCCAGGCCGGCCATGCAGTGCATGAGCGTCGACTTGCCCGAACCCGACGGACCCATGACGGCCGTGAACCGGGAGCGCTCGAATTCGACGTCGATGCCATCGAGGGCCCGGACCACGGCGTCGCCCTTGCCGTACGTCTTGACCAGGTCGATGGCGTGGGCGGCCGGCGACACGGGCACCGGGTTCGGAATCTGGTCGGTCGACGTCATCGAGCTCCGTCCTGTCAGGGCCTGGCGCGGCGTGGCCCGCTCGACGGCGGGGTGGGCGGGGTGGGCGGGGAATGCAGGGGGTGCGGGGTGTGGCAGGACCCGGCCACGGGTGGGACCTTGGCTGTCGATGCTACCGGTCGAATTCGGCATGGGTTTCATGGGTGTGATGGAGGTGACGGTGCCCGCCGGCCCGGCGCCAGAGGAACAGCCCGGCCAGGACCAACAGCAGCCACGGCAGATGCACGTACCAGAGGGTCGATCCGGCCGCCGCCGCCACCAGGGCGACGATGAGGACGAAGGAGGCCAGCCGCCACCGCCGACGTCGGGGGGCCGGCGCCTCGTCGGCCAGCGGGGGGAGATCGTCGAACAGCCCTTTGAGATCACCCCGGGTCGTGGCCCCGATGGCCCGGTCGAGCCGCGTCTTGAACTCGGTCTGGTCGAGCCGCCCGTCGGCGAAGTGACGGGAGAGCTTGTCGGCCACTTCGTTCCGCTCCGCATCGGAGGCGCGGAGCGTGGAGTCGGCGGTGCTCGTCCGACGTCCGGAATTCGGGTAGGGGGGATCCCATCGGCAGCGCATGTCGGTCCTCTCGGAAGGTTGGGGAATGTCGGTGACGGTCAACGGGCCCGTTCGCGGGCGAGCAGCTCCTCGGCCACCGAGACATCGGTGTCCTCCTCGGGGATCAGCAGCCAGCCGGCCAGGTAGAGCGGGACGGCCAGGCCACCGAGGAATGCGAGGGCGACGAAGCCGATCCGCACCAGGGTGGGATCGATGTCGAAGTAGTCGGCCAACCCGGCGGCGACACCGGCGAGCATCCGTCCGTCACGACAGCGGTGCAGGTGTTCCTCACCACCGCCGGCGAGCCCCGAGCCGGCGGGCCCCGAACTGGTCGGCCCCGGGTCGGCGGGCCCCGGGTCGGAAGGCCCCGAGTCGGAAGGCCCCGAGCTGGTCGAAGAGGGTTCTGGTGGAGTGGCGTTGGGTGTGGAGTTGTCCATGGGGCCAGTGTGAAGGGCCGCGGCAGACCGCGGAATCCGGCATCACCCTGGTCGGACCCTGACTCGGTGGCGGGGCGATCAGGGACATCCCTGATAGCTCCGGGCGCCGGGGCGCGCGATCATCTTGTATCGCCGAATTCACCGACACCGGGGTGAATGTGCCCACCACGCCCGACCCAGACCCACCAGCCGATCCCGAACCCCCCCTCTCCTGTGGACCGGGCGGGTGGCAGTCGTCATGGGGAGGCGCGGAGTGGTGGCCCCGGCACGGCGGTCGGGGCCGTCGCCCGCGCAGGCGCCTGCGGGGGCCGATCCGGAGGAGCTCGGATACCCGGGTCCTCGCCGGGGTGTGCGGGGGCCTCGCCCAGGCCACCGGCATCGACGTCACCCTCATCCGCATCGGGTTCGTCCTGTTGTCCCTCGGGAGCGGCATCGGCATCCCGGTCTACGCGCTGGCCTGGCTCCTCCTCCCCCTGCAGGGCGAGAGCACCACCATCTTCTCGAGAGCCGTCAACGACCGGCGGGGCATCAGGTTGGTCATCGCCATCATCCCGGCCCTGGTGGTGGTGCAGATCCTGGCCGATGCCCTGCACATCGGCTGGCTCGGGTCGTTCAGCTGGCCCGTCTTCCTCGCCGCCGGTGGCCTGATCCTCATCCGGCGCAACGCCAGCGAGGGCGAGCGGGTGTGGATCAACGACGATCTCCTTCCCATGCTCCATCCCGGTGGGGACCGCCAGACCAGGTGGACGCTCGTGGCCCGCATCGGCGCCGGTGCCGTGCTCGGTGTCATCGGGCTGCTCATCCTGATCCGCGGGCACACCAGCGCGGCCGCGCTGCAGCCGGTGGGCGGCGCCCTGCTGGTGATCGCCGCCATCGTGGTCGTCTTCGGACCCTGGTGGCTCAGCCTGGTACGCGACCTGATGGCCGAACGCCAGGCGAGGGCGCTGGCCGAGGAACGGGGCCAGATGGCCGCGCACGTGCACGACTCGGTGCTCCAGACGCTCGCACTGATCCAGCGCTCGGCCGACGACCCCCAGCACGTGGTGCGCCTGGCCCGGGCCCAGGAGCGGGAGCTCCGCTCCTGGCTGTTCGAGGGTCGGGCCCCGGGCACCATCGGCCGGGAGGCATCGACCTTGGCCGAGGGTATCGGCGTGCTCCAGCGCCAGATCGAGGCCGATCACGGCATCACCGTCCAGGTCGTGGTGGTCGGCGACTGCGGGCTCGACGACGGGATGCGGGCCCTGCTCGACGCGTCCCGGGAGGCCACGGTCAACGCGGCCAAATGGTCGGGTGCCCTGCAGGTCTCCTTCTACGGCGAGGTCGATCGGGAAGCTGCCATGATCTACGTCCGCGATCGCGGCCAGGGGTTCGATCCCGACGCCGTGCCCGAGGACCGTCAGGGCATCGCCACGTCGATCCGGGCCCGCATGGCCCGGTTCGGCGGTTCGGCGGTCATCCGTTCCGCACCCGGTGACGGCACCGAGGTCGAGCTGTCGATGCCACGGCACGAGCTGGTCAAGTGAGCCGGGAGGGCCGGCCGCGGATCTTCCTGGTCGACGACCACGCCATGTTCCGATCCGGGGTGCGGGCCGAGTTGGGCGACTCCGTCGAGGTCATCGGTGAGGCCGACGAGGTCGGCGCGGCCGTCGAGCTCATCAACGAACGCGTGCCGGACGTCGTCCTGCTCGACGTCCATCTCCCCGGTGGAGGAGGCCAGGCCGTCCTGCAGGGGGTCACCCCGCACCACCCGGAGGTGCAGTTCCTGGCTCTGTCGGTGTCGGACGCCCCCGAGGACGTCATCGCCGTCATCCGGTCCGGCGCCCGCGGCTACGTGACCAAGACCATTTCGGGAAGTGAGCTCCTCCAGGCCGTCTACCGGGTGGGGGCGGGCGACGCCGTGTTCTCGCCGCGGCTGGCCGGCTTCGTCCTGGACGCGTTCGCCGGGGTCGCCGGCGCGGTGGTCCCCGGCCTCGACCCCGAGCTCGACCAGCTGTCGCCCCGGGAGCGCGAGGTGCTGCGCCTGATCGCCCGCGGCTATACGTACAAGGAAGTGGCCCGGGATCTCACCATCTCGGCCAAGACGGTGGAGTCGCACGTCTCATCGGTGCTGCGGAAGCTGCAACTTTCGACCAGGCACGAGCTCACCAAGTGGGCCACCGACCGGCGACTGGTGTGATGCACCGGCCGGCGCGCCGCGGAGCAGATGGGTGAGGGCGCGATGACCGGCGTTCCCGGCCCGCTCGTGACCACCGGCCATGTGGAACCCGTGCCCCGGCGCATCCGGGCCACCCGTCACGGCCAGGTCGTCGTCGACACCACCGACGCGCGCTACGTCTGGGAGTGGCCCCACTATCCCCAGTACTACATCCCGCGGGTCGACGTCCGTGACGATCTGCTGGTCCCCGGGCCGACGGAAGCGGACGACTCATCCCTCCGGACGGTCCGCCTGTGCTCGTTTGCCGCCCCGTTCGCCGAAGGTGGCGCTGGTTCACCGGCGCATCCCGGCCCTGTGGCCCGCCTGCTCGTCGACAGCGACAATGCCGAGCTGGCCGACACCATCCGATTCGACTGGGATGCGCTCGACGCATGGTTCGAGGAGGACGAGGAGGTGTTCGTCCATCCCCGCAGCCCGTACTCGAGGGTGGACGCCCTCCGGTCGACCCGCTCCGTCCGCATCGAGCTCGAGGGCATCGTCCTGGCCGAATCGTCGTCGCCGGTGATGGTCTACGAGACCGGCCTGCCCACTCGCTACTACCTCAACCGGACCGAGGTCAGGTTCGAACACCTCGAGTTCAGTCCCACGGTCACCCGCTGCCCGTACAAGGGGACCACCACGGCCTACTGGTCTGGCCGGATCGGGGGCACGACGCACGCCGACCTGGCCTGGAGCTACGACTTCCCCACCCGGCAATTGCTTCCCATCGCCGGACTGGTCTCCTTCTACAACGAGAAGGTCGACGTGTTCGTCGACGGCGCGCCGGTGGCGCGGCCGGTCACCCATTTCAGCGACTGATCGACGTCGGTATCGACTGGGCGAAGTGGAAGACGTCGTCGGGATCGTAGGACCGTTTGACGTCCGCCAACCGTGCCAGGTTGGATCCGTAGTACGCCTGCTGCCAATCGACCAGGGTGGGGTCGATGTAGTTCTGATAGGCCCCCTGCGTGAAGGGGGCAAGCTGCGCCTGTGTGTCCTGGAGCCAGGTGCCGGCCGCAGCCATCACCGCCGCTGACACCGCCGGGCCCCAGCTCACGCTGTACTCGATGCAGGCCAGCGAGTCACGGTGCACGAATGCGGTGGCGTCGGGGGAGACCTCGTTGATGACGCCGCCGTAGGAGTCGAAGACCATCCCGCCCCCCGACCCGGGCTGGCTCTGTGCCAACCCGGCAACGGCATCGACAACCGCCTGCAGGCCAGCCGACGGCATGGCCGCGTCGATGTAGTTCGACTTGGCCGCGAACCCGGCCCGCGACAGCGTGCCGGCCGGGTTCTGCGACGGCAGGTGGCACGCGGCCACCGATGAGTCGCTGCACCCGGCCTCGATGAGCATGGCCCGCAGGTACGGCTCGGGCCCCACGAACTGGTAGGTCGGTGCCGTGCCCACCGCGGCGATGAAGGGCCCGAGGAGGCCGGTGAGGGTGGGGGCCGTGCCCACGAAGACACCGGTGACCCGCACGCTGAGGGGTTGGGTGCCGCCCGCGGCACCGGACGACAGGAGCTGGCAATTGGACCACAGCTCGGGCGGTGTACCCGGCATCCAGTGTTGCCACTCGCCCAGCACGTCGGCCGCCGCGCTCCACGGGTACTGGAGGGTGAACAGGGCGATGTCCGGAATCGGGTGGACGTCGAACGTGAACGAGGTCACCACGCCGAAGTTGCCGCCGCCCCCGCCCTTCGAGGCCCAGAGGAGATCCTCGTGGTTCCCCGCGTCGGCCGTGACCACCCGGGAATCGGCCGTCACCATGTCGACGGTTCGGAGGTTGTCGCACGTGAGCCCGTATTTGCGACCGAAGACGCCGATGCCCCCGCCGAGGGTCAACCCGGCGATCCCAACCGTGGGGCAGGACCCGCCGGGGAGGAGGAGGCCCGACGTCCCGAGCGTGCTGTAGACGTCGATCAGCCGGGCGCCGGCCCCGACCGTCGCCGAACCCGCCGGACCGGTGGCGACGGTCGCCATCCGGGTGACGTCGATCACCAGCCCGGGGCACGACGAGTAGCCCCCGTAGCTGTGCCCGCCGGACCGCGCCGCCATCTGCACCCCATGGCCCCGGGCGAACGCGATGCACCGCTGGACGTCTGAGGGCGAAGCGCAGTAGGCGATGGCCGCCGGCGCCATGCCGTCGAAGCGCTCGTTGTAGAGCTCGCGGCTCGTCGGATAGGTCGGGCTCCCGGCCACCACCAGCGGCCCACTCAACATGGACGCCAGGGTCGACCAATCCGGCGGACCACCGGTCGTCCCCGTGGTCGCCGTGCTTTCCGTGGTGATCGAGCCGGTAGTGCTCGAGCCGCCGGCCGAGGAGGCCCTCGAGCAGCCGGCCAGCGGACCCAGCAGGGCGGCGGCACCGAGGGCGGCCGCCGTCGATCCACCCCGACGGAGGAATTGGCGTCGATCGAGGAGCCGCCGGGGGTCGGGCGGGCTCCGCCTGGCGTCCCCGCTCCGACCGGTCATCCGGCCACAGCCGGCTGCTGTCCCGGATCCGGACCCGCAGGCGCTTCAGGACCCGACGCCGCATCGGACGGCGAATCCGGACCCGACGGGGCGGCATCGGACAGCACATCGGGCGTCAACCCGGCCAGCTGCAGGTAGCGGTCGAACGCCCCGTCGACCTCCCCGCGGTCGCCGGTGGCCAGCAGGTCGAGGAGCAGTCCGCGTACGACGGCCACACCGAGCCGGGCGTCGGCCCGGGCCGTGCTCGGGTCGGTGCCCGCCTCGACCAGGGCGTCGGCAATGGGCCCGACCCACGACTCGACGACCCCCTCCAGAAAGCCCTCCGTGCCCGGACGACCGCGCAGTGCATGGGAGTAGAGCTCGAAGAACAGGCGCTCCTGGGGCCACAGGTCCGGGCTGCTGAGGCGGTTCCACTCGTGGCGGGGATCGGCCACCTTCGCCCCCGCCCCGAGCAGCATCTCCCGCCCCCGCTCCTCGACGGCCCGGGTCACAGCCACGAGCAGCCCCTCACGCGAACCGAAGTGGTAGATGAGCATGCGGTGGCTGGTGCCGATGGCCGCGGCCAGCTGACGCAGACTGAGATCGGCGATGCCGTCGCCGAGGGCGTGGTCCACCGCCGCGGCCAGGAGGCGGTCACGGGCTTGCAGCGCGGGCACACACAACCGTACCATTTGGTACATGTTCCACTTGGTACAGAACCGGGTCCGTCACGGGGCCCCAGAGGATGGCGACGGCCCGGGGAGCGTGGCGCGGTGACCCGGCTGCAGGTGGACGCGGAAGGGACCACCCAGGCCGGCCCCGAACGGGTCTGGGCCCTCGTCGCCGATGCCGGCAGGTACGCGGAGTGGGGGCCGTGGGACGAGAGCGGCTACGAGCGACCGGGCGACGGTTCCGAGCACGGCGTCGGCGCGGTCCGCCGGATCCGGTACCGGCGCACCACGACGATCGAGCAGGTTCTCGAATTCGAGGAAGGCCGCCGACTCACCTACGCCGTCGTCAAGGGGATCCCGGTCCGCAACTATCGGGCGGAGATCGTCCTCACCCCGACCACCGAAGGCACCCGCATCGTCTGGTCCGCCACTTGGGACGGGACCCTTCTCGGGCGCATCGTGCACCGCAGGCTGCGCACGTTCTTCCCGGGGGTGGTCGCCGACCTCGGGGCGGCGGCCGACCGGGAGGCAGCCCCTACGTAGGGGTCGAGCCGTCGGTCAGCGGTCAGCCGTCGGTCAGCCTCGGTCAGCCTCGGTCAGCCGTGCGCATGACCGTCGACATGGGCGCCCGGGGGCTCGCCGCCCATCATCTTGAGCATGGGCATCCCACCGGTCCGGACGAACCGGTAGCTCAGGAGGCCTGCCACCACCAGGGCGATGATGTTCAGGATCGTGGTGTAATCCCAGTGGATGGACATCTCGCCGACCTTGGCGTCCCGTTCGGTGGGTACCAGGCCGAGCAGTGTGAACAGGATCTCCACGATGTAGCCGGCGGCCACCATGGTCACGTAAAAGGTGGCCAGGATGAACAGCATCATCCGGGTGCCGTAGTACTTCTTGTAGATGACCAGGATGGGCAGGATGATCAGATCGGCGAAGAGGAAGCTGATCACCCCGCCGAAGCTGATCCCTGCGTTCCACAGCACGCCGGCCAGGGGGACGTTGCCCACCGAGCAGACGAAGCTGAGCATGCTGACGACCGGGCCGATGAGAGGACCCCACACCTTCGAGAGCAGCGGATGGCCGACGGCGAAGAAGTGCTGCCAGAAGGTGTCCGGCACCCACGCCGCCACCGCCCCGGCGATCAAGAGTCCGACCACGATGTCCCGGATGACCGCGGCCCACTCCATGATGAAGATGTGGGAGATCGAGGTGAGGGCCTGCCTCGACCGCAGTCGTTGCCAGAGCGTGCCCCCCTCGCCGATGGTCATGTCCATGGCCGCATGCCCTTCCATCGACCCGGCCAGACCCTTCTCACTCTGCGCCTTCGCCCCGTCGATGAGGCGCTGGCGGAGGAACAGTCTGAAGACCACCGCGATGAGCACGATCATGATCGGCCCGCCGATGAACTCGGCCAACGTGAACTGCCACCCGATGAGCACGGCCAGGATGACGCCCAACTCGACGACCAGATTGGTCGACGCGATTTCGAAGGCCATGGCCGCGGTGAAGCTGGCCCCGGTCCTGAACAGCGCCCGGGCGAGGGCGACAGCCGCGTAGGAGCAGGAGGACGAGGCCGCGCCGAACCCGGAGGCCAAGGCCAATGTCCGCGGCCGGTCGTCTCCCAGGCGTCTGACGATCGTGCTCCTGCGAATGACGGCCTGCACCACCGCCGCCAACACGAAGCCGAGGATGAGGGCCCACAGGATCTGCCACGCCATCGACCCGCTGACCGTCAGCGCGTGCCCGAGTGCGTCGAGCAGCGTCATGCTGCGGCCGCCGGCACGGCAGCGTCGCTCCGGCTGGTGCCGCTGATCGGGGTGATCGGGTTGTAGCGGGTGATGCCGCGGATCGGGGTGATCGGGCTCATCGGGTTGATCGGGCTGATCCGGCTGATCCGGTACTTCCGGGTGATCCGGTTCTTGAGCCTCAACGGAATGGACTGTGCGACCCGTCCGATCATGAGCGGACCAGCCGTCCGATAGCCGCCGACACCTCGCTCAGTTTCGTCGAGGCATCGCCCTCTCCCGCCTGGATGGCATCGGCCACGCAGTGCTCGAGGTGATCGTCGAGGAGCACGAGGGCGACCGATTGCAGTGCCCTGGTGACGGCGGAGACCTGCTCGAGGACGTTGATGCAGTAGCGGTCGTCCTCCACCATCCGCTGGAGGCCGCGGACCTGTCCCTCGATTCGCCGGAGGCGCTGTTGGACCGCCGCTTTCTGATCGCTGTAGCCAGGTTGCACCGGTCTTCTCCTTTTGTCGGTCCTACTTCTTTGTACTCCTTACCCCTATAGGGTATCTGATGGTCCACGGGTTTGCCCCCGCCCCGGATAGGGCAGACTCAAGGGAGCCGTCCGAGCCCGCTGGGCTCCCGTTCCGATCAAGGAGGGTGCACCATGAGTCCCACCGAACCCGACGCGGGTACCCGCCAGGCCGAGGATTCCGACGCCGCACGCCCGCACACGGCCGACCGGCAGCCGACTCCCGGCGAAGAAGAGGCCGCTGAGCAGGAAGTTTCTGCCGAAAGCGACGAGGAGCGCCGCCGGGTGGCCGCGCACTACTCGGAGATGGCCGATCTCGGAGCGGAGGCCAAAGGTGAGGGCCGGATCGAGTAGCGACAGCCCGCGTGCCAGGCCCCGGTTCGCTCATCGGCCCCCGCTGAGCTGCCCCGGAGTTTGTATCCGGCACCCCTGAACGGCTAAGTTCTCATCCCATTGTGTTTCACGCCCGGTTTTCACCGATGGCGGAGTTAAACGCACGAGCGCACCGCCGGTCGACCCTATTGGCAGTGCTGCTCTCGGCTCTCGTCGCTTCGACCTCCCTCACGGTGGTCTTCGTTCGTGGACCCGCGGACGCCGATCAGATCTCCAGCCTCAAGGCGCGGGCGACCGCACTCTCCCAACAACTGATCAGGGAGCAATTGCAGGTCGGCGCGTACGAGCAGCAGTACTCGTTGGCGACAGCGAAGACTGCCGCCGACGCCCGGGCCATCACCCGGCTCAACCACCAGATCGCACTGGACCAACAGCAGATCACCCGCAAGACCGGGGCCGTCCGCCAACAGGCGATCGCCTCCTACACGAACTACGGCACCGGGTCCTCCGGGCCGGGGAGTTCCCTCTTCTCCGGGAACGAGGAGTCGGCCGAAGCGGACAGCGAGTACTCGGGCATCGCCGTCGGCAACATCACTACCGCGGTCGATGGGCTCCGTACGGCCCAACGTACCCTCCAGGCCAGCGAGGGGGCCCGGCAACGCCAGGAGGCCGCCGACCGGGCTGAGCAGGCACGCGAGGCCGGCTACCTCGCCCAGGCCGACACCACCCAGGGCCAGTTGGAGGCGTCACGGGCCCAGGTGACCGGGCAACTGGCCGTGGCCGTGGCTCAACAGGCCGCAGCCCAGGCCGCGGCGGCGGAAGCGGCCATCGCCGCCGCCCAGAGGGCCGCCGCCGCCCAGAGTTCGGCCTCGGCCTCGGCACCGGGCCCCGCGAGCGCGCCGGTCCAGAGCACGCCGGTGGCAACGTCTGCGCCGGTGACGCCCGGTGCCGGAGGTGGAGCCACGACCGACCCCGCGCTCAACCCGTTCCTCCAGTGCGTAGTGCAGGCCGAATCGGGCGGCAACTACGCGGCGGTGTCTCCCAACGGGCTCTATATGGGCGCGTTCCAGTTCAGCCAGCCGACATGGAATATCGCCGCTCAAGCCGCCGGCCTGCCCGGTCTGATCGGTATGCCCCCCAACGTGGCCACCAAGGCCGACCAGGACACGTTGGCGGTCGCCCTCTACGCCCTCGACGGCAGCCAACCGTGGCTTGGAGACCGCTGCTCCTAGGTTGGCGGCACCAGCTATTTCACCTGTCCTGACCAGGTCGTTCTGGCGAGCATCGGCTCCGGTGGGACCGGTTGGCGCCGCCGGGCCCGGCCCCCCGGTCCACGCCGTTGCCACGCCCCGATCCGGTGTCACACCCCGGTGGTGGACTTCTGTTCGTGGAACTTGACG
>JBEKIU010000038.1:0-25200 GCA_050011635.1 Acidimicrobiales bacterium
GCCACGTTGATGATCGGGCCGGGCCCCCGGGGAAGGCGGGACCGGCGATGACCCTCGCCCAACCGGTCACCTACAGTCCGTACGCCTACGAGATCCACGAGGACCCCTATCCGGTCTATGCCCGGCTGCGGGCCGAGGCCCCGGTGTACCGGAACGACGAGCTCGACTTCTGGGCGCTCTCCCGCCACGAGGACGTCCTGGCCGCCTTCCGCAATCTCGACGGGTTCTCCAACGCCAGCGGGGTCTCGCTCGAGCCCAGCGCCTTCGGGCCCGACGCCCACAAGTTCATGTCGTTCCTGGCCCTCGACCCGCCCCGTCACACGCGTATGCGCTCACTGGTCGGCAAGGGCTTCACCCCGTCCAAGGTCGCCGAGATGGAACAGCACATCCGGGCCATCGCCCTCGAGCACCTCGAGCCCGCGCTCGAACAGGGTTCGTTCGACTTCATCGCCGATTTCGCCGGCAAGCTCCCGATGGACGTGATCTCGGAGCTGGTCGGCGTGCCCCGGGTGGACCGGGCGGAGATCCGCAGGCTGGCCGATCTCGTCGTGCACCGCGAGGACGGGGTGCTCGACGTCCCACCGGCGGGGATGGAGGCCGCCTTCGCCCTGGTCGGTTACTACCAGGGCATGGTCGACGAACGACGGAAGTCGCGCACGGACGACCTCACCTCGGCCCTGCTCGACGCCGAGATCGACGGGGACAAACTGAACGACGACGAGATCATCGCCTTTCTCTTCCTCATGGTGGTGGCCGGCAACGAGACCACCACCAAGCTGCTCGGAAACGCCTGGTACTGGGGCTGGCGCAACCCCGACCAGCGGGCCAAGCCGTTCGCCGACCGGGAGCGGGTGGTGAGCTGGATCGAAGAGACCCTCCGTTACGACACGTCGAGCCAGATGTTGCTCCGGGTGGCCCGTGTGCCCATGGAGCTGCACGGCACGGCGATCCCCGAAGGCGACCGGGTGCTCCTCCTGGTCGGGTCGGCCAACCGCGACGAAGCCGTCTTCCCCGAGGCGGATCGCTACGACCTCGATCGTGATACCGGTCGACTGGTCAGCTTCGGCAGTGGGCGACACTTCTGCATGGGTGCCCCGATGGCCCGGCTCGAAGCGCGCATCGGGCTGTCGGAATTGGTCGAGCGGGTCGCCACCTACGACGTCGACCCCGACGGCATCGAGCGTGTCCACTCGATCAACGTGCGCGGCCTCGCCACGCTCCCGACCGCGGTCACCCTGCGCTGATGCCCCGCTTCGATCCCAATCCGGAGCGACGGCCCGCCGTCGTCACCGGCGCGTCGTCGGGTATCGGCCAGGCCACGGCCCAGGCCCTGGCCGCACTCGGCCACCCGGTGGCGCTCGGGGCACGACGGGTGGACGCGTGCGAGGACGTCGCCGCCGCCATCCGGGCCGAGGGCGGCGAGGCGGTCGCCATCCACCTCGACCTGGCCGACGCCGATTCGGTGGAGCAGTTCGCCAAGTCGGCCGTGGCCGCCCTCGGGGCGGTGGAGATCGTGGTGTCGAACGCGGCCCTCAACATCGCCGGGGCGGTGCTCGACACCGATTCGGCGGCGTTCGACGGCGTGCTCGGGGTAAACCTCAGCGGAACCCATCGCCTGGTCCGTGCCCTGGTCCCGGCCATGACGGCCAGGCGGCGCGGCGACATCGTCTTTGTGACCTCGGATGTGGCCGAACGGCCGCGACCGTCGATGGCCGCCTACGTGACCTCCAAGTGGGGCCTGGAGGGCTACGTTCACTCCCTGCAGATGGAGCTGGAGGGAACCGGTGTGCGGGCCACCGTCGTGCGGCCCGGGCCGACGTTGACCGGCATGGGCATGGACTGGGACCCCGACGTCACCGGCCGGGTCATCGAGCAGTGGGCGGAGTGGGGTTTCGCCCGGCACTCCAACTTCATGCGCCCCGCCGGTGTAGCCCAGGCCATCGCCGCCGTCGTGGGCCTGCCCCGCGGCACCCACGCCACCATCATCGAACTACAACCGGAAGCACCGATCCGCACCGACCCGAATGACACCGACCCGAATGACGAGGTACGACCATGACAACCGCGCTGGACCACAAGCTGCCACCACGGGTCTCCGGTGGCGAAGAGGAGAACGGGCACCTCGAGGAGCTGCGGGTCGATCCGATCGCGCTCATGAACCGGGTCCGGGCCGAGTGCGGCGACGTGGGGGTGTTCCGCCTGGCCCAGCGGGACGTGGTCCTGATGACCGGCGCGGGGGCCAACGAGTACTTCTTCCGCGCACCCGAGGAGATCCTCGACCAGGCCGAAGCCTACCCGTTCATGACCCCGGTCTTCGGCGAAGGGGTGGTCTTCGACGCTCCGCCCGAACGCCGGCGCGAGATGCTCCACAACCAGGCCCTGCGGGACAAGTTCATGCGGGGTCACGCCGCCACCATCGCCGACGAGGTCGAGCACATGGTGGCCGGTTGGGCCGACGAGGGGGAGATCGACCTGCTCGACTGGTTCGCCGAGCTGACCATTTACACGTCGTCGGCCTGCCTCATCGGGAAACGGTTCCGCAACGAGTTGGACAAGCGGTTCGCCGAGCTCTACCACGACCTCGAGCAGGGCACGGACGCCATCGCCTACGTCGATCCCTATGCCCCCATCGAGAGCTTCCGCCGCCGGGACGCCGCACGCCGGGGGCTGGTCGAGCTGGTCGAGGCGATCATGGAGAAACGAGCCGCCACTCCCCCTTCGGACGATGCGGAGCGCGACCTGCTCGATGTGCTCATGTCCATCAGCAACGAGGACGGGTCACCGAAGTTTCTGGCCGACGAGGTGACCGGCATGTTCATCTCGATGATGTTCGCCGGTCACCACACCACCTCGGGCACCGCGGCATGGACCCTGATCGAGCTGCTCCGGCACCCTGGCGAGCTCCGGGCGGTGGACGACGAGCTCGGCCAGCTGTACGCCGACGGAGCCGAGGTCAGCTACCAGGCCCTGCGGGAGATGCCCCACCTCGAGTCGGCCGTCAAGGAGGCGCTGCGGCTGCATCCTCCCTTGATCCTCCTCCTCCGGGTGGCCAAGGAGGACATCGAGGTCGACGGCTTCACCGTCACCGCCGGCCAGATGGTCGGGACCAGTCCGGCGGTGTCCAACCGGATCGCCGAGGACTTCCCCGACCCCGACTCGTTCCAGCCCGAGCGGTACATCCAGCCGCGGGAGGAGGACCGGTCGAACCCGTGGACCTGGATCCCCTTCGGCGCCGGCCGCCACCGCTGCGTGGGCGCGGCCTTCGCCATGATGCAGTTGAAGGCCATCTTCTCGGTGCTCCTCTTGGAGTGGGAGTTCGAACTCGCCCAACCCCCGGAGACGTACCGGAACGATCACTCGAAGATGGTGGTCCAGCTCCAGCAGCCCTGCGTGGTGCGCTACCGGCGCAAGAGCGACCGGGCACCGGCGGCGGCCGGCGGGTCGGCACGTTGATGCGGGTCCGGGTGGACCTCGACCTGTGCCAGGGTCACGGTGTCTGCGAGTCGGAGGCACCCGGTGTCTTCCTGCTGGGCAAGCAGACGACGGTCACCATCCTCGACGACAGCCCCGACGAGGCGCGCCGCGCCGAGGTCGAGGCGGCCGTCCACTTCTGCCCGACGTCCGCGCTTCACATCACCGAAGAGGAGTAGCCATGCCGAAATTTCCACGACGCGAGCTCGAAGAGATGATGGAACGGTGGATCGAGATCAACCGGCGTTGCGAGGAGCAGCTCGACTGGACCCCGATGGCCGACATGTACACCGAGGATGCCACCTACGGCTGGAACGTGGGCCCGACCGACGAGTTCATGGCCGTCGGCCGGGACGAGATACGTGAGTACGCCCTGGGCTACGAGATGGAGGGGTTGGGCGGCTGGACCTACCCCTACCAACGGGTGCTCATCGACGATGCCCAAGGGGAGATCCTCGGCCTGTGGAAGCAGGTGGCCGACGCCACCCGGGCCGACGGGAGCCACTACGAGATCGCCGGGCTGGGCGGCAGCTGGTTCCGGTACGCAGGCGACTTCCTGTGGAGCTGGCAGCGGGACTTCTTCGACGTGGGCAACGCCACGGCCACCTACTTCGAGATGATCAAGGCAGAGGCGCTCACCCCGGGGATGCAGAAGCGGCTGGAGAAGGCCGCCTCCGGGCAGCGGCAGCCTGGCCACTACCGGGTCGGCCAGGCCCCGGTGGGCCTGTGGGACGGCATCTGACGAGGGCCTGTCGAGGCCCCGATGTCGCTCACATCGGGGTCGACCCCTTTGTCGGCCCAACCGTTTGAGCGGAGAGGCCCATTCCGTCGAGGCCGTACAGCGCCGCCGCGTTGGCGGAGGAGAACTTCTGGCGGTCCTCATCGGAGGCGAAGTGTCCGAGGAAGGAACTGATCTCGTCCCGGGCCGGCCGTTGGAACGGGTAGTCGGTGGAGAAGATCAGCCGATCGACGGAGGTCACTGACAAGGCGTGGTCGAGCAGCGCCGGGTTGAGCATGCCGGAGGTGGTGATGTGGAAGTTTGCCCGGATATATTCCGAGACGGACCGCGGCAGGCCGGCGACGCGGGACAGGCTGTCGGCCCGGTCGAGCCAGAACAGCAGCATCTCGCCCCAATGGCCGAGCACGATCTGCAGCTCGGGGTGTCGGTCAAAGGTCCCGCGAAGGATCAGGCGTAGTGCGGCCAGTGCAGTGTCGAGGTGCCAGCCCCATCCGAAGGTGGCCAGCGCAAGATCGGTCAAGTCGCCG
Organism: Acidimicrobiales bacterium; assembly: GCA_050011635.1. Classification (GTDB taxonomy): domain Bacteria; phylum Actinomycetota; class Acidimicrobiia; order Acidimicrobiales; family RAAP-2; genus Bog-756. The sequence goes on from JBEKIU010000038.1 coordinate 4,738, forward strand.
AAGCCCCGGTAGGAGGCGTCGCGCACCGCGTCTGTCGGGATCTGCGGGTGGATGAAGATCGGCTGGCCGAGCTCCGCCGCGGCGGCGAAGAATTCGTCGTAGGCCGGGTCGTCGAGGAAGCGGTCGCCGGAACGGCCGTAGACCATGGTGCCGACGTGGCCCAGGCCCTTGGCCCGCACGAGCTCGCCGACGACATGCTCCGGAGAGGACATGGGCAGGGTCGAGAGCGCCCGGAACCGAGTCGGATACCTGCTGACAGCCGCCGTCGCCGTGTCGTTGGCGGCGCTGCTCAGGCGCCGGGCCTCCTCGGGGGAGAGCGGTTGGGTTCCGGGCGGGGTCAGGGCGAGGATCGAGATGTCGATCCCCTGGGCGTCCATGGCCGCGATCCGGCCATCGCCCAGGTCTTCCAGTCGCTGTTGGTGGTCGCCCATTGCGTTGAAGGCGAGGCTTTCGTCTGGCCGGGCCAGGGCTTTGAGGGCGGAAGTGATGCCCGGGGCAATCCAGTGTTCCTCGATGGCGATGAGGGTCACGGCTTCGTCCTTTAATCGGGGCGGTCGCTGGTATGACCGCCGTCCGTCCATTCCTGTCGCTTGACAGCGATACGGTAAAGTGTCTGTCAAGTGATACTAATCAGATGATACTGATCAGCAAGCGATGACGGAGGTCCCGGCGAAATGATCGAGGAGCAGAAGTCGAGGCTGTTCGAGCTCGCCGACCTGATTCTGGCGGTTGGCCGTCACATCGAAGCGTCGAAGGAGGCCGAAGCCGAGTCGGGAACGCCGTTGCAGGGAGCGGTGATGCGTTATATCGACCGGCACCCGGGCACGACCGCCCGCGCCGCCGCCGATGCCACCCAGCTGATCTCGAGCAACTTCAGCCGGGCGGTGCGGGGCCTGGAGAAGGCAGGCCTGGTGCGGCGTGAGGTCGATCAACACGATGCCCGGCGGGTACACCTGTATCCCACGGAGAAGGCGCAGGAGAACCTGGAGCGACTGCGCGTGATCTGGAGCAGCATGCTCGAGGAGACCGTGGCCGATCCCGACGAGATCGACGCCACGATCTCGACCTTGCGGAACATCGAGACCCGGCTGGTCTCCAGAACCCGCGGCAGGACCCGATAGGTCTGGCGATTGCGTCGAGCCGATAGGCCTTTGCGCGACTGCGTCGAGCCGCCAGCCGTGCTTCGTTCACCCGTAGGAGACATGGGCAACAACTGAATGCTGAGGGAACCGGCGGTGTGCCCCCGTCGCCGGCCGGATCCGGTCCGGGCGGTCAGCTGCAGTCGGGGTCGAAGGCGTCGATGACCCTGGTCCGCCAGTCCTTGACGTCGTCGGAGTGCTCGTCATCGGTCCGTCCCATCCGGACCAGGACCAGGTCGAGGTCCGGGCAGATGTCGAGGTACTGGCCCTCGTGCCCGGCGGCCCAGAACGTGCCCCGTCCGTCCTCCCGCGTCCACCAGTGCGAGCCGTAGTAGTCGCCGCCATCGGGGTCGACCGAGCGCGCCCGGCGCCCGTGGTCCACCCACCCTTCGGGCAGCAGCCGCCGGTCCCCCCATCTCCCGTCCCGGAGGTAGAGCAGGCCGAACCGTGCGTAGTCGCGGGCGGTGGCGTACAGGTAGGACGCCGCCACCCAGGTTCCGGCGTCGTCGAGGGTGACGGTGGCCGAGGTCATGCCGAGCGGGCCGAACAGCCGACGGGCGAGGAACCGGCGGTATTCCTCGCCGGGGCCCACCGTGCGGGCCACGATGCCCGAGATCAGGTTGCTGGTCCCGCTCGAGTAGTTGAACCTGGTGCCCGGGGGCGCGGCCAGCGGCCGGTCGGCGGCGAACGCGGCCATGTCCTCGTTCCCCCGGCCGAAGAGCATCTGCAGGACATCGGAAGTCTCGGGGTCGTCGTACTCCTCGACGAAGTCGAGTCCGTCGCGCATGTCGAGCAGGTGCTGGAGTGTGATCTCACCACGAGGGTCGCCCGGTGACTGCCAAAGAGGGACCGGCGCCGGATCATCGAGCACCAGTCTCCCCTCGGCCACCAGCATGCCCACCACGGCGTGGAGCATGGACTTGGCCATCGACCACGACAGCAGTGGGGTCTCCCGCACCACCGGCTTGCCTGGCTTGTCCCACTGCGGCAGGAGGCCCTCGTGGCGCTCGAAGACCAATCGGCCGCGGTGGATGATCACCACCGCGTAGGTATCGTGCAACGGACCCGCGGGGTCGAACGCCTCGGCCATCAGGTCGTCGAGATCGACCCGGTCGGGCAGCGCACCGACCGGCCACACCGCCGTCGGCCACGGCACCCTGTCCCCTTGTGCTGGAAGCGGGTGCAGGGGTCTGGCGATGGGACGAGTGTCGGTCACGGTCACCAAGCATCGCGCAGGCCCGGTCTGACAGGCTGTGCGTCGTGCTCGACCATCTCTCCATCCAGTGCGTCGATGTGACCGCCAGTGCCGCCTTCTACGACGCCGTGCTGGCCCCGCTCGGGTTCGGTCGGGTGCTGGACTTCGGGGAGGTCGTGGGGTTCGGCGTGGCTCCCGTCCCCGGGTTCTGGATCGGGCCGCGTTCGACGGGCCAGGGGTTCTGTGAGTCCCACATCGCCTTCGCCTCCCCCGACCGGGCCGGTGTGCGGCGGTTCTTCGACGCGGCCGAGGCCGTGGGGGCAGAAGTACTCCATGAGCCCCAACTGTGGCCCGAGTACGAACCCGACTACTACGGCGCTTTCGTACGGGACCCCGACGGCAACAACGTCGAGGCGGTCTGCCGCGCCCCAGAGTAGGGCCGCTCCGCGCCCCCGAGTGAGCGGTCAGGCGGCCGGGCCCCGCCAGTCCATCCAGTGGCCGTGTGGGTGGGTCAGGGCGAGTAGCTGTTCCTGCCTCGTGCCGTGGTCGTAGAGGACGGCGCCCAGCACGTCACCGGCGTGCTGGTGGCGCTCGGGTGCGTCGGCTCCGAACCCCTCCACGATCCCGGGACCCTCGGCGCTGAGCCAGGCGATGGGACGGGTCTGCGACGCCCGATCGAGGATCTCGACGAACCGGTGCCGCTGCTCGAGCGAGAAATAGGCGAAGGCCCACGTCGTCATCACGATCGCCGGCGTTGCACCGGGCAGGTCGGCCAGCACACCGGGAAGGACCTCGTTGGCGTCGCCTCGGACCAGTTCGGGGAGATCGTCCCGCGCCAGGTGGATAGAGGCGGCCGTGCGCTCCAGCCTTCCGGTGTCGGGCCAGACGCAGGCCAGCAGCCATCGCGCGTCCTCGGGGTTGGAGACGTCCAACGGGGACCGGTCGATCCCGACACGCGAGGCCAGGCCCGGCAGTCGCTTGGCGATGGGAGGATCTCCGGCCACGATGCGGCAGGCGACCTCGACCGGCGAGTGGGCCGGACCGGTCACGCCGTGCGCGCCGTAGTCGAGCCGGTACCGATCGCACAGGAGGGAGAGGCCGGCACTGGTGCCCACGTCGACCAGGGCCGGCGGTCGGGTCAACCGGGAGGCCAACCAGGTGAGCCCGGGACCGATGAGTGCACTGCGGCCGCAGTCGTTGGTCTGGACGTGGCGAACGGCGAGCAGTGCTTCGATCTCGTCCCAGTGGGTCCGGCACACCTCGAGGAACAAGGGAGCGGGACGGGCATCGGTCCGGCCCGCGTAGACCTCGGCCAGAGGATGGTCGAGACCATCGAGGACCAGGTAGTGGACCGCCCCCAACAGGGCCAGGGGGAAGTGCGAGGCCGGCGGGAGGGTCGCCACCATGCGCAGCACCTCCCGATCGTGGGCCACGGCCAGGGCGATCTGGTCGTAGAGGGGCGAGTAGCCGTGCAACTGTTGCTTCGCCGTCCACTCCCACAGTCGGGCGAGATCGTCGATCGGGTCGCTCATCGTCGCCATCTTCGCACCGGCGGCCCGGGGATCGGTCGGGCCGCCGTCCGGGTGGCACAATCGTGCCATGAGCGACTGGGGTACATCGGTCTACGGCGAGCCCTGCCGGGCGTGCGGCTTCTCGTGGCGGGTGAGCGTGGGTGACGCCGTCGTCCTCGTCGCCGACGTCCCGAGCACCTACGGGCGGACGCTCGTCGGGGCCACCGGCACCGAGCAGCATCCCGAGCTCGAGTGGTCGGTGTCGGCCTACGTCAGCCACGTGGCCGACAACCTCCGGATCTGGGCCGAGCGGCTGGCCGGGATCGCCGCGGGGGCGCCTCCGGAGGTGGCCGGCTATGACGAGAAGGCGTTGGCCCGGGCACGGGAGTACCAGCGGATCCCGCTCCAGGCGGCGTTGTGGTCCCTGTCCCGCTCGGTGGCCGGATGGCAGTATGCAGTCGGGCAGACCCGGCGCTCGGGGATCATCCTCATCCACCCCGAACGCGGCGGGCAGTCGCTGTCCGACGTGGTCCTGGCCAACGCGCACGACGCCTTCCACCACCGCTGGGACATCGAGCGGTCCCTCCGTTCCGAACCCGAGGGCGATCGGTAGCTCCACCATCGCCGGTGACGGCCCTGAGTAGTTTGTGCGCCGTGGAGGGTATCCCGACGATGCGCCGCCGAGCCGTGACCACGCTCCGATGATCAGCATCGCCGATGGGCTCGGACTGCTCATCGGCATCGTGTTGATCGCCATCGTCGCCGACCGGCTCCGGATCGCCTATCCCATCTTGTTGGTGGTCGCCGGCATCGGCGTGGCCCTGCTGCCCCTCAAGCACCGGATCGAGTTGCAACCCGATCTCGTCCTATTGGTCTTCCTCCCGCCACTCATCTACGACGCTTCGCTGGACACGTCGGCGCATGAGCTCCGGACCCAGTGGCGACCGATCCTGCTGCTGGCCGTCGGACTGGTCGTGGTCACCATGACGTCGGTGGCCGTGGTCATCCACACGCTGGTGGGCGGGATGAGTTGGGCGGTGGCCTTCGCCCTCGGCGCCATCGTGTCACCGCCCGACTCGGTGGCCGCCACCCAGATCGCCGGAAAGCTCGGCCTCTCCCGACGGCTGGTGATCATCCTCGGCGGGGAGGGACTGATGAACGATGCCACCGCGCTGACCGCCTATCAGGTGGCCGTTGCCGCGGTGGGCTCGGTGTTCACCGTGGCCGACGTGTTCGGCAAGTTCGCCTTCGCGGTGGTGGTGGGAGTTGCGGTCGGTCTCGCGGTGGGTTGGTTCGGATGCCGGATGCTCCGGTTCACCGAGACGCCGGTCATCGAGAACACCATGCTGTTGATCCTGCCCTTCGCGGCCTACCTTCCTGCCGACAAGCTCGGGGCATCGGGCGTGCTGGCCGTGGTGGCCACCGGTCTCTACTTCGGCCGTTTCGGTTCCGGGGTGCTGACGCCGGCCGCCCGGCTGCAGCAGCGCGAGATCTGGGACCTGATCGTCTTCCTGCTGACCGGGGCGTCCTTCCTGTTGATCGGTTTGGAGCTCCGACCGATACTCGACAGCCTGGTCAATCGGGAATCGGGCTCGCTGGCCATCGAGGCCTCGGCCGTGGTCGGCACGGTGATCGCGGTCCGCATGGCATGGATGTTCGCGGTGACGGTGCTTCCCGGCGGACACCGGCTGGTCGGGGCCACCCGGCGCTCGACCCGGTCATGGCGTGAGATCACGGTGGTCGGTTGGGCCGGCATGCGCGGCGCGGTGAGCCTGGCCGCCGCGTTGGCCCTTCCTCAGAGCTTCCCGCAACGCGACCTGTTGGTCTTCATCACCTTCGCCGTCATCGTGGCCACGCTGGTCGGACAGGGCCTGACCCTCCCCCCGCTCATCCGACGGCTCGGTCTGGTGACGCGCGACGGGCAGGACCTGGTCCTGTTGGCCGAGGCGCGACGCAGATTGACGGTCATCGCCCTGGGCCGGATCGATGATCTCGGCCGGACCGATCAGTTCCCCGACGCGGTGGTGGACCGGATCCGCATCGGGTACGAGTCGCAGCTGGCCCGTATGGACCGCAGGCTCGAGGCGATCGATGACGGTGAGGTCGACGAGGACGGCTCCGGAAACGGGACCGCCCCCTCCGCCGACCGGTACGGAGATCTGCAGGCCGAGCGCGAGCTCCGCAAGCTGGTCATCGCCACGGAGCGGATCGAGCTCGGCCGTCTGCTGGCCCGACGCAAGGTCAGCGAGCGGGTCGCCGGGGAGGTGCGGGCCGCACTCGATCTCGACGAGACCACCATGCGCCCCTGACGTCGGTCGGCCCGGGCGGTCGGGACACGGGCCCGGGCCGACACGTGCTGCAGGGCGCCCCCGAAGAGACGCCCTGCAGGTAAAGGTTTGCTGAGTTGTGCACCGGGATTCCCGTGCGGCGCCGGATGGGACCTGGGTCCGGCTAGGTCACCCGGTGGGTGTCTGGCTGGGATTCGCCAGGTGGTACAGCGAGCCGCCTTAGCGGCCAGCCACCTCCAGGGTCCCAAAACGTTGACTGCTCAGTTGGACCACCTCCTCTCTCTGGTGACCTCAACTCTAGCGAGCAGATCGGGCCCACCGTGGGAACCGCCGGATGGCCTGGTCGGAGCCACTGGCCCACACAACCCGGGGGCGGTACTGTACGAACATATGTTCGTAACCCCGACGGATCGGCCTCCCCGCGACCAGGGTGTCCCCGGGCCGGGCGGGGAACGGGCCCGGGAGCCCCTGGCCCTCCTGGCCGAGCGGACCCGACCCGTTTCGTCCAGCCAGACCCAGCTGCTCTCGGTGGTCCCCCCCTTGGCCGACCTGTTCCCCGACGGCAGCCTGCGCCGGGGGAGCACCATCGCCGTCACCGGCCCGGCCGGACACGCCGGCGGTGGCGTCAGCCTGACGCTGGCCCTGCTGGCCGCGGCGTCGGGAGCAGGTTGTTGGTGCGCGCTCGTCGGTCTCCCGGGGCTCGGCGCCGTCGCCTCCCACGACCTGGGCATCGACCTGTCCCGGCTGGCCGTGGTCCCCCGGCCCGGTACCGCCTGGGCCGAGGTCGCCGCGGCGTTGATCGACGGCGTCGATCTCGTGGTGCTCTGTCCCCCGTTCCCTCCCCGCCCGGCCATGGCCCGCCGGTTGGTGGCCAGGGCCAGGGAGCGCCGGTCGGTGCTGGTGGTGACGGGACGGCACGGATGGCCCGAGCGCCCCGATGTGGAGCTGAAGGTCGGCGACGCTCGGTGGGACGGCGTGGGTGCCGGCGAGGGGTACCTGCGCCGGCGCCGGATGACGGTGACGGCCACGGGTCGTCGGTCGTCGGCGCGTCCCCGGCACCGGCACCTGTGGCTGCCCACGCCGACCGGGGCGGTGGCGGATGCCGCGGAGGACCCGGTGGTGCCGGCATGAACCGCCTCCTCGTCGTGCGCTGCCCCGACCTCCTCGCCGATGACGAGGGTGGGGCCACCCTCCGGTCGTTCGTCGAGGTGATCGAAGCCACAGAGGCCTTCTGCCCGTGGGTCACCGCCGTGCGGACCGGTATCTGCTCGCTCCCGGCCCGCGGGCCGGCCCGCTACTTCGGGGGCGAAGGCACACTGGTCCGGCGGGTCGCCGACGCCACCTCCGGCATCACCCCGGTCGAGGTCGGTGTGGCCGACGGATTGTTCGCCGCCGTCCTCGCCGCCCGCAGCAACCTCGTCGTCCCGGTGGGCGGGACCCCCGCCTTCCTGGCCCCCATGCCGGTGGGCGTGCTCGGCCGTCCCGAACTGACGGAGCTGCTCGACCGGTTGGGTATCCGCACCCTGGGTGGGTTCGCCGCTCTTCCCGAGTCCCATGTGCTCGGACGGTTCGGAACCGACGGTGCCGCCTGCCACCGGGTGGCCGGTGGGCGGAGCGGTGAGCTGTCAGAGCTACGCCAGCCGGCGACCGGCCGGCAGATCGACGCACAGCGCCGGGGAGCCCGAGGTGGCCGTGTCCTTGCCTCCGGCGGCGATCCCGAGTTCTGGGGTGGGGTGAGCGACACCGATGCCCGGGCCGCCCGGGCCCTGGCCGCGGTGCAGGACCTCCTCGGCCCCGACGGCGTGGTGACCGCCCATCTCCAAGGTGGCCGGGGCCCGGCCCAACGGGCCCGCTTCGTCACGTGGAACGTCCGGGAACGCCATGCGGACACCGCCCTCGGCGCTCCGTGGCCCGGCCAGATCCCTCCACCCGCCCCGGCGGTCGTGTATCCCGCCCCCCTCCACGCCGAACTGGCGGGTGCCGACGGCCAGCCGGTGGCGGTGTCGGCACGGGGTCTGCTCACCGCCACCCCGTGCCGGCTGTCGGTGGACAACAGCCCGTGGTCGGCGGTGACCGCCTGGGCCGGCCCGTGGCCGTCCGACGAGCGGTGGTGGTCGAGGTCCCACCGGCGGAGCGCGCGCATGCAGGCGGTGGCGGGGACGGAAGCCCACCTGCTCCTGATCGAACGGGGCCGGTGGTGGGTCGAAGCGACCTACGGATGACCGGACGCCCCCACCACCGATGCCCTACGCCGAGCTCCACGCCCACTCCAATTTCTCCTTCCTCGACGGGGCCAGCCATCCCGAGGAGCTGGCGGCCGGAGCCGTCCGGCTGGGTCTGGCCGCACTGGCCCTGACCGACCACAACGGTCTCTACGGTGTGGTCCGCTTCGCCGAGGCGGCCCGGGCCCTCGGCCTGCCCACCGTCTTCGGCGCCGAGCTCACCATCACCGGGGCGGGCATGCCGGGGGTCCGCACCGGGGTGCCGGATCCGGACGGCACCCATCTGGTCGTGCTGGCCCGGGACCCCGAGGGCTACGCCCGCCTCAGCCGGGTGATCGCCGAGGCCCATCTGGCCGGCGGGGAGAAGGGGAAGCCGGTCATCACCCTCGACGCGCTGTCCGACCATCACGGCGGGCACTGGCAGATCCTGACCGGGTGCCGCAAGGGGGCACTGGCCACCGCCCTGACCACCGGGGGCCCGACAGCCGCGGCCCGGACGCTCGACCATCTGATCGGACGGTTCGGCCCCGACCACCTGGCCGTCGAGCTGTGGGACCACGGCAACCCGATCGACGCCACCCGCAACGACGCCCTGGCCCTGCTGGCCACCGATCGGGGGGTGGCCCCGGTGGCCACCAACAACGTGCACTACGCCACTCCCGCCCGGTTCCCGCTGGCCACCGCACTGGCCGCGGTGCGGGCCCGGCGGACCCTGGTCGATCTCGAAGGGTGGCTCCCCTCGTCGGCCACCGCCTGCCTGCGGGGGGAGGCCGAACAACGCCGGCGGTTCGCCCGGTGGCCCGGGGTGATCGAACGGACGGTGGAGATCGCCGCCAGGTGCGCCTTCGATCTGCGCCTGGTGGCCCCGCGGCTCCCCGACTTTCCGGTACCCGACGGGCACACCGAGCAGAGCTGGCTGGTCGAGTTGGTCCGCCGGGGCGCCACCGACCGGTACGGGCCACGCGGAGCCGAACGGGTGCCGGGGGCGTGGGCCCAGCTCGACCACGAGCTCGCCGTCATCGGTACGCTCGGGTTCCCCGGCTACTTCCTCACCGTCTGGGACATCGTCACGTTCTGCCGGCGTCAGGACATCTTCTGCCAGGGCCGGGGCTCGGCGGCCACCTCGGCGGTCTGTTACGCGCTCGGCATCACCAACGTCGACGCGGTCACCCTCGGCCTGTTGTTCGAGCGCTTCCTCTCCCCGGCCCGCGACGGGCCTCCGGACATCGACATCGACATCGAGTCGGGTCGGCGGGAAGAGGTCATCCAGTACGTCTACGAACGTTACGGCCGGCTGCACGCCGCCCAGGTGGCCAACGTGATCACCTACCGGTCGCGATCGGCCCTGCGGGACATGGGCAAGGTCCTCGGGCACACGACCGAGGACGTGGATGCGTGGTCGAAGTCGGTCGAACGGGGAGAGCCGCTCGGCGAACGGGACGACCTCCCGCCGCTGGTGCGGGACCTGGCCTCCGACCTGCTCGACTTCCCGCGCCACCTCGGTATCCATTCCGGGGGCATGGTCATCTGCGACCGTCCGGTGGTCGAGGTCTGCCCGGTGGAGTGGGGCCGGATGCCGGGCCGCAGCGTGCTGCAGTGGGACAAGGACGACTGCGCCGCGGCCGGGCTGGTCAAATTCGACCTGCTCGGACTGGGCATGCTCACCGCGCTGCACAACATGGTCGACCTGGTGCGCGAGTTCCACCACATCGAGGTCGACCTGGCCCGGCTCGAACAGGAGCCCGAGGTCTACGACCTGTTGTGCCGGGCCGACACCGTCGGGGTGTTCCAGGTGGAGTCACGGGCCCAGATGAACACCCTCCCCCGCGTGCAGCCCCGGTGCTTCTACGACCTGGCCATCGAGGTGGCCCTCATCCGCCCCGGGCCGATCCAGGGTCATGCCGTCCACCCGTACATCCGACGGCGCAACGGGACCGAGCCGGTCTCGTACCTGCACCCGCTGTTGCAGCCCGCCCTGGAGCGCACGCTCGGGGTGCCCCTCTTCCAGGAGCAGCTGATGCAGATCGCCATCGACGTGGCCGGGTTCACCACGACCGAGGCCGACGAACTGCGCCAGGCCATGAGCGCCAAGCGGTCGGGCGAGCGGATGGCCCGCCTGCGCGACCGGCTGTTCGCCGGCATGGCCGCCCGACAGGTGTCGCCGGAGGTATCCGAGCAGGTGTATGCGGCGCTGGCCGCGTTCGCCAACTTCGGGTTCCCCGAGAGCCACTCGGTGGCCTTCGCCCATCTGGTGTACTCCACCGCCTGGTGCAAGGTGCACTACCCCGCCGCCTTCACCGCCGGGCTGTTGAACGCCCAGCCCATGGGGTTCTGGTCCCCCCAGAGCCTGGTGGCCGACGCCAAGCGTCACGGGGTGGTCGTCCGGCGCCCCGACGTGAACGCCGGGCGCTCCGGGGCCGGGCTCGAAGAGGTCGGTCACCCGGGTCCCGGCCGCGGTGGGAAGGACGACACCGGGTCGGTCGGTCCGGCCGTGCGGCTCGGGCTGACATCAGTGCGCGGCATCGGGGAGGAGTCGGCGACGCGGATCGAGGAGGGACGCCCGTGGTCAGACATGGAAGACCTGGTGCGCCGGGCCGGTGTCACCCGGGTCCAGCTGGAGGCCCTGGCCACGGCCGGAGCCCTCGACGGTCTCGGCCGGTGCGGCGTCGGGCCCCGCCGGCCGGCCCCGGTCGGTGGCCGGCCGGCCCGGGCCCCGAACCGACGGTCCCTGGTGTGGGGGGCGGGCGCCGCCTCCCAGGCCACCGCGGACCGGCTCCCGGGCGTGGTCACCGGATCCGACCCCCCGCCGCTCCCCCTCCCCACCCGGTGGGAAGAGGTGGCCGACGACCTGTGGTCGCTCGGGATGGCGCCGGACACGACCGCCATGGAGCTGGCCCGGGGCCGGCTGAGCCGACGGGGCGTGCTCCCGGCCGCCGAACTGCGGTCGAGGCCGAGCGGGGACAGGATCGCCGTGGGCGGCGTCGTGACCCATCGCCAACAACCCGAGAGTGCCCATGGTGCCGTGTTCTTGAACCTCGAGGACGAGACGGGCATGGTCAACATCGTGTGCTCCCGCGGCGCCTGGCTCCGGTGGCGGCCGGTGGCCCGGTCGTCCCCCGCACTCCTCGTACGGGGACGGATCGAGCGGTCCGAGGGTTCGATGACCGTCGTGGCCGAGCGGTTCGAGCCCCTCGAACTCGGCCCGGTCCCCGCGTCGCGAGATTTCCGATAATACTATTGACTACTCTCAGTAAGAGGGTGAACACTTAAAGTGCTGAGGGCATACCCTCAGAGCGTGACCATAAAGAAGTGCCACAGCAGCATCGCCGATCATTTCCATTGCGCACTCCAGCCACCGAACATTCGAGCGTCCACCGAGGACGCGGACGCCACGCCGATAGCACCGACGAGAGGACCGGACCACACGGCGTGCCGCCGAACCGGCCATCGCCATCCTGCGGGATGGCAGCGGAAACGGCCACCGGCAGTGATGGCAGAGAAAAGCAGTGACGACACAAGAAGCGGCAACGACAGGAGGCTGTGGCTCATGACTGGACAGATCGCAGGTCCAAGTATCTTCTCCCTCGAACTGGTCGGGTTCGTCATCGGGGTCTCGATGATCATCGGCGCCGCCGATCTGATCCGCCAACCCGGATGGGCCTGGAGGCGTGCCGAGGAGAACAAAGCCGCCTACCTCGTCCTGGTCCTGTTGCTGCCGCTGGTCGGACTGGGCATGTACCTGTATGCCGCCCGGCCGAAGGTGGCCCCGATCACCGCCGCCGGGCGGGCGGCCAGCCTGCCCTTCGAGCGGTTCGGCACCGAAGCCGACCAGAAGCAGCGAGAGGAGAGCCGGCCGGCCAGGACCAACCCGGCTCCGGCGGGGTTCGGCAGCTTCGGAGCCATCACGGTCGGCGACGGGCAGGGCCTGGTGCTCGACACGGGAGCGACCGACCGGCCGGCCCCGTCGGAGGAAATCAGCGCCACCTTCTTCAGCACCGGGGGGACCGCCACCCGGACCGTCCGATCACCCGTCGCTCTGGCCCGGACCTACCGGCCCAGGCAGCGCACCAGCCTCACCGAAACCGACGAGGCCAGGCCGGCGGTCCCCTCGGGGTGGAAGGCCGACCCCACCGGCCGGCACCAGTTCCGCTACTGGGACGGTTTCCAGTGGACCGAGAACGTCGCCGACGCGGGCCAGCAGACCAGGGACTCGGTCAGCTCCTAGTCAGGGCCGGGCCGCGCCTCAGCGCGCCCCGGTGACCAGCCGGCTCAACCGGGCCACCAGCACCTCGAGCACGGTCTCGCCGGGCAGCACGGTGGCGCCTCTGAGGTCCAGGTCGGCCTCGGCCAGAAGCTGGATGGCCCGGGCGATCCGGGCCGTCCCCAACCGTCGGGACTGGGCCAGCGCCTTCTTGGCCGGGAAGGCGCTCCGTAGGCCGAGGACATCGGCCGCCTGCTCCGGGGAGATGCCTCCGACACCGTCGAGCCGGAGGATCTGGTGGTAGTGCCGGTGCAGGTGGGCCATGACCACGAGAGGGTGGGAGTCCCCCGCACCCAGCATCCGGTGGAGCACGGCCAGGGCGTGGGCCATCTTCCCGCCGTCGATGGCATCGGTGAGGTCCCAGGGGGCGAGCGATCCGGCCTCGCCGAGGAACGGCTCCAGATCGGCCGAAGTGACCGTGGCTCCGGAGCCGTAGGCCGAGGCCAGGGTGTCGAGCAGGCCCTCGAGGCGTCCCACATCGCCGCCCAGGTGCTCGGACAGTCGGGTCGTGGCCCGGCCGTCGAGCCGGACCGGCCCCCCCGACAGGTGCTCGGCCAGCCACTGCGATCTGGCCTTGCTCGTCCTTCCCACGGTCGTGTCCACCACCCCGCCGATCGAGCCGACGATCTTGGTCAAGGCCTGGGGCACGGTCCCGCCTCCCCCGGCCAGGACCAGCGCCGTCGTGGGCAGCGGGTCGTCGAGGTAGGCGGCCAGCCGCTTGGCGTCGGGGGCGGTCAGCTGCCCGGCTTCCCGCACCACCACGATCCGGCGCTCGACCAGGAACGGCGGTGTCGTGCACGCATCGATGACCGCGCCCACCTCGAACGGGTCCGACCCGGGGCCGCCGAACTCCTCGACCATGAGCGACGGGTCGCCGCCACCCACCAGCTCCTCACAGAGGGCGTGGGTGGCCTGACCGATCAGCGACGGGTCATCGCCCTTGACCAGGTAGACGGACTTGGCCGGGACGGCCGGAGGCGGCACCGGGTCGGTGGCCTCGGCCACCTCGGCCGCGCTCATGGGCCCGTCCGCACGACCGGGGCGACGGGCGCCCGCCCGGCGGCGCCGATGGCGGCCATGACCGAGCACACCTGCCGGTGGGCGGCGACATCGTGCACCCGCATGATCCGACAGCCCAGGGCGGCGCCCAAGGCGGTCGCCGCCATCGAGGCCGCCCACCGCTCGTCGATCTCGAGGTCGAGGATCTTGCCCAGGAACGTCTTGTTCGACGCCGACAGCAGCAGCGGGTAGCCGAGCCCGGCCAGCCGGTCCGAGGCCCGCAACAAGGTGAGCGACTGGTCAGCGGTCTTCCCGAGGTCGAGCCCGGCGTCGACGATGATCCGGTCGGGGGTGAGCCCGGCGGCACGCGCCCACGACCCCCGCTCGATGAGGTAGGCGGTCACCGAGTCGACCACGTCGTCATAGACCGGGTCGGGGTCGGGGACGCGGGGGGCGAGCCGGATGTGGGTGGCCACCACGGTGGCCCCGGCCGCGGCCGCCGCCGGCAGGTACCCGGGATCGGCGAAGCCGCTGATGTCGTTGCCCACCACGGCACCGGCGGCGTAGGCCTCGACGGCCACGTTCGCCCGCCACGTGTCGACCGAGAGCGGGGTGTCGAAGCGGGCCCGGAGTGCACCGATGGCCGGGATGACCCGGTCGAGCTCCTCCGCCTCACCGACCTCGGGACCGGGCCCGGCCTTCACCCCACCGATGTCCAGAAGATCGGCGCCGGCAGCCACCAGCTGCTCGGCCCGGCGGAGGAGCTCGTCCAGGGCGTAGGTGGCCCCCTTGTCGTAGAAGGAGTCGGGCGTGCGGTTGAGAATGCCCATCACCAGGGCCCGGTCGCCGATGTCGTAGGTCCGGTCGCCGAGGGTCAGGGCGGTCGCGTGCACCACGGTGACGCTATCCGCGGCCACGGCCCGTCGGAGGCGGCCCGGCCCGGCGGATCAGAACAACCGGGCTGCCAGTGCCTTGCGATAGTCGGTGGCGCGGGGGTCGTCCGGTCCCAGTGTCTCCAGCAGGTCCAGAAACTCCTGGCGGGCACCGTCGTCACTTCGGACCCGGTCGAGCAGGCCGTCGAGCAGATCTCCGACGTCGACGCCGTCGATGTCGACCTGTTGGGAGGCCAGACGGGCCTCGGCCAACAACAGCCTGGTCTCGGGTGTCTCGGGGATGCGCCCGAGCAGGGCGATGGCGTCGGCGGAGTCGCCCCTGGCGATCATCATGCCGGCCAGCGCCCCGATGGCTCCCGGATGGTCGGGTTGCAGCTCGAGGGCCTTGCGCAGCGGCTCCTCGGTTCCGGCCCGGATCCCTTCGTCGACCAGGAGATCGGCCTCGGTCGGTACCGGGGCCAGCCGGGCCACGAACTCGGCCACCGCCGCCTCGGGCTGGGCCCCGATGAAGGCGTCGACCACCTTCCCGTCCTTCAGGGCGAAGACCGCGGGGATCGACTGGACCTGGAAGCTGGCCGAGATGGCCGGGTTCTCGTCGACATTGACCTTGACCAGGGCCACGGCGCCGTCGGTGGCCTCGACCACCCGCTCGATGACCGGCCCGAGGGTCCGGCACGGACCGCACCACGGCGCCCACAGATCGACCACCACCGGGACCTCCGACGAGCGGCGGAGAACCTCCTCTTCGAACGTGGCGTCGGTGACGTCAACCATCGCCATCACGATACCCGGTCACGCCCGGCAGCCAGGCGTGACCGGGAGGCTGCCCCGGGACAGGATCGCAGCGCGGGTAGCGTCGTAGGACATGAAGGCAGGGCCGCCAGACACCGAGATCGACGTCGAGGGGATCGATCGGGCCGGGGTCACGCGGTGGATGGTCGAGATGATCCCCGGGTCCGAACCGCCGTTCACGTTCGAGTTGATCGCCGGCGGGCGGTCCAATCTGACCTATCGGGTCACCGATCGGAGCGGACGGGCCTTCGCCCTCCGCCGCCCGCCCGTCAGCCACGTCCTGCCGACCGCCCACGACATGAAGCGTGAGCACACCGTCATCAGCGCCCTCGGGGGGACCGGCGTGCCGGTGCCCCGCGCCCTCGGACTGTGCACCGACGAATCGGTGAACGGAGCCCCCTTCTACGTGATGTCCTTCGTCGAGGGCCAGATCATCCGCGACGACCGGGCCTCCGGCCGGTTGTCGCTGGCCGCGAGGGCCCGGTCCGGCGAGTCGCTCATCGAAACCCTGGCCCAGCTCCATGCGGTGGACATCGACGACGTGGGCCTCGGGGACTTCGCCCGGCGCGACGGTTACATCGCACGTCAGCTGAAGCGGTGGCACGGTCAGTTCACCCAGTCGACGCTGGACGGCCAGCCCGGACCGGCCGTCGTCGACCGGGTCCACGAGCTGCTGGCGGCGCGGATCCCCGAGCAGCAGGGAGTGGTGATCGTCCACGGCGACTACCGGCTGGACAACACCGTCCTCGACGACGGCGGCAACGTGCTCGCCATCCTGGACTGGGAGATCTGCACGCTGGGCGACCCGCTGGCCGACCTCGGACTGCTGCTGGTCTACTGGGCCGAGCCCGGTGACGGCGACCAGGCGCTGCTCGGCGTGGCCCCTACCGCGTTGCCCGGATTCGCCCGGCGCTCGGACCTGATGAACCGCTACGCGGAACTTTCCGGCCGTGATGTGTCCGAGATCTCCTACTACCGGGCGTTCGGGTTCTGGAAGCTGGCCTGCATCCTCCAGGGGGTCCACGTCCGATATGCCGGCGGTGCGGCCGCCGGCGACCGGTCGGGTGCCGATCAGTTCGCGGCCCACGTCGGCCGCCTGGGTGAACGGGCGTTGGCCGAAGTGGAGTCACTATGAACGAACACGACCCGACGTCCCTGTACCGGATCGATCCGGCCTGGGGGGAGCCGATCGGCGATCGCCTGAGCCGGCCGATCATGGTGGTCGGGCTCGAGGGCTGGGTCGATGCCGGGATGGGGGCGTCGTCCGCCATCGCCGAGCTCCTCGGCTCCTCCCCGACCACGCTGGTGGCCTCCTTCGACACGGAACTGCTCATCGACCAGCGGGCCCGCCGGCCCATCGCCCGTCTGGAGGATGGCGTCACCACCGAGCTCACCTGGCCCACGATCCGGATCGTGACCAGCAAGGACCGGGCCGGTGCCGATGTGCTGTACCTCACCGGTCCGGAACCCGACTTCCGGTGGCCCACCTTCATCCGGGCGGTCGTGAAGCTGGCCCAGGACCTGAAGGTGCGCACCGTGGTGGGCCTGGGGGCATTTCCTGCCCCGACCCCCCATACCCGGCCGGTCCGGCTGGCCTCGACGGTCCCTCCCCAATCGGTGGAGTTGGCCGGACGGGTGGGCACCGTCCACGGGACGCTGGAGGTCCCGGCCGGGGTGCAGGCCGCGCTCGAGGTGGCGCTCGGCACCGCCGGGATCCCGGTCATCGGACTATGGGCGCGGGTTCCCCACTACGTGTCGGCAATGCCCTACCCCGAGGCCAGCGCGGTCCTCATCGAGGGGCTCTCTGCGGTCACCGGAGCCGTGCTCGACAGCTCGGCGCTGCGCGCCGCGGGTGAGGAGTCCCGGCACCAGGTGGACGAGCTGATCGGGGCCAACCCGGACCACCTCGAGATGGTCCGCCGTCTGGAGACGGCCCTCGACTCCGAAGAGGTCAATCCATTGGGGCTCGACGTGGACGTTCCGAGCGGAGACGAGATCGCGGCCGAACTCGAGCAGTTCCTCAGAGGCGAAGGGCACTGAGGAGCGGGACGCCGCCCGGCGCGGAGACCGTTCCCGTACCGTGGCTGTGGACCAGGTGCTCGGCGTGGATCACGAAGAGCACCAGCAACGCCACGGTCACCAGCACCAGCAGCCCGAGCACGATCCACGGGTTGGTGAGACGGCGGCTGCCCAGGGTAGCCACGGCCGCCCCCGAACCGGACCGTGGGGACCGGGGCGCAGTGGAGGCGCCCAACGGGGTGAACACGGGAAGGTCGGTCACTATCTCGCGCATCCGATCGAGGCTGGTGGCCACAGCCAGCTCGCCCAACCTGAGCTCGTATTCGGGCACGCTCAACAGCCCACGCTCGGCGGCGTGGTCGAGCAGCATCCCGAACCGGTTGCGGTCGTCGTCGGTCACCTGGGTCACACCCTCAGCGGCCGCCGGCCCGGCCGGCTCCCCCACCGGCGGAGCGATGTGGAGGGCCGTCGAGGCCGAACGGTTGGTGGACGCGGCGAATTCGGCCAGCACCTTGGCCAGATCGTCGAGTCCGGACAGGTCGGGAACAGGCACCGCCTCCGGATCGGGCTCCGACCCGACGGGGTCTATCGGCCAGGGGCGACCGTCGGTGGCGTCATCGGTCACCTCTCAATTGTGGGTCAGGAGATGGCGTCAATGCAACTGGCTGCGGCCGTCCCCCCACGGACGGTGCCGATAGCTCGGGATACCGTTGACCCATGCGTGTAGACGGAGGTATCGGATTCGATCCCGCCGGGGTCGTCGAATCGGCCAGGCTGGCCGAGCAGGTCGGTTATGACGGGCTGTGGTCGGCCGAGGTCGACCACGATCCCTTCCTCCCGCTGGCACTGGCCGCGGAGCACACCGAGCGGATCGACCTGGGGACGGGCATCGCGGTGGCCTTCGCCCGCAACCCGATGAACCTGGCCATGGTGGCCAACGACCTCCAGACGCTGTCCGAGGGCCGGTTCATGCTCGGACTCGGCTCACAGATCAAACCCCACATCGAGAAGCGGTTCTCGATGCCGTGGTCCCATCCCGCCCCCCGCATGCGGGAGCTGATCATGGCCGTCCGGGCCATCTGGGCCAGCTGGTCCGACGGCAGCCGGTTGGCCTTCAGAGGCGAGTTCTACCGTCATACCCTCATGACACCGATGTTCGATCCCGGACCCAATCCGTACGGCAACCCCCGGATCTTCCTCGCCGCCGTCGGCCAGAGGATGACCGAGGTGGCGGGCGAGGTGGCCGACGGCATGCTGGCCCATCCGTTCACCACCGAGCGGTACCTGCGCGAGGTCACCGCGCCCGCCCTCGATCGCGGTTTGGCCGCCGGAGGCAGGGTCCGCGCCGACATGGAGATCTCCTTTCCGGGGCTCGTGGTCACCGGCGCCGACGAGGCTGGGTTCGCCGCCGCCACCAAGGCGGTGAAGACCCAACTGGCCTTCTACGGATCGACCCCGGCCTACCGGCCGGTACTGGAGCTCCACGGCTGGGGCGACCTCCAGGCCGATCTCAACACACTGTCCAAGCGCGGGTCGTGGGAGGAGATGGCCGACCTCATCGACGACGAGATACTCAAGACCCTCGCCGTGGTCGGCGAGCTCGACGACATCGCCCCCATGGTGCTCGAGCGGTTCGGGGGGGTGGTCGACCGCTTCAACTTCTACGCCCCCTACCCAATGGAGCCGGAACGCTGGGCCGGGGTGCTGGCCGGCTTCAAGGTGGCCTGACCGTCAGCGGACGATGTTGACCAGCTTGGGCGGGCGGGTGACGACCCGACGGGGCGGTGAGCCGTCCAACGCCTCGACCACGGCGGAGGAAGCCAGGGCCAGGTGCTCGGCCTCTGCCTCGGTGATGTCCGGGGCCACCTCCATCCGGTCCCGCACCTTGCCGTTGATCTGGATGACCATGGTCACCGACTCCTCGGCGGCCAGCTCGGGGTCGGCCACCGGCCAGGGACGGAGGTGAATGTGGTCGTCGTGGCGACGCTCCCAGGCCTCGGCCGCGATGTGCGGTGTCATCGGGGCCAGCAACAGCAGCAGGGTGTCGACGGCTTCATCGACCACCTCGGCCTGACCGCCCTGGCGGCTGTAGGGCTGCACGAGATTGACGAATTCCATGCAGGCGGCCACGGCCGTGTTGTACGACCACCGCTCGAAATCGCGGCTGACCCGGTCGATCAACCGGTGGCTGGCCCGCCGCACGGCCAGGTCCTCCGCGGTAAGCGGACCGGATCGGCGTGGCGCGTCGCCGGTCCCGGCGGGAACGGCCAGTCGCCAGACGCGGTCGAGGAAGCGGGCGGTGCCTTCGATCACGCTGTCGGTCTGATCGGTCCAGTCCATATCGTCGGCCGGGGGTCCGACGAAGAGGTGGAACAGGCGGAGGGCGTCGGCCCCGACGGTGGTCAGGTAGTTCGACGGGGCCACCAGGTTCCCCTTGGACTTGGACATCTTCGTCCCGCCCATCCGGATCATCCCCTGCGCGTAGTACCGGGCGAACGGCTCCCGCAGTTCCTTCGGTGCCAGGCCGACATCGGCCAGCGCCTTGGTGAAGAAGCGCGCGTAGAGCAGATGGAGGATGGCGTGCTCGATCCCGCCGATGTACTGGTCGACCGGCATCCAATGGCGGGCGATGTCCGGATCGAAGGGAAGGTCGGCGGTCCAGGGGTCGGTGAAGCGGAGGAAGTACCACGACGAGTCCACGAAGGTGTCCATGGTGTCGGTCTCACGGGTGGCGGGGCCGCCGCAGACCGGGCAGGTGGTGTTGAGGAACTCCGGGTTGGTGGCCAGGGGTGACTGGCCGGTGGGAAGGAACTCCACATCGTCGGGGGCCAGCACGGGCAGCTCCGAGACCGGTACCGGGACGATGCCGTGGTCGGGGCAGTAGACGATGGGGATGGGACAGCCCCAGAACCGCTGACGCGAGACCAGCCAGTCCCGCAACCGGTAGTTGACGGTCCGGACGCCGATGCCCTCGGCCTCCAGCCACTCGATGGCGCGCTCCTTGGCCGTGGCGATGTCCAGCCCGTCGAGCCACGGGCTGTTGATCTTCGCGCCGACGCCGGGATAGGCGCCGCCGGGGCCGCCGGGCTCGTCCCACCCCTCGGGTGGGCGCACGGTCCTCACCACGGGCAGGCCGTAGGCCTG